>JAABQW010000112.1 GCA_011391275.1 Betaproteobacteria bacterium
GCCTGGGTGAAGAACTTCGGCGGCGGCGGGGCCACGGCGGTAGCGGCAGGAATCGGGGTAGACGGCTCCGGCAATGTCTATCTCGGAGGCTACTTTCTAGGGGCGAACCTCACGACGCCGCCGCTGGCCCGGATTGGCGAATACGACGCGTTTGCCTTCAAGCTGGACCCGGAAGGGAATGCAAGCTGGGCGAGGAACTTCGGGGGCGCCGGAGCGTCGGCCTTCGTCCAGGGCATCGCCGCCGATGGCGCCGGCAATGTCTACCTGGGCGGATTCTTCCAGGGCGGCAATCTCACCAACCCGCCGCAGACGCAAGTTGGCACAGCCGACGCGCTGGTCCTGAAGCTGGACACGTCCGGCAACACGACCTGGTCGCGGAATTACGGCGGTGGCGGGGCGAACGCGTATGTCGTGGGCATTGCGGTCGATGGCGCCGGCGACGTCCATTTGGGGGGGTACTTCCAGGCCGGCAATCTCACCACGCCGGCGCTCGCCCGAATCGGCGCCGCCGATGCGTTGGTCCTCAAGGTGGATGCGACCGGTGCCTTGACGCTGGCCAAGAATCATGGAGGCTTCGGGGCGTCTGCGACGGCCCGGGCCGTCGCAGTCGACGGGGCGGGCAACGTCGTCCTGGCAGGAGACCTCGGCAACGGCAACCTCACGACGCCGCCGCTGGCAAGGGTCGGCAGCTACGACGCCTTTATCATCAAGCAGGCGGGCGTTCCGCCCGAAGCGATCACGGGCGTGGCGACGCGCATCACGGCCATCAGCGCAATGCTGAACGGCACGGTCGACGACAGGAACGTCCTGGCAAGCGGCATCTCGTTCGATTACGGGACCACGGCGAGCTACGGCAGCGCGGTGGCCGGTTCGCCGGCGTTCCTGCTGACGGGCGCGGGAAGCACGGCGGTCGCCGGTGCGATCGGCGACCTCACCTGTGATACCACCTACCACTTCCGGGTCAATGCCATCCACGCGGCCGGCACAGCGCACGGCAGCGATTCGACCTTCGTGACCTCGCGTTGCGACCAGTCGATCACCTTCGGCGCCCTGCCGGACCGGCCGGTCACCGATCCGCCGTTCGTCCTCTCGGCCACGGCGACCTCGGGGCTCACCGTGTCGTACTTCGCGGCCGGCCCGTGCTCGGTCTCGGGCAACACCGTCACGCTGCTCGGCATCGGTAGTTGCGCGATCTTCGCCAACCAGGCGGGGGATTCCCATTTCAACGCCGCGCCGACGGTCGGGCAGGGGTTCGACATCACGGGGGGGGCGGCGATCACGCTGTCCGTGGTCGGCAGCGCGGCCACCACCACCTACGGGAATGCCGTGACCTTCACGGCCACGCTTTCCGCCGCGGCGACGGGCAGCCTCGTCCTCTTCATGGACGGCGGGAACTTCATCGGCGCGGACGTCGTGTCGGGCACGACGGCGACCTTCACGACGGGCTCGCTCGCGGCGGGCGCCCACACCATCACGGCGGAGTTCGCGGCCAGCAGCACCAGCGGGTCGGCCGTTTCGCCGGGCATCGTGCATACCGTGAACCCGGCTTCCTCAACGACCGTCGTGGTTTCCGCGACGAATCCCGGCGTCCTCGGCGATTCGGTCCTGTTCACGGCTGCGATCTCGGGCCCCGGGCTCGGCGCGGAGATCGCAGGGGCGGTGGGGTTCCTCCGGAACGGCGTAGCGATCGAAGGCTGCGAGGCGCTGCCGGTCGTCAACGGCGCGTCAAGTTGTGCCACGGCCGCATTGCGCCCGGGGCCGCACTCGATCACCGCGCAGTACGCGGGTGACGGCAACAACCTCGCCAGCACCTCGGGCCCGCTCGTTCAGCTGATCGTCTACGACCCGGCCGCCGATGCGGATCACGACGGCGTCCCCAACGGCATCGAGATGATCGAGGCGAGCGACCCGCTCGTGAAGGACAACGACGTCTTCGGCAGCGCCCGTCTCTTCGCGATGCAGCAGTACCGGGACTTTCTCGGGCGCGAGGGCGATGCCGCGGGCATCTCGGGGTGGACTTCCCTCGTCACGGCGGGAACGTACTCCCGACTGCAGGTGATCGACGCATTCATCAATTCGGCGGAGTTCGCGGGATTCGTGGCGCCGGTGGTGCGGCTGTATTTCGCCACCTTCCTGCGCGTGCCCGACTACGCGGGCATGAGCTACAACGCCGGGCTGGTGCGCGCGGGGATGCTCACGGTCACGCAACTGGCCGACTTCTTCACGGTGAGCCCGGAGTTCCAGTCGACCTACGGGAGCCTGGACGATACGCAGTTCGTGACGCTCCTCTACGGCAACGTGCTGGGGCGGGCCCCCGATCCCGCGGGCCTGGCCGGGTGGGTGGGGCTGCTGCAATCGGGCTACTCGCGCGGGCAGGTGCTGATCGGGTTCTCGGATAGCGTGGAATACCAGGTGCAGATGGCCAACGAGGTGTTCGTGACCATGATGTACGCGGGGATGCTGCGGCGCACGCCCGAGCCCACCGGCTTCAACGGCTGGGTGGGCTTCCTCGATGCGGCCACCTTTACGCGCGAGCAGGTCATAAACGGTTTCTTCCTCTCGACCGAGTACCGGGCCCGCTTCCTGCCGTAGATCACCCTCACCCCCGACCCCTCTCCCAAGGGAGAGGGGAGAGAAATGCTCTCCCAAGGGAGAGGGGAGAGAAATGCTCTCCCAAGGGAGAGGGGAGAGAAATGCTCCCTTCTCCCTCCGGGAGAAGGGCCGGGGATGAGGGGCTGGCAACAAAAGGGACGGTTCCCGGGAACCGTCCCTATTTCTTGGCGTGATTTCCGCTAGGATTCCGTGTTTCAGGGTGAAGGGGCGCATTGGCCCTTTGCCCTCGAGCACGGAGACCGCAACCATGACCGCACCACTCAGCAGGCTTTTCGCCGCCATCGCCATTGCCGCATTTGCCAGCGCCGCCTGGGGCACGGGCCTCGTGTCGCCGGAAAGCGACGCCACGCAGCCGGGGGAGATGACGGCCGAGACCGTTCCCTATTCGCCGTCGGGCGAACCGGGCGCCGACAAGTCCATTTCCACCGGCATCTACATGAGCGGGAACTGGACCTACACCCTCGATCCCAACGCGGCGAGGGCCTACGTGACCCTGGGGGCCATCAACAACCAGAGCCTCATCGGCTACGTCACCGGGACCCTGCGCCTGGAACTGTGGGCCACGACCTCGCCACCGGCCTACCAGGGTGGCCCTTTCTTCGGCACGCGCCTTGCGATATTCCCCAACAACGGGCAGCTCGCGCCGGGGTACTCGTTCATCAACATCAACGGCAACACGCCCTACACGGTCCCGGCCTACGGCACCTACTGGATCGTCCTGATGCTGGCCGAATACCTGCCGGGCTACTGCTCGAACCCGGACAGCTTCTGCATGGTGGACAACCTCACGTCGTTCGGCACGGCGACCATCGGCAATTCGTTGCTGAGCGTGTCCCGGAACGGGACGGGGTCCGGCACGGTGACGGGTGTCCAGAACGCGCCCGCGCCCTCCACGGTGATCAGCTGCGGTGCCACGTGTGCCGCGAACCTGTTCGGCGGCTACACGGTGACGCTCACGGCGACGGCGAGCGCGGGATCGACCTTCAGCGGCTGGTCGGGCGGCGTCTGCTCGGGCACCGCGCCGTGCATCGTATCGATGACCTCGGCGCGCTCGGTGACGGCCACCTTCACCGCCAACCCCGCTCCGTCGGTGTTCGCGCTCACGGTCGGCAAGAACGGCACCGGCACGGGCACCCTGACCTCGACGCCGGCCGGGATCTCCTGCGGCGCCACCTGCGGCGCGAACTACAACGACGGGACGTCGGTCGCGCTCACGCCCACCGCCTCGCCAGGCTCGGTCTTCGCGGGCTGGGCCGGCGCTTGCGCCGGGACCGGCGCGTGCAACGTGTCGATGACCGCAGCGCGTTCCGTCACCGCGACGTTCAACCTCGACCCCGCGGGCGACTCGGACGGCGACGGCATCCCCAACGGTGTGGAGCCCAACGAGGGCCGCAACCCGCTCTTCAAGGACAACGACGTATTCGGCAATGCGCGGCTCTTCGCGATGCAGCAGTACCGCGACTTCCTCGGGCGCGAGGGCGACGCGGCGGGCATCACCGGCTGGACCAACCTCGTGAACGCCGGCACCTACACGCGGGCCCAGGCGATCAACGCGTTCTTCAACTCGCAGGAGTTCAACGGCTTCGTGGCGCCGGTGGTCCGCCTCTACTTCGCGACCTTCCTGCGCGTGCCGGATTACGGGGGGCTCGTCGGCAACGCGGCGCTGGTTCGCAACGGCACCGTGACGCTCGTGCAGCTCGCGGACTTCTTCACGGCGAGCCCGGAGTTCGCGACCACCTACGGGGCGCTCAACAATTCGCAGTTCGTGACGCTGCTCTACCAGAACGTGCTGGGGCGCGCGCCGGACGCCGCCGGCCTCAACGGCTGGGTGAGCCTCCTGAACGGCGGGACGAGCCGCGGGCAGGTCCTTCTGGGCTTCTCCGAGAGCCCCGAGTACCAGGTATCCCTCTTCAACGAGGTGTACGTCACGATGATGTACGTGGCGATGCTGCGCCGCTCGCCGGAGCCGGGCGGCTTCAACGGCTGGCTCGCCTACCTCGACACGCCGGGCAACACGCCGCTCGCGATGATCGACGGGTTCTACCTCTCCGCCGAGTACCGCAACCGCTTCCTGCCCTAGGCGCCCTCACCCCCGACCCCTCTCCCGCAAGCGGGAGAGGGGAGAGTGTTTCTCCCTTCTCCCTCCGGGAGAAGGGCCAGGGATGGGGGGCTCGCCCACACGCGGGAGACGGGAGAAGAGTGCCCCCTTCTCCCTCCGGGAGAAGGGCCGGGGAT
>JAABQW010000113.1 GCA_011391275.1 Betaproteobacteria bacterium
CGTGGAGACGCGGAAGAGCTCGCCCGCCCCTTCCGCGTCGCTCGCGGTGATGATGGGCGTGTTCACCCAGAGGAAGCCGCGCTCGTGGAAGAAGCGGTGGATCGCCGTGGCGAGCGTGTGCCGCACCCGCGAGCAGGCGCCGATCACGTTGGTGCGCGGGCGCAGGTGCGCGACCTCGCGCAGGAACTCCATCGTGTGCGGCTTGGGCTGGATGGGATAGGTGTCGGGGTCGTCCACGCGCCCGACGACGCGGATCCCGGCCGCCTGCATCTCGAAGGGCTGGCCCTTGGCGGGCGAGGGCACGATGGTGCCGACCGCCTCGATGGCGCAGCCGGCCGTCAGGTGCACGACCTCGGTGGCGTAGTTGGGCAGGGTGTTCGTGGCCACGATCTGCACCGGGTGGAAGCAGGAACCGTCGGAGAGGTGGACGAAGGAGAGCCCGGCCTTGGAGTCGCGCCGGGTGCGCACCCAGCCGCGCAGGGTGACGGGTTCGCCGGCGGGTGCGCGCCCGGAGAGGATGGCCTTGCAGGAGAGGACGT
The DNA here is from genome assembly GCA_011391275.1 of Betaproteobacteria bacterium. Classification (GTDB taxonomy): domain Bacteria; phylum Pseudomonadota; class Gammaproteobacteria; order Burkholderiales; family Usitatibacteraceae; genus FEB-7. The sequence continues at coordinate 540 of JAABQW010000113.1, forward strand.
TCATGGGGGAAGCTGTTCTTTTCGCGGACCAGGAAACAGGATTCTAAGGGAACCCATGAAAACCCCCCTCGCCTTCCTCGCCACCCTCGCGCCGCTGGCGGCCGCCGCCGCGACCTTTCCGGTGGAAGTGGACGCGCAGATGAACGGCCTGCCCATCACCGTGCAGGCCTCCAGCGGCATCCCGCTGGTGCTCGCCTTCGTGAGCGGGGCCACGGTCGACGCGACATGCAAGGCGGCGATCGCCTCCGGGCTCGACACGCCGCAGGAGCGCACCGTCACCGCGAAGGCGGGCAAGTCGACCGCCCTGCCCATCACCCTGCGCTCGACGCCCAACCGCGTGCGCGTCGCGGTCACCTGCGTGCCGAAGGCGGGCAAGCCCTAGCGGCGGCGCGGCGCCGCCAGGCCACGTACTGGATCACGGTGAACGCGGCGATGACGAGGTAGGCGACCAGGGTGAAGACGTTTCCGGGGATGGGACCGTCGACGGGCATGGCACGAGTGTACGGGTATTCGCCGGGGGAAACGGCCGGCTCAGAACCGGTAGGCCGCCTTGAGCTCGACGCGCTTGCCGTAGGTGCCCGGCACCCCGGCGCCCCACACCCGCAGGCCACCCAACAGGGTGACCGTCCAGTCGCGGTTCGCGGCCCACCCGCCTTCGAGTTCCAGTACGGCGCCGGTCTGCCCGTCCCCCACCCAGTCCACCAGCGGCTTGATCGTGGCCTTCGCGACGTGGCCCCGCGGCCACGTGGTGCGCGCCTCGATTTCGATCTTGGTCTGGTTGACGTCGCTTCGCGCCGCGTCGCCTCCCGTCGACACGACCTGCTGCAGTTGCGCCGCGAGGGAATTCCGGCGTCCCTCCGGACCGGCGCCCAGGGGCAACGTCGTCCTCATGCCCCCGGATACCTGGTACTTTCCGGTGCCCTGGGACTCCGGGTTGGCCGTGGGAAACGTCACCTCGAGAAACGACGTCACCGGCCGCCCCAGGATGTCGACGGCGCGGAACCCGGCTCGGACCTTCATGTCGCCGAAGTCGGGGTCGAACGGGCTGCCGGAAAAGCTCGACTCCTCGTCCGGGAACGGCAGCTCGAGGCGCAGGAGCGACACCGGACCTTCCGGCACGTACTCAAGCTTGAGCTGTGTCTTGGTCGTCTCCTCGGGGGTGCCGCGTTCGGTGGCCTGCCGCTTGAACTCGACCAGCCAGCGCTTCGTCGTCCCGGCCTCGAGACGGACGCCGGCCGCCGCCGCTTCCCCACCCCGGGCAGCGCCCGCGCAGGAGGCCACGAGGGCCGCCAGCAGAGCCGCCAGCGGCCGGAAACCGGCCTGCGCATTCATGGTCGATGGCCCGAGGTCGGGGACAGGTTGCTTCCGTCGAAGGACCATGCACCCCCGAATCGCATGCAACCTGTCCCCGTGCTCAGGAGGGCGCAGTGATGACGTGCTCGCCGCGCTCGAACACCACCTGCGCGCGACCGACGATGAGCGGGTCGAGCGCGCCGATGAGCTCGGCGTTCTTGTTGGTGTACTGGAGCCGGTGCAGCAGGTAGCGCATGGCGCTGATGCGCGCGCGCTTCTTGCAGTCGCTCTTGATCACGATCCACGGCGCGTCGGTCGTGTCGGAGTGGAAGAACATCGCCTCCTTGGCCGCCGTGTACTCGTCCCACTTGTCGAGCGACGCCTTGTCGATGGGGGAGAGCTTCCACTGCTTGAGCGGGTGCACCTCGCGCTCCTTGAAGCGGCGGCGCTGCTCGCGGCGGCTGACCGAGAACCAGAACTTGAAGAGGTGGATGCCCTGACGCACGAGCATGCGCTCGAACTCCGGCGCCTGGCGCATGAACTCCTGGTACTCGGCCTCCGTGCAGAAGCCCATCACGCGCTCCACGCCCGCGCGGTTGTACCAGCTGCGGTCGAAGAGGACGATCTCGCCCGCCGTGGGCAGGTGCTCCACGTAGCGCTGGAAGTACCACTGGCCGCGCTCCTCGACGGTGGGCTTCTCGAGCGCCACCACGCGCGCGCCGCGGGGGTTCAGGTGTTCCATGAAGCGCTTGATCGTGCCGCCCTTGCCCGCCGCGTCGCGCCCCTCGAAGATCACCACGACGCGCTGCCCCGTGTCCTTCACCCAGGCCTGCAGCTTCAGCAGTTCCACCTGCTGGCGGTACTTCTGGCGCTCATAGGTCTTGCGCGAAAGCAGGTTCTTGTAGGGGTAGCCCCCGTCCTGCCAATTTGGCGCGAGCTCGCGGTCGGCGTGCGTGCGGGCCAGCTTGTCGAGCCCACGCTGCTGCTCGAGGGCTGACTGCAGGATGCGGGAGGCATCGGCCGGGTTCACGCCCTCCAGCAGGTCGCGGATCGCCCCTGCCGTCACCTCGTCGGCGGCGGCACCGGCCTGGTCGGCGGTGTATTCCTCGATGGCATCGGGCTCGAGCACCGGCGCCGTGTCGCCGGCCTCCGCGAGCCGCACGACGTCGGGCGGCGGCGCGCGCTTCCGGCGCTTCGCCGGGGGCTTCGCAGGGACGATGGGCTTGTCCTTCTTGCGGGCAATGACCGGGCGCTTCGACGGCATGACAACCTCATTTGTGTCAGACACGGTGTCAGACACCGTGTCTGACACCCAAGGTAGAAATCACGCGATGCACCCTCACCCCCGGCCCCTCTCCCAAGGGAGAGGGGAGAAGTGCTCCCTTCTCCCTCCGGGAGAAGGGCTGGGGATGAGGGCCCCTAGTCGGCGCGCGCCCCTTCGGCGCCCTCGAACGTCGCGGTCACCGGCCCGCGCCCCGAATAGCGGTCGAGGGCGAGGTAGATGACCGGCGTGATGAAGAGCGTGACCGCCTGCGACAGGAGCAGGCCGCCCACGACCGCCAGGCCGAGCGGCTGGCGCAGCTCCGCGCCCGCGCCCAGGCCCAGGGCGATCGGCACCGCCCCCATGAGCGCGGCCGACGTGGTCATCATGATCGGCCGGAAGCGCAGCAGGCACGCCTCGCGGATCGCCTGCGCCGGCGCCATCCCGTGGTTGCGCTGCGCATCGAGCGCGAAGTCGATCATCATGATCGCGTTCTTCTTCACGATTCCGATGAGCATCAGGATGCCGATCACCGCGATGATCGACAGGTCCATGCCGAAGACCCACAGGGTGACGAGCGCGCCCACGGCCGCCGAGGGAAGCCCCGCCAGGATCGTGATCGGGTGGATGTAGCTCTCGTAGAGGACGCCCAGCAGCACGTAGATCACCAGGAGTGCCGTCACGATGAGCCACACCTGGCTCGCCTGGGAGGCCTGGAAGGCAGCCGCGTCGCCGCCCCAGCCGGTGAGCACGGACGGCGGCAGCTTCGCCTCGGCCTTGAACCGCTCGAGCTTCCTCGACGCCTCCCCGAGCGAGGCGCCCCCGGCGAGGTTGAACGAGATGGTGATGGACTGGAGCTGCCCCTGGTGGTTGATGGACACCGGCCCCACGCGCCGCTCGACGGAGGCGATCGACGAGAGCGGCACGAGCGTGCCGCCCTTGGCGCGCACGAAGATCTTGGCGAACGCGCTCTCGTCGCGCCGGTCGGGGTCGCCCGCCTGCATGATCACCTGGTAGGCGTCGACGGACGTGAAGATCGTGGAGACCTGCCGCTCGCCGAAGGCCGAGTACAGGGCGCTGCGGATGTCCTGGACCTGCACCCCGAGGGCGCTCGCCTTGTCGCGGTCGATCGTGAGCTGCGCCTGGAGCCCGCGCAGCTGCGAGTCGCTCGTCACGTCGCGGTAGGCGGGGTCGGCGCGCATGAGCGCCATGATGCGCGTGGCGCTGTCCTGCAGCTCGCCCTCGCCCACGCTCCTCAACACGAACTGGTAGCGCGCCTTGCTGATGCGCCCGCCCAGGCGCAGGTTCTGCAGCGGCGTGAAGAAGACGCTCACGCCGGGAATGCGCCGCGTCTCCCGCCGCAACTCATCGAGCACCTTTTCCATGGGCGCGCGCTCGCCCCGCGGCCGCAGGTTGAGGAAGATGCGGCCGGTGTTGGAGCCCGAGGCGAACACGGTCACCGCCTCCACGGCGGGGTTCTCGCCGATGCGCTTGCTCACCTCCTGCAGGATGTCCGTCATCGCGGGAAACGAGATGTCCTCCACCGCCTCGGCGACCACGATGATCTGGCCCAGGTCCTCCGTGGGGAAGAAGCCCTTCGGCATCGCGACGAAGAGCGCCACCGAGGCGACGAGCGAGCCCACCGCCACCCCCATCACCACGGCGCGCCGGTCCAGGCACCAGTCCAGTGCGGCCGCGTAGCGCGCCAGCGTCCAGCGGAAGCCGGCCTCGAACCACGCCGTCCAGCGCAG
>JAABQW010000114.1 GCA_011391275.1 Betaproteobacteria bacterium
CCGACGTGCCGTCGCCCAGCTGGCCGGCGTCGTTGCGTCCGAAGGCGCGCATGGTGCCGTCGGAGAGCGCGACGATGGAGAAGCGCAGGCCCGCCGCGATCGAGGCCGCGCCCGTGATGCCCGGCACCTGCTGCGGCGAGGCTTGCGGCGTGAAACTGCCGAGGCCGAGCTGGCCCCAGTTGTTCTCGCCCCAGGCGAACACGCGCCCGTCGGCGAGCCGCGCGAGCGTGTGCGTCGGGCCCGAGGCGATCTCGCGCACGATGAGGCTGCCCGTGCCGGACCCGGGGATGAGGGTCGGCGTCGTGCGCGCGCTGGTGTCGCCGAACCCGAGCTCGCCCCAGAAGTTGTTGCCCCACGCGTAGAGGCGGCCGGCCGCCGTGACGGCGAAGGCCTTCCCTTCGCCGGCGAACACGCGCGTGATCGGCTCGGGGAAGCTGACCTGCCGTGGCGTCGTCGTGAGTGTGGAGACATTGGCCAGGCCGCCCGTCTCCCACACCGTGCCGTTGCTCTTCAGGAAGAGCGCGTGGCCGGAGCTCGCGGCGATGTCGATCACGGTCGTGAGACCCGCGATCGGCCGCGGGCGCGAGCTGGAGACGTAGTCGCCCTGCCCGAGCTGGCCCGAGGAATTGACGCCCCAGGAGATCACCGTGTTGTTGATCGTGCGGGCGAGCGAGAACCCGTAGCCGGCGCTCACCTGCACCAGCGTGGCCGGGGAATCGAGCACCACCTCGCGCGGGCGCGTCGCCACGCGGGGCTGCGCGTTGGCGCTCGTGAGCGCCTCGGAGTCGTCGCAGGTGAGGACGTCCGGCATGTCGCAGACCAGGTAGCGCGCATTGCCGAGCTGCCCCGAGGAGTTGGAGCCCCAGGCCCACACGCTGCCGTCGCTCTTGAGGCCCACGGCATAGTTGAAGCCGCCGCGCACGAGCACGAACTTGTGCGTGGGCACCGCCGCGGGGACCGGGTAGGCGTCGTTCAGGTTGCCGGTGCCGAGGGCGCCATCGGAGTTGAAGCCGAACGCGAAGAGGTTGAAGTTGAGGTCCCAGCCGTAGACGTGGTTGATGCCCGTGCCCAGCCCGCCCATCGGGTTGGTGCCGCCCTGGTTCCAGACGTTGGGCGTGCCGCCGACCGGAACCGCGCCGCCGGGATGGCCCGAGTCCACGGCCGTGCCGGTCCACTGCCAGATGTCGCCATTGGTGAGGAGCACGGTCGGGAAGTTGCCCTGCACCGCCACGTCGCCGAAGTTGGCGCCCGGGGGGAACTGGCCGGGGGCCGGCGTCGTCGGCACCATCGTCGGGAAGTAGAGGCCCCAGCCGTACGGCACGTTGGGCGCGCCCCCCTTGAGCGCCGCGGAGGAATAGTCCATGGCCGCCACGCGGGCAATGCCCGTGAGGGTCGGGTGGATCTGCCCCGCCACGGGGCTCGCGGCGTGGCCCAGGCCGAGTTGCCCGAAATCGTTGCGGCCGGAGACCCACACGCGCCCATCCGAAAGGCGCGCGAGGAAGTGGCCGTCGCCCGCGGCGATCTGCGTGGCCGTGGGCACGGCGAGGATGCGCGTGGGGGCGAGCGTCGAGCCCACGCCGGGCAGGTTTCCCCAGTACCAGACGGTGCCGTCGGAGCGCAGCGCCACTGTGAAGGTGCCGCCGGCCGCCACGTCGACGACGCCTGCGATCCCCACGACGCGGCGGGGCACGTCCGGGTCGGGGCCGGTTCGCGAGCCCAGCTTGCCGTCGCTGGACGCGCCCCAGGTCCACACCAGTCCGGTCGTGTCGATGGCCGCCACGTGCTCCCGGCCGGCCGACGCCCACGACATCTGCGGCACGTTCTGGATCTTCGCCGGGAACGGCACGTAGACGGTGCGCCCTGACCCGAGCTGCCCGAAGCTGTCGCTGCCCCAGCCGTAGGCCACGCCGAACACGTCCAGCCCGAGCGTGTGGGTGCTCTTGCCCGACACCTGCGGCGTCTGGGCGTGGGCGGCGATGGCCATGGCGAAGGCGGCCAGGGCGAGGGCGAGTCGGGCGAAGAATGTGGTCATGCGGCACCTGCGGGGGTATTGGCTGGCGCCAGTCTATCGCGCTAGCGGCGCCGCGTATGGTGCATCGCATCACACCGGGGGTGCCAACCATTCACGTGGCTCCCCTCTCTTTGGGAGCGCACTTCTCTCCCGCTCTCCCTTGGAAGAGCGCTTCTCTCCCCTCTCCCTTGGGAGAGGGGTCGGGGGTGAGGGTGCACATCGCATCCGCCAGCCCCTCATCCCCAGCCCTTCTCCCGGAGGGAGAAGGGAGCGCTTTTCTCCCCTCCTCCCGCTTGCGGGAGAGCGCTTTTCTCCCCTCCTCCCGCTTGCGGGAGAGCGCTTTTCTCCCCTCTCCCTTGGGAGAGGGGCCGGGGGTGAGGGTGACTTACGGCAGGAAGCGGGCGCGATACTCGCTGGAAAAGTAGAACCCGTAGATCACCTGCGGGCGCGTGAAAGTACCCGCGTCGAGGTAGTTGACCCAGTCCGAGAAGCCCGCGGGATCCGGCGTGCGCCGCAGCATCCCCGAATACATCATCGTCACGAACACCTCGCTCGACATCGCCACGTGGTACTCGAAGGAATCGGAAAACCCGAGCAGCACCTGCCCGCGCGTGTAGCCGCCCTCGAGCAGCGCCACCCACCCGGAGAGCCCCGCCGGATCAGGCGCCCGCCCCAGCACGTTGCCATAGAGCAGCGTGACGAACTGCGTGTTGTCCAGCGCGCCGTAGAGCGAAACGAACTCCGGGCTCGCGGCAAAGAAATCCGCCAGTTGCGCGAGCGTCACCGTGCCATTGCGCACCAGCCCCGCGTTGAATGTGAGACCCGCGTAGTCCGGCACGCGAAGGAACGCCGCGAAATACAAACGCACCACCGGCGCCACGAACGCGTTGAACTCCGGCAGGCCACGGAAGGTGTCTATCACCGCTGCCCGCGTCCAGCTACCCGTGAACACCGCGTTCGACCAGAACGAGATGGAGTAGGCGTCGCCCTCGATCCCGAGGAGATCGCGGAACTGCTGCATCGCGAAAAGGCGCGCGCCCTGCTCCGTCGCGGCGAAGATGTCGTTGTCCTTCCGCGTCGGGTCGAGCGATTCGCCGGCCTCGAGGAGGTCCGGAACGCCATCCCCATCCACGTCGCCGCCGCTGGAAAGCACGTATTGCATCCAGGCCGGCGACAGGGCGGGCGGATCGTCCGAATCGCCGGAATAGGCGACGGTGATGGCGTGCGCACCCGGGGGAAGGACCCGGGCGGGACAGGTAGCCGATGCGGCGACGAGGGGCACTGCCGTGCAGCCGGCAATCGCGACGCCACCGAGGCGGAAGTCGACCGTGCCCGTGGGCGAAGTGCCGAAGACATCCGCCGTGAGGTCGACGCTCGCGCCGGACATCACGATGGCCGCGTTCGAGCCTGCGATCGCCTCGCTCGCGGCCGGGCCCTCGAGCCTTGCAACGACCGCGTGCTGGACCTGCGAGACCGTCTTCGATCCGGCTACGAGCACCTTGCCGTCGGGTTGGATCGCAACTCCCCGCGCATCCGCGATCAACGAGCCTTCATACAGCCGGCCGGCACCGCGGAAATTGGGATCGAGCCGCCCGTCCGGCAGGTACCGCGCGACGCTCGCATTCACGAACTTGAGGTCCACTTCCTTTGCGGCGCCCGCCGTGACGAACCGGCCATCCGGCAGCAACGCGATCGCACTCGGGAGATCAGGGATCTCGCCAACGGGTGCGAGCGCGACCCCACCCGAGCCGAAGCCGGGATCGAGCACCCCGGTCGGCAGGATTCGCGCAACGGCTTGCGCTCCCGCCTCGTCGGAATAGCTTGCGGCGAGGATCCTCCCGTCGAAGAGCACCGCGATGGCCATGGCCGGGCGGTAAGTCAGTATCGGGAGCATCACTTCGCCGGTGGCGTTGAAGGTGTTGTCTCGCGCTCCAGCGGGCGTGAAGCGCGCCACGCCCGGGATCCAGGAGCCGGGCGGGGCCGGGATGGGCAGCTTGCCTGTCGCGGCATTCGGCGAGGAGGCGACTTCCTTGCGCACGAATGCGGCGAGGATGCTGCCATCCGCCTGCAGGGCAAGGTCCTGGTGCGCGACGCTTCCCGCGATGCCCGTCGTTGCGTGAAAGACCGGATCCAGCAGGCCGTCCTCGGCGAAGCGCAGCAACCTGACTTCCGACGGGCCGCCGAACGGCTCGTTCGCGGTCGTCAATACGACCACCCCGCCGTCCGCCTGCACCGCGAGGCGCGCGTCGAACGTCATCAGCACGAGTCCCGTCGCCAGCCCGCCCGTCCCGAAGCCCGCGTCCAGGGAGCCGTCCGCGTCGAGTCGCGCGACGAAAACCCCGGCGAAGGAAATCCCGACACCCGCGACGACGATCTTGCCGCCTTCGGTCACTTTCATGTCCGTCGGACGGAGCTGCACGGCACCGCCGCCGATCCGGACCTTTCCGCCCGAACCGAACGTCGCATCGAGGGAGCCGTCCGGCGCCAGCCGCGACAAGACCGCAAACGACTCGTTGGTCATGCCCGAGGACACAGAGGCCAGGGCCAGGGATTGGCTGCCGGCCAGCCCATGCACGCGGACGGCCTCCGTCCTGCCAGCGGACGGCGGCTCAAGCAGCGCAAGTTCGACGGCACCGCCGGTACCGAAGGTGGCGTCGAAGTCACCGTCGGCGGCGAATACCGAAGCAGCGAAAGAGACGAAGACCAACGCGAGGATTCGGTTCATGAGGTCACTCTACTCTTGCTGCCAAGAGAGCAATTCTCTCCCTCATCCCCGGCCCTTCTCCCAAGGGAGAAGGGAGCGCTTGTCTCCCCTCT
>JAABQW010000115.1 GCA_011391275.1 Betaproteobacteria bacterium
ATGGGGCTTTTCTCCTTGTGACTTTCTTGTCGGGTCATTCGCTGATCGTGGAGGTCCGGTACGCCGGGTCGGCGGTGATCGCCGCTTCCGTGAAGGGGAGCGTGATCCACTGCTTGGCGGCGAAGCGCGCCGTCTGGTCGGAGAAGTGCGGCGAGGCGGGGTTGGAGGACTGCGAGTAGGAAAGGAAAGCCTGCGCGTTCACGCCGCCGTCGGTGAACTGCACCGTCTGGATGTAGCTCGTCCCGGTGCTGACGACGTAGCCGAGCCCGGGAACCAGCGACGAGGTGATCTTGTTGTAGACGCCCACGAGATCGCCGCCGCCGGCGCTGTCGCCGCCGTGCATGGGGAGGATCACCTGCCCGCCGGTCAGCGCGGTCTGCGTGGCGAACTGGACCATGCCGAGCGGCGCGTCGACGGTGAGGCCCGCGTCGGTGATCTTCTTGCCGGCCGCGCCCAGCGCAGCCACCAGCGCCCCCGCCACCGTCGGGGTGGAGATCGCCAGCCCGCGCGGCGTCGTGAGGGGGTTCAGGTAGTCGAAGGGCACCGCGTAGACGCCGGGGATCGCCGCGGCCGTCGTGAAGAACTCCTTGAAAAGGTGCGCGCCGCGGCTCGCGAGCTCGAACTTGCGGTCCCAGGCGGCGAGGACGTCGCAGAGCGACTTCACCGACGCGGCGGCTTCGGTCGCGCAGAGCGTGAGCATGTCCGGCAGGAAGGTGTCCGCGGCGTAGCTGCGGTTGGAGAGCGCGATTTCCTGGAGGATCGGCAGCGTGAACTTGTTGCCGGCCCGGCCGTCCGTGCCGGCGAGGCGCGCCTGCGCCTGCGCCACGCCCAGTCGCGTGCGGTTGCCCTGCTGCTGGGGAACGATGCCCACGACCGCCGGGATGTGCCAGCTGTAGAGGTCCTGCGCCGGGTTGGTCATCCAGTAGTTGTCGTTCGAGTTCTGGACGAAGTCGCTGCGGTACAGGCGCGGCATGCGCGAGCCGGGCAGCAGCCCGGGCTGCGGGGATGCGGCGTCCTTCACCCAGTCGCACGCGGAGCGCGAACCGTCCAGCACCGGCACGCCCAGCTGCGCGAAGACGCCTGCCATGGTGACGTCGGGCGTGCAGGTGGACTGGTGGAAGCGGTCGACGTTGGGAGCGGTGCTGATGTCGGCATAGAACGCGCTGCCCGCCCGGTCGGCCGCGATGGTGTTCACCCACGGGATGCCGAGGTTGGTCTCGAGGGCCTTCTCGATCTCGAGCACGCTCGCCGCCCGGTTCATGTCGAACCACTGGTCGCCCAGGCGCCAGTTCTCGAGGTTGGCGTCCTTGATCGCGTAGGCATTGGCGGTGCCCCAGACGAGCGGCGCCGAAAGGCTCAGCAGCGGGCCCCACTGCGAGGAGTAGATGACCCTCGACACCGGCGCGAGGGAGCCGTCGGCCTGCCGGACCTGGACGGTGACGGTCTTCGACGTCATGTCCTTCGACTGCCCGTCGACGATGTACTTGCGCGGGTTCGCAGGGTCGAGCTTCAGCTGGAAGAGCGTGAAGTGGTTCGCCTTGTCCACCGTGTGGCTCCAGGCGACGTCCTTGTTGAAGCCGATGTTGATGAACGGGAAGCCCGAGAGCGAGCCGCCCATCACGTCCAACTGCCCGGGCAGGGTCACGTGGAACTGGAAGAAGCGCAGCGTCCCGACCCACGGGAAGTGCGGGTTGCCCAGGAGCATCCCCTTGCCGTTGTCGGTGGCGTCGGAACCGAGCGCCAGGGCGTTGCTTCCCAGCTGTTCCCGGCGCTTCTGGTACTCGCGCCAGTACTGTTCGTCGTAGGTCCCGTCCCAGTCCTTGGCGGCGGCGCCGGCCGCGGGCGGGAAGGTGTTCATCATCGCGGCGATGAAGTTGCCCGAGGACGCCTGCAGCGCGTAGCGGCGCACCAGGCGCATCATGTCGATCTCGTCGACGGGGCTGATGAAGGGGGCGCCCTTGCAGGGAGCCGGGAGGTTGGCCACGCCGGTGTCCCTGAGGTAGCGGTTGAACCCCGCCGCCCAGCCCTTGAAGGCGGCCTGCACCTCGGGCTTCATCTTCGCCAGCCCGGCCGCGAGGACGGCCGCATCGCCGTTGAAGTAGGTGAAGAAGAGGTCGCTGAAGACGTTGTTGACGCCGTACGGGGTGGAGCCCGTCCCCCCGAGATACTTCGCCCGCTCGCCGCGCACGGTGAGGAACTCGTCGGCCATCGTGCAGAAGTTGTCCTGCGCGAAGGCGTAGCCGACGCCGTAGCCGACGCTGCCGTAGTCGCTCGCCTTGATGTGCGCGATGCCGAACGAGGTGCGCCGGACCTCGGCCGTGTACTTGGTTTGCGCGAAGGCCGCGGTGGCACCGGCAGCGACTGCGATTGCAAGCGCGGCCGTGACCGCCCTTTGGACGATGCAGGACATGGGTGTTTCTCCTCCAGAAATGGCGCCGGGTGGTCCCGGCGGCCGTTGCGTGGTCTGCTGCCGTTTCGCCTAGTGTAGCGCTTCGAAGAGCCCGGCGGCACCCATCCCGGTGCCGATGCACATGGTGACCATGCCGTACCGGCCCCCGGTGCGGCGCAGGCCGTGGACCATCGTGGCCGCCCGGATGGCGCCCGTGGCCCCCAGCGGGTGGCCCAGCGCGATGGCGCCGCCCAGCGGGTTCACCCGGGCCGGGTCGAGCCCGAGCTCCTTCACCACCGCGAGCGCCTGGGCGGCGAAGGCCTCGTTCAGCTCGATCCAGCCCAGGTCTGCCTGGCTCACCCCGGCCATCGCGAGCACCTTCGGGATCGCCTTGATGGGGCCGATGCCCATGATCTCGGGCGGCACCCCGGCCACCGCGAAGCCCACGAAGCGGCTGAGCGGCTGCACGCCGTACTTCTTCATGGCCCGCTCGCTCATCAGGATCACCGCGCCCGCCCCGTCCGACATCTGCGAGCTGTTCCCGGCCGTTACCGAGCCCCGGGCGGCGAAGGCGGGCCGGAGCTTGCCGAGGCTTTCCGCCGACGAGTCGGGGCGCGGGCCCTCGTCGGTGTCGGCCACCTTCTTCCGGTGGACCACCTTGCCGGTCGCGAGGTCCGGCACCGAAGTGGCGATCTCGTAGGGAAGGATCTCGTCCCGGAAGTGGCCCGCGGCGATGGCGGCGGCGGCCTTCCGGTGGCTCGCCACGGCGAAGGCGTCCTGGTCCTCGCGCGAGACCTTCCACTGCGCCGCGACCTTCTCGGCCGTGATGCCCATGCCGTAGGCGATGGCGACGTTCTCGTCCTTCGCGAAGACGGCGCTGTTGAGCGCCACCTTGTTGCCCATCATCGGCACCATCGACATCGACTCGGTGCCCGCGGCGATGACCACGTCGTCGTCCCCGGTGCGGATCCGGTCGGCCGCAAGCGCGATGGCCTGCACGCCGGAGGAGCAGAAGCGGTTGATGGTCATCGCCGGCACGCTGTCGGGGAGCCCCGCCAGCAGCACGCCGATCCTCGCCACGTTCATGCCCTGCTCGCCTTCGGGCATGGCGCAGCCAACGATCACGTCGGCGATGTCCTTCGGGTCGAGCCCGGGCACCTTCGCGATCGCGCCCCGGAGCACGTGCGCGAGCAGGTCGTCCGGGCGGACGCCGCGGAACATGCCTCGCGGGGCCTTGCCGACGGGCGTTCGCACCGCGGCGACGATGTAGGCGTCCTGGATCTGGCGGGTCATGGCGTTCTCCTGTGCGGGAAATTCGTGAAGGGTCGGGTTTGGCGCGCCGGGCGCAGGGCCGGCCTCATGGCGCGATCCCGATGACGCGGGCGATGCGGCCGGCGATCCTGTCGGCGAGCTCGTCGCCGCCGATGGAGAACCCCAGCGGGAGCTGCTCGGCGCCGAGGTCGGCGACGACCTTGTAATAGGGCTCCTCGTTGACCGAGTACGAGAGGGTCTTGCGGACGGCGCGGATCTGGTCGGCTCGCAGCCGCGACACCCGGGTGCCGGTGAACGTGCGCCGCTCGACGACAAGCTCGCCCGCCTTCGCGCTCACGACGAGGCGGCCGAGAAGCATCCCGACGGCGGACACGTCCACGATGGCACCGCCGGCGACGAGCACCGCGGCCCAGAACACGCTGTCTCCCGCCAGGTAGATCAGGACGCCCACCAGGGAGAGGAACAGCCCGCCGGCCAGGAGCATGACGGCGGGCACGAGCCGCCGTCGGGTCCCGTAGCGGATCGTGAGCGTGCCGCCGGTGTCCTCGACATCCGCGAGTGCGGCCGGAAGCGTGAGCCGTGACGGTCCGCTCGCCGGGAAACCGGCCGCCGCAGTCGCTGCCGGCCGGTCGAACATGGCGCGCTCCGCCCCGGCCGCGAACGAAGGCGCGGCCGGCGCCGGGCGCGGGGACTCGATCCCGCGGCGCCCTTCCCTGAAGGACTTCCAGCTCGTCGCGATGGCCCCCCACAGGACCAGGATCCCCACCAGCGGGAAGAGAAGCACGATGAGCGCCAGCCACTCGCCGCTCGCGGCGACGTCGCGAACGACGAGGATCGCGATGGGCCAGGAGAGCGCGTTCCAGAAGAAGGCGAAGATCCAGAGGAAGCGCGCCGAGGCCTGGCCGCCCTTGCCCGCGGTGCCGAGGGCGCGGTCGAGCCCCTGCTGCGCGCCCGCGCCTGCGGTTCCGGACCCCTTGCCGCGAAGCACGTGCACCATCGCCACGAGCGCACCCACGCCCACGCCCCCGAAAGCGAGCGCGAAGGGCGTGAGGAAGAGGAGCTCCGCCCAGCGGATGCCGCGGTCGTACACCGCCTCGGCGGGGTTCTCCGGGTTCACCCAGACGGTG
>JAABQW010000116.1 GCA_011391275.1 Betaproteobacteria bacterium
TGTTCTTCTTGCCCGGCGGCTGCGCGAACACCTGCAGGCCCGCGTCGAGGATCTCCTCGCCCGTGAGCTTGAGGTAGGCCTGCCCGCCGCCGAAGAGGGCCGGGAACATCTCCTGGAAGTTGGCGTTGACGGTCTCGAACGTGCCCTGCAGAAGGTCGCGCGTCTCGCGGTCGATGCGCTTGATGGCCGACTCCAGCGTCTCCACCGCCTGCGCGAGGTCCAGGGCCTGGGCGTCCAGGTAGTTCTTGCGTTCGCTCGCGGTGGCGAGCTCGGTGAGCGCGGCCAGGTTCACCGGGCCCAGCGCGGCGATCTCCTCCGTCAGCCGGTTGATTTCCGCCTGCATCCCCGAGGAGCGCACCCGCTTTTCGAGCTTCTCCGCGAGCTCCTCGCGCGTGACCCCGGACTCCTGGAGCTGCTGCGCGTACTGCTCGGCGTGGGTGATGGCCTCCTGCTCCTTGAGGCGCAGCTCCGTGATGCGCTCGCGCAGCGGCCCCAGGGTCTGCTCGGCGGCCATCCGCCCTTCCTCGAGGGCGCGCAGTTGGTCGGTGAGGTGCTCGAGGCCGGCGCGCGCGTCGGCAAGCGCGCGCTCGGCGTCGGCCTTCACGGCGAGTGCCGCCTGCAGCCGCTCGCGGACCGTGCCCTCCTCCAGCGCCGCCAGCTCGGCGGTGACGGTGGACCGGTTGGCGGCGAGTGCGGCGACGCGCTCGCCCAGCGTCACCGCGAGGCGGCCCTGCGACTCGACCTTCTCGTGGCAGCTCCTCTCGTGGAAGCGCGCCTCCTGGATGGCGCGCTCGGCCGCCGTGATGGCCGACCGCGCGGCGTTCAGGGCCTCGCCCGATTGGCGGGCGCCGTCCTCCAGCGCCTGCAGCCGCTGGACGATCTCCTCGATGCGCTGCGAGCCCGTCTCCAGGGCGTGCTGCGCCTCCTGCATCTCCAGGCGCTCCTTGTCCTCCTCGCGCTCGATGTCGGCGAGCTCCGCGCGGATGGCCTCGCGGCGTTTCTCCGCCTGCTCCGTGCTCTGCGAAAGCTTGAGGTGCTCGACTTCCAGCGCGTGGGCGGCCTGGCGGGCGCGGACGAGTTCCTCGCGCGCGCGCCGCGCATCCTCCTGCGACTCGCGCACGAGTGTTTCCAGTTCCCGCAGGCGCGATTCGACCGCGGCGCGGGCCGAGGCGACGGCCGGCAGCCTGCCGCGCAGCTCCTCGATCTCGCGCTGGCGCTGCAGGACGCCGTGCAGCTCGGACTGCGGGCCGTGGAAGACGACGCCCTGGCGGCCGAAGAGGTGGCCGGCCTTCGAGACCAGGAGCCCACCCGGCGGCAGCACCCGCGCCAGCGCCAGGCCATCCTCGCCCTCGGGCAGGATGAACACGTGCGCGAGCGCGTCGCGCAGGTAGGCCGCCACGCCGGGGCGCGCGCTGGAGACCACCGAGGCGAGCGGCTTCAAGTGCGTGGCAGGCGCGGCCGCTTCCGCCGTCGAGCGCTCGACGAACACGGCGAAGTTGCCGGGCGGGGCGTCGCGCAGCAGCGCCTCGAGCCCGCCCTCGTCGGCCAGCCGCGCGGCGTTCAGGCGCACGCCCAGCGCCGCTTCCACCGCGTCGTCCCAGCCCGCCTCCACGCGAATGGCCTGCCATAGGCGCTCGGCACGGTCGAGGGCGTGGGCCCGCGTCCACTCGGAGAGCTGCGTGTTGTTGTCGAGCTTGGCCTGCTGCGCCTCGAGCGCCTGCAGCGCCGCCTCGATCTGCACGACCTCGCGGGTGCGGTCCTGGAGCAGCTGCTGCGAATTTCGGCGTTCCTCCTCGAGGGCGGGCAGCTTCGCCTCGGCGGCCTGCTGCCCCTCCTCGAGGGCCTCGACGCGGGCGGCCGATTCCTCGCGCCCGGCGGCCAGCGCCTCGAGCTTCTCCGGCTCGGGAAAGACGAGCGCCATGTTCTCCTGCTTCAGGCGGTTCTTGCGCGCCTCGAGCTGGGCCAGGAGCTTGAGCGCGTGCCCCTCGCGCGTCTCCTCGACGCCCTGCGCCTGCTCGGCCGCGGACATCTCGGCCTCGGCCGCGCGCACGTCGGCGGCCGCCTTCTGCTGCGCCGCCTCGGCGGCGGGCAGCCCCTCGCGCGCCGCCTCGAACTGCGCCTCGCGCGCCGCGATGGCCTCGCGCGCGCTCTCGATCTCGCCCTCCCAGCGGCCGGCGTCGGACTGCGCCTCGGCGATGCGCCGCTCGACCTCGCCCATCTCGGTGGCGAGGCCCTCGAGCTGCGCGGCCATGCGCCGGCGGTTCTCGCCGAGGAAGGCGATCTCCTGCTCGAGCGACTGCACGTCGCCGTTGGCGGCGTAGAGCGCACCCTGGAGCTGGGAGAGCTGGTCCGTCTCCTCGTAGTGGCGGCTGCGCAGTTCCTCGAGCGCGCGCTCGGAGTCGCGAAGCCTCGCGGTCTCGGCCTCGAGGCTTACCTGGACCTTCTGCACCTCGTTGGCGTAGCGGTTCCTCGCCTGCTCCGCCTCGCGCAGCCGCGTGTAGGCGAGCAGGTTGTGGTTGAGCGTGAGCTGCGACTGCAGGTCCTGGTAGCGCGCGGCCACCTCCGCCTGCTGGGCGAGGCGCTCGAGCTGGCTGCCCAGCTCGGTGCGGATGTCGCCCACCCGCTCGAGGTTCTCGCGCGTGTCCTCGAGGCGCAGCTCCGTCTCGCGGCGGCGCTCGCGGTACTTGGAGACACCCGCGGCCTCCTCGAGGAAGACGCGCAGCTCCTCGGGCTTGGAGGTGATGACGCGCGAGATCATGCCCTGCTCGATGATCGAGTAGGCGCGCGGGCCCAGGCCCGTGCCGAGGAAGATGTCCTGCACGTCGCGGCGGCGCACGTGCTGGCCGTTGATGTAGTAGCTGGAGTCGCCGTCGCGCGAGAGCACGCGCTTCACGCTGATCTCGGCGTACTGCGCCCACGGGCCGCCCACGCGGCCGAGCGTATTGTCGAAGACGAGCTCCACCGAGGCCCGGCTCACCGGCTTGCGGTTGGACGAGCCGTTGAAGATCACGTCGTGCATGTGCTCGCCGCGCAGCTGCTTTGCGCTCGACTCGCCGAGCACCCAGCGCACCGCGTCGATCACGTTGGACTTGCCGCAGCCGTTGGGGCCGACCACGCCCACCAGTTGGCCGGGAACGGCGATCTGGGTCGGGTCGACGAAGGACTTGAAACCGGAGAGCTTGACGGAAGTTAGGCGCAAGGTATTGGTTCTTATGAAGAAACCCCACCGAGCCGGATGGCCGGTGGGGCTTGGGGTTCGCGTACAATCCGGATTTTACCGGAACGCCTCCCCGCACCCAATGCCCGCGAAAAAATCTTCCCGAAGCGCCTCGAAGGACCTCGAGACCTTCCCGAACCCCAGCCCGGACCGTGACTACGTGATCCGCATGGAGATCCCGGAATTCACCTGCCTGTGTCCGAAGACCGGCCAGCCCGATTTCGCGACCCTGCACCTGGAATACGTCCCCGACGCGAAGTGCGTGGAGCTGAAGAGCCTGAAGCTCTACGCCTGGTCGTTCCGCAACGAAGGCCGGTTCCACGAGGCGGTCACGAACGAGATCCTGGGCGACCTGGTCGCGGCCACGCGGCCGCGCTTCATGCGCCTGACTGCCGAGTTCTACGTGCGCGGCGGCATCTACACCACCGTGGAGGCCGACTACCGCATGAAGGGCTGGAAGGCCCCGGCGCGGGTCGACCTCGGCGCGCCCGAAGCCTAGTCGCGCGCCTTCGGGGAGTACGTCACCACCAGCGCGCGCGCCTCGCCCTCGATGGCGCGGCCGCGGTGCGGCAGCCGCGCGTCGAAGTAGATGCTGTCGCCCGGCTCCAGCACGAGCTTGCGGCTGCCGGCCTGCCACTCGACCCGCCCGCTCAGCACGAACATGAACTCCTCGCCCTCGTGCTCGAAGAAGACGTACTTGTCGATCTGCGACGGGAAGGTGAAGAGGAAGGGTTCCATCTTCTTGTCGCGGCGGTTGTCGGCGAGGCTCACGTAGTCGTAGCCGAAAGCCGTGCCGCCGCGCACCACGGGCCGGCGCTCGCCCGCGCGCACGACCGACAGGCCCCCGTCCGGCGTCTCAGCCGGCGTGTGCAGCAGCTCCGTGATGTCCGTGCGCAGCGCCGCGGCGATGCGCGACAGCGACCCGATGGGCGGCACCTTGTGCGAGTTCTCGATCTTCGAGAGGTAGCCCTTGCTGAAGCCGGTCATGGCCGCCAGGCGCTCGAGCGTGATTCCCAGGCCCTGGCGCAGCTCCGCGATGCGCGTCCCGATGAGCTTCTCGACCTGTGGCAGCGCGGGCGCGTCGTGGCTCACGGGGCCGTCACCCGCACCGCCGGAAGGCGCGCCTCGTTCGCCTCCAGCGCCGCCGAGTACTCGATGATGCGCGCCGTCTCGCGGGCGACCTCCTCGCCCAGGAAGCGTGCGAGAAGGTGCAGGGTCATGTCGATGCACAGGGACACGCCGCCGCCGGTGAGGACGGGCCCGCAGTCGACGAGGCGGGCGTCGAGCGCGCGCACGGCGGGGTGGCGGCTGCGCAGCAGCGCGAGCGGCGAGGTCTCCGCACCGCACACCTCGCGCTTGGTGGTGGCCGCCCGGCCGTCGAGGAGCCCCGTGGCCGCGAGGATCATGCCGCCGGTGCACACCGCGGCCGCGCAGATGCCCTCGCTGTAGCGGCGCACGAACGCGAGCGTTGCGGGCGATGCGGCCTCGCGT
>JAABQW010000117.1 GCA_011391275.1 Betaproteobacteria bacterium
CCGGGAATAGGCGTCGGCCAGGGGAATCGCATCCCGGCGGGGCACCTCGGCCGCCCTCGCCTGGCGCTCGCGGGCGGCCGCGAGCCGGCGCAGGCGGGAGGGGTCCGTCCGCCACCGGGCCTCGAGCCGCCCGAGCGTCGCCGCGAGCTCGTCGCGGCCGATGTAGGTCGCGCCCCAGATCACCTCGCCTTGCGGCGTGAGCACGAAGTTCATCGGCCAGCCCGGCGAGATTCCCAGGGCCTCCAGGCGGGCGAGTAAGCGCCCGTCCAGGTCGGGACGTTCCTCGCTGTCGACCTTCACGCTCACGAAGCCGCGATTCAGGAGAGCCGCCACGCCGGGGTCGTCGAACGATTCCCTGGCCATCACGTGGCACCAGTGGCAGCTCGAGTAGCCGATCGAGAGGAAGACGAGCCTGTCGCCCGAACGGGAATCCGGGGCGAGCCCCTCCCCCCAGGGGATCCACCACACGGGGCTGCGCGCGTTGTCGCGCAGGTAGGGGGAGCGCTCGCGAGCGAGCTCGTTCTCCTTCGCGGCGACGCCCAGCGCGAGCAGCGCGCCGGCCAGCAGGGCCGCGAGCCGTCGCCTCACTTCGGCTTGCCGGCCGGCCCGAGCCGACGCACCGCGCCGCCCTTCTCGTGCGCCACGTAGCGGCCGTTCGGCTCGAGATCCCTCACCTCGGACTGGCCCCCGCCGGGCCACCGGATGGAGAGCTTCGCCACGCGATCCCTGCCGAGGCCGAAGTGCTGCTCCTTCGTGTTGCTCGACAGGTAGCCGCCGGTGGAGCGGACCTCGCGCCAGAGGGTGTTCCCGGAACTCGTGTGCACGACCAGCCGTGCCCCCAGCGCATCGCGCGTCGAGCCCGCCGACGGGTCGCCCACGAGGCGGATCGCGAGCCAGTTGTTCCCGTTCTCCCCGGAAGAGTTGCGGAACAGCGTGGCGGGCTCGAGCAGGTTGTTCAGGACGACGTCCAGGTCGCCGTCGCCGTCCATGTCGAAGTAGGCCGCGCTGCGCGAGTTCCCGCGGTAGCCCAGGCCCGAGCCATCCGTCGCGTTGTCGAGCCGCCCGCCGTCGTTCGCGAAGACGATGTTGGTGCCGGTCTTCTCGGGAGGCAGGTACGCGTCGCGCGCCTTGCCCGCGGGGTCCGTGTAATAGGGATTGAAGTCCGAGTACACGTTGTAGGGGTTCACGCCGTTCACGACGTGGAGGTCGTCGTCGCCGTCGTTGTCCATGTCGAAGAAGTGGGCGTCCCAGGACCACCCGGTCGAGGCGTAGCCGCGGTCGACCAGGGTGGACGGCCGGTAGGCGACGCGGCCGTCCTTCGCGACGGACGAGAGGAACAGGTCGTTCGCCTCGATGACGCGCATCGCGGCGAGCGTCTTCGGGTCGAACTTCATCACCGTCTGCTCGCCGGGCAGGACGTACTTCTGGTCCTTGTCCATCACGACGATGTTCGAGACGTAGATGTCCGGGCGGTCGTCGCCGTTGAGGTCGGCGATGGCGAGGCCCATCGCGTACGACGGCTTGTCCGTTCCGATCCGCGCCGCGATGTCCTCGAAGGTGCCGTCGCCCCGGTTGCGCAGGTACGCGTTCACCCCGAAGTCGTTGCCCACGACGAGATCCTGGCGGCCATCGCCGTCGAGGTCGGTGTGGGTCACGGCCTGTGCCCACCCGGTGTCGGCCGTGCCGCTGCCGACGGTTGCGTCGGCGAACCGGAAACCCCCGCGGTTGCGGAAGAGCCGGTTGGGCAGCCCGTTGGTGTTGCGGCGCGCGAGCGTCGGAAGCACGCCCTTGAGGTAATCCCCGAATTGCCCCACGTAGATGTCGGGAAGGCCGTCGCGGTCGAAATCGAACACCGCCGCCGGCCCCGCCACGGCGCCCTTTCCGCCGAGGCCGGCGCGCTCGGTCATGTCCACGAACCGGCCCTTGCCGAGGTTGCGCCACACCCGGTGGTCGTCATCCACGAAGGTGACGAGTACATCCTGCCGGCCATCGTTGTCCAGGTCCGCGACAATGACCTGGCGCATCTCGCCCGCCTGCCCGTCCTTGCGCCGCCAGTCGAGGCCGGAATCGCGCGTCGCGTCCCGGAACCGGCCGCCGCCCTCGTTGAGATAAAGGCGGATTCCCGCGCCTCCCAGCAGCACGATGTCGGGCCGGCCGTCGCCGTCGAGGTCCTCGGCGGCCACGCCCGAGCCCTGGAAGGCCGGCGGGACCGTGAGCGTGGCGGTCTTCTCGTCCTTGCGGATGAAGGTGCGCAGCTGCTTGCCCAGCCAGTCGGAATTGCGATGGCGGTAGTCGATTCCCGATGCCGCCGTCACGTCGGCGAACCGGGCCGGCGCCGCGCCGCCGGGCGACGAGCGGACCTGGCCGTCGGCCAGCGGAGCGGACACGGCGGCGGCGTTTCGGTCGATTTTTCCCTGGATCTCGCGAAGCCCCGCCTCGATGAAGTCCGGGTGCAGGGTGTCGCGCCCCGCAGCGCGGCTCAGGCGGCCGGTCTCCTTCAGGAGCAGGACGCCGAACTGGGCGATGTTCTCCGTCAGGAGCTCCGCGGCGAAGGGGTCCGGCTCGAGGTGGCCTGTGCCGGCATCGCCCGCGATGGCTTCCTTGAGGTAGCGCCAGTGCAGGCCGCCGTCGCGAAACGAGTCCATGTCGTAGGCCTCGATCTCGACGCGTTCCTCGCGCGGCAGGGCGGGGAAGAAGACCGCGTCCTCGTACTCGTTGATGCGGTGCGGCGTGATCTTCTGGCCGAACTCGTACACGTCCGCCGCGGCGATGGTCGTCCGGCGCCGCTCGCGCGCGGTCGTTTCCGCGCCCCGCAGGAGGTCCTGCGAGTAGGCGACCATCGCCTCGGTGAACACCTGCCTGAACCGCGTGCCGGTCTCGGGGTCGGCCGGCCAGCGGTGGCGGGCGAAGTACACCTGCAGGTTGCGCAGGAACACCTGGCCCGAGACCGCGTTGTACTTCTCGAACGACTTGAGCTTCTGCTCGATCACCTGCTCGAGCACTGGGTACCCCGTCGCCGCCGCAGCGACCCGCGTGCCGTCGCCCCGGGGCGGTGCCGCCGGCTCGGGCCACACGGCGGCGAGCCGCTCCCGGCCGATCTCGCGCTGCTTGCCGGCGCGCGCCTCGCGGTCGGCGCGCTGCAGCATCGCCAGGGTGTAGAGATCGACCGCGTCCTTGAGAAGCGCGATGGCCGCATCGTCGAGGGGAAGCATCTCGGGCAGGTTGCCGAGGAGCTGGTCCTGCTCCACCGCGAGGATCGCGCGCAACGCATAGGCGACCGTGGAGTACTGCCGCTTGTCGGTCGCGTCGATCGCCTGCTCCCGCCCGGCGACGCGAACCCGCCACACGCTGCCGTCCTGCCGGTACTCGAATGCCTCGCCGATCGCCGCCTCGATCGCCGCACGCGAGATGCTGCCGGCACCGGCGCGCCTCGCCTGCTGCGACGCGCGCGACCAGATCGAGACGATGAGGGCCTTCTGGCGGTCGTTCTTGAGGAAGCGCGCCCCGGTCGAGAGCGGCGTCCCGTACATGAAGTCCTCCAGGCGGGAGGCAGTGGCGTCGCACTTGGGGTCGCGGTCGCCTTCGAGGACCCCGATCTGGTCGACGATGGACTTGACGCGCGGGGCGGGCGAAAACGCCTGCTGCGCCATTGCGGAGCCGCCCGCAAGCGAAAGGATCAACAGGAAGGAAAGGCTCGGGCGAAGGGCAAATCGCATGCCGGATTTCGACGGTGGGAGGAGAGTGTGGACCGGTCGACTCTAGGCACCGCGACCCGGCCGGTCAAGCGCGGGCCGGCTCGTTTGACCACATTGCAGGCGGGTGTTAGCGTGAGCCTCCGGTCGCCCATCCGCTGGCGACCCGCCCTGCCCCCGGGAGTGATAATAATGAAACCAAACGCCCTGAAGTGCTCCCTCGCCATCGCCGTCCTGTCCGCGCTGCCGCTCGCGATGCCCGTTGCGCACGCCGCCGGCCCGGGCGAAAGCGTCGCGAAGCTCGTTCACCAGCCGAAGGGGCTCGCCTGGGCGCCGCAGATTCCCTATCGCTCGGTTTCGCTGCGCGTGGCCGGGCCCGGCGGCATCGTGCACGAACGCGACTTCGGCACCGAGACGCCGGTCTTCGACCTGGCGGCCATGCCCTACCTCGCCGACGGCAAGTACGTCTACGAGCTGGTGTTCGGCCGGCAGCCCGGCGCGGACCTGGCGAGGGCGCTCGAGCGCGTCGAGATCTCCGAGGACGGCAGCTTCCCCGAGGCGGGGCTGGCCGAGAAGGTGCACGCCCTGCGCGAGACGGTCTCGGGCACCTTCACCATAGCGAAGGGGCAGATCGTCTCGCCGGATGTCGCGGAGCCCCGTGACACCGCGACCCTCGCCTCGAAGGGCCCGCGCGATGCCGCGGCCGGCGGCGCCAAGGACCAGGTGATTCCCGACGACCTCATCGTGCAGGGGAGCCTTTGCGTCGGTCTCGACTGCATCAACAACGAA
This sequence comes from Betaproteobacteria bacterium, assembly GCA_011391275.1. Lineage (GTDB taxonomy): Bacteria > Pseudomonadota > Gammaproteobacteria > Burkholderiales > Usitatibacteraceae > FEB-7. Next base: position 4,482 of record JAABQW010000117.1, read on the forward strand.
GCGTTCGGCTTCGACACCATCCGTCTGAGGGAAAACAACCTCCGGATGGTCTTCTCCGACACATCCACCGGCACCTTCCCGGCCAATGTGTGGCAGCTCACCGCCAACGACTCCGCGAGCGGCGGCGCGAACAAGTTTTCCATCGAGGACATCACGGGGGCGAAGATTCCATTCACCGTGACCGCCGGCGCGCCGACCGACAGCCTCT
>JAABQW010000118.1 GCA_011391275.1 Betaproteobacteria bacterium
CGCGCAGGGCCTCCTGCAGATGCAGCGTGACGAACGTGGCGGCCGGACGGGCGAGCCACTCGTCGTCGCGGCACCGTGCGCTGGACAGCCCCAGGCGCTCGCCGATCGCCTCGCGCGCGATCTCGACCAGCACCAGCCCGCGGTTGCCTGGCTCATCCATGGCGCTGCCCCGTTTCATGGAAGACGAAGGAGCCGTACCCGACCACCTGGTTGCGCCCGCCCGCCGTGTCCCCGGAATTGCGCAGGTCGACGAGCTCGACCGCCAGGGCGCGGCGGCGCGCCACTTCGAGCAGCCCGTTCACGGGCGCCGCACCGCAGGCGTCCTCGGGGTCGAGGCGCGGATCGAGGTCCAGGATGGCCTGCGCGGTGCCGCGGTCGCGCGTGCGCGCCGCGGCGTACGGCAGGTAGTGCGACAGGTCGGAGCTCACCACCACGAGCGTCTCCTCGCCGCCCCACACGGCGTCCAGCAGCTGCGCCATTTCCGCCGGCGAGGCGCCGCCCACCACGACGGGAACCAGCCGGAAGTCGCCGAGCACCGCCTGCAGGAACGGCAGGTGCACCTCGAGGCAATGCTCGAGGGCGTGCGGGCCGTCGCCCGTCTCCACGAAAGGCAGCTGCCGAAGCCGCGCGAGCGCCTCCTGGTCCAGCTCGATGGCGCCCAGCGGCGTGGCAAAGACGGTGGCCTCGGGCACCGCCGCGCCGCGCACGAAGACCCGGTGCGCAGGCCCGGCGAGGACCACGCGGGAGACCTTCCCGCGCAGGCACGCCACGCGCGCGTACGCGCTCCCCGCGACCGGGCCCGAGTACATGTAGCCGGCATGGGGAGCGATGATCGCCTTGGGCGCCGACTCCCCGTCCCCCGGAGGGGCCGCCCGGCGCACGAATTGCTCCACCTCGCGGGCGAGGGTCACGGGGTCGCCGGGATAGAAGGCCCCCGCCACGGCGGCGGGCCGGACGCGCATCATTTCTCACCTCCGCATGAGACGGAGATGAGGCCAGATTAGCACTTCGACAAGTGGGGCGGGGTCAAGCCAGGGTGAGGGTCGCCACCGCCCGCCCGGCCCGCTCGTGGCGCGCGGTGAGCGAGACCGCCGTCCCGCGCGGCGCGCGCACCGTCCACTCGCACTGGCCGCGGTCGGCGGTGATGAACGGATCGGGGAGGAAGGCCTGCAGGGTCGGCTTGTTGGCCCGCCCCTCGAGCTGCGGCCCCTCGACGCGCGGCTTCCCCGCGATGAGCGCGGCGCCTTCCGGCAGCCCGATCTCGAAGATCACGCCGCGGACGATCTTGCGTTCGAGCGCGCGTTTGGTCGCGTAGGTGGGCAGGTAGCCCGAGTTCTGTGCCACCACGCGCACGCGCCAGGTGTCGTCCCCCAGGCTTTCGGCCGTGGCCTCCAGGATCTCGAGCTTCGGGGTGGTGAGCGCCTGCCAGATGAGCCACTCGGGGAAGCGCTTCACTTCCCGCTCGAGGTACTTGGCCGGCGGGTTGCGGAACGTGGCCATCTTGTTCCACCCGCCCAGCTCCACCGGGCCGAGCTGCGGGTGGTCGAAGGGATACCACGTGACGCAGCCCTCGCCGCCGAGCTCGCGGTCGCTCCAGGCGATGAGCTTCAGGTCGTCCTCCGGCGGGTGCTCGCGGTACCAGTCGATGAAGTGGTAGTCCTCGATGCCCGCCTCCTTGATGGGCGCCCAGATCTCCACGACCCAGAAGAGCTGGCCGAGGTGCTCGTAGATCCAGTCGAAGCCGCCGCTGATGACCTGCTTCGGGTGGTACTTGAAGTCGTGGAAGATGGAGATGTTCGGGTAGCCCGTGAACTCGGTGGCGCGCTTGCCGAACGACTTGTAGAGCCAGAGGTCCTCGGGCGGCATGTTGTCGTCGGGCTCGCTCGAGAAGGGCCGCAGGATCACGCCGCTGTGCGTGTGGAAGCTCACCGCGATGCACAGGTTCGGGTGCCCGACGATGTAGTCCACGACGGCCCGCGTCTCCGGCTCCGACACCGGGTAGGGGCCGGAGCCCGGCTGCTGGTATTCCTGCCGCCAGCCGGCGGGGAAGTTGCGGTTGAGGTCCAGGCCTTCCTTGTCCCGGTTCACGCGGATCTCGACCCCGTCGAAGTTGCGAAGGCGCCCCTCCGGCATCACGCGCCAGTACGTGCCGCCCGCCTCAGCCGGGTCGCGGGGCGTCATGAGGCGCGGGTCCGCCGGGTGCGCCTTGTACGGTCCGTTGGGATCGGGGATGCGCATCATCAGGACGCGCCCGTCGCCGTCCACGTCCTCGACGTCGAGACCCTCCACCGCCTCCTCGTCGAAGGGCCAGGGGCGCGTCGAGGAGCGGATGTGCCTGGGATTGTCCGCGAGCGCCCATTCGGCCCCGTCGGGATTGATGCGCGGGCAGACGTAGAACGCGCGCGTGTCGAGGAGCCGCGTCACGTCCTCGCGCTTGCCGTACTGCTCCTCGAGCGTCCTGAGCAGGAAGAGGCACGCCGTCGAGGCCGTGAGCTCCCCGGCGTGGATGTTGCCGTCGACCCAGAAGCCCGGCTTGTCCGTGTCCGGCCCGGTGTCGCCTCGGGTGGCGACGACCACGTGGATGTCGCGCCCCTCGTGGCTCTGGCCGATGGTCTCGACGCGGAAGAGGTCGGGGCGGCGCGACGCGAAGGCGCGCAGGACGGCCACGAGTTCCTCGTAGCGGTGGAAGCGGTCGAAAGCGGGTTGCATGGGGGCTCTGCCTGGTTCGTGTGGGGCGGCAGCCCTTCAAAGCCGCCGGGGCGTGGCGCGGGACTAGCTCCGGTGGCGCGCGGGCCCGAAGCGCCGCCACAGCCACGGCGCGAGTATCACCGTCACGGCCAGCGCGAGGAGTGCGGCCGAGATGGGATGGGTGAGGAAGATCATCGGGCTGCCCTGGCTGATGGCGAGCGCGCGGCGCATCTGCTCCTCGGCCAGGGGCCCCAGGATCATGCCCACGATCACCGGCGCCGACGGGAAGCCGAAGCGGCGCATGAGGAACCCGGCCAGTCCCACCCCGTAGAGCAGGAACACGTCGAACGGCGACTGGCGCATGCCGTAGACGCCCATGGTGGCGAAGACGAGGATGCCCGCGTAGAGCTGCGGCTTGGGGATCTCGAGGAGCTTCACCCAGAGCCCGACCAACGGCAGGTTCAGCACGAGCAGCATCACGTTGCCGACGTAGAAGCTCGCGATGAGGCCCCACACGAGCGCCGCGTTCGCCTCGAAGAGCATGGGCCCGGGCTGCAGGCCGTATTGCTGGAACGCCGACAGCAGGATCGCCGCCGTCGCCGACGTGGGAAGCCCCAGCGTGAGGAGGGGCACCATGGCCCCGGTGGAGGAGGCGTTGTTGGCGGCCTCGGGCCCCGCCACACCCTCGATCGCACCCGAGCCGAACTCCTCCGGGTTCTTCGCGAGCTTCTTCTCGATGGCGTAGGAAAGGAAGGTCGGGATCTCCGCGCCGCCCGCCGGGATGGAGCCGAAGGGGAAGCCGATGAGGGTGCCGCGGATCCACGGCTTCCACGAGCGCCTCCAGTCATCCGCCTTCATCCAGATCGAGCCGCTCATCCGCTCCAGCGTTTCCTTGACCTGGCTCATCTTCGAGGCGTTGTAGATCGTCTCGCCCACCGCGAAGAGGCCGACCGCGATGGTGACGACCTCGATGCCGTCGAGGAGCTGCGGCACGCCGTAGGAGAAGCGCGCCTGCCCGGTCTGGTTGTCGATGCCCACCAGCCCGATCGCGAGCCCCAGGACGAGGCTCGTCATGCCGCGCAGGGTCGAGTTGCCCAGCACCGAGGACACGGTCGTGAACGCGACGACCATCAGCGCGAAATACTCGGGCGGGCCGAACTTGAGGCCCAGCTCCACCACCAGCGGCGACAGGAAGGTGAGGCCGATGGTGGCAATGGTCCCGGCGATGAACGAGCCGATGGCGCTCGTGGCGAGCGCGGGGCCGGCGCGGCCGCGCCGCGCCATCTGGTTGCCCTCCATCGCCGTCACGATCGTCGCGCTCTCGCCGGGCGTGTTGAGCAGGATCGAGGTGGTGGAGCCGCCGTACATCGCGCCGTAGTAGATGCCGGCGAACATGATGAGCGCCCCGCTCGCATCCACCTTGGTGGTGATGGGCAGCAGCAGCGCCACGGTGACCGCGGGGCCCACGCCGGGCAGCACGCCCACCGCCGTGCCCAGGGTCACGCCCACCAGCGCCCACATGAGGTTCTGCGCCGTCAGCGCGACCGCGAAGCCGTTGATGAGCTGCGCCCAGATGTCCATCAGGGCAGCAGTCCCTTGAGGATGCCGGCGGGAAGCTGCAGGCCGAGGCCGTAGTTGAAGACCGCGAAGATGAAAGCCGCCACGGCGAGCCCGACCAGCGCGTTGGAAAGCCAGCGCCGGCTCGTGAACCCGCGGGCGACGGCGATGAAGAGCAGCGTGGAGGCGATCAGGAACCCGGCGCGCTCCACGAGGAGCCCGTACAGGACGATGCCGCCGCCAAGCCAGGCGAAGGCCTCCCAGTCCATCGGCAGGTGGACCTCGGCCTCCTCGTCGACGCCGCGGAACCCGCCCGTGAGCGCCTCGCGCAGCAGCAGGGCGCCCAGCAGCAGCAGCACCCCGCCCACGATGCGCGGCACGACCCCCGGCCCCACCTGCGCGTAGCCGCCGCCGGCGGGCAGCTCCCATGCGCCGGCGA
>JAABQW010000119.1 GCA_011391275.1 Betaproteobacteria bacterium
AGGGCCACCTTCGTGCCGTCGCGCGTCTCGGCGAGCTCGAGCCACATCGACTGCACCGCTTCCGCGTTGCCCGGCGTCACGATGAGCTCCGCGTCGCGCTTGCCGACGGCGTCGCGTTCGAGGATGCCGAAGATCGCCTCGGCCGAGGGGTTCCAGGCGGTCACGCGGTGTTCGCGGTCCCACTCGATCACCGCGAGCGGGGTGCGCTCGACGTGCATGCGCAGCTTCTGCGCGGCGATGAGCTCGGCCTGCTGCGCCTTGAGGCGGCCCACCATCTCCTCCGCAAGCGCGTCGTTGGCCTGCTGCAGGCGCGCCCGCTCGGCCTCCAGCTCGCCCGTGAGCGCGGCCCGGTCCTGGCGCGTGGCGAGCGAGTCGACCAGCGCCCGGTGGAGCTTGTCGTGCAGGAACGGCAGGACCCCGGCGAGGAGCAGGATCGCCCCGGAGAGGAACAACTGGACGCGCTCGCCCGCCAGTGCCAGCGAGAGGGCGAGCGGCACCAGGCCCACGAAGGCGGTGATCTTGAAGGCGTGCGGGTGCGGCGCGTAGTAGCCCACGGCCCCGGTGATGAGGAGGGTGACGAGCATCACCACCGTCATGCGCTGGCCGGCGTGCGCGACGTCCGGCAGCAGCACGGTGGCGATCGTGGCCCAGCAGAGCGCCGTGAGGAGGGAGCCCGCGAGGAAGCGCCTTTCCCACTGCGGGATCTCGGCGGCCGGCGGCTCGCGGTTGATGAAGACCTTGTAGAGCGCGTAGCGGCCGACGGTGACGAGCGAGATCGCCGCGAACCAGCCGAAAAGGAGCGGTCGCGCGAGATCCTCCCACAGCACCGCGCCGAGGATGAAGACGACGAGGAGCGTCGCGAGGTAGCCGACGAGGGAGAAGCGGAAGAGGAGGCGGACCTGTTCCTCGCGGACGGTGCCTTGGGTGCTCGGGCGCGGGCCGGCGGGCTCCGCGGGGAATGACGGCGACTCCTGGGGGCTCATGTCGCTCCGGCGCGATCGGGGACTTGCGGGACGCGCGTGGTATCTCGATGAGTGTAACATTCGGCGTTCGTTCCGGAACCGAACTCCCCCGCCGCGGACCTGTCCAGGCAACGCGATTCCACGATGGGCCACATCCGCGCGCTTCCCGACCTCCTGGTGAACCAGATCGCCGCCGGCGAGGTGGTCGAGCGCCCCGCTTCCGCGCTCAAGGAGCTCGTCGAGAACAGCCTCGACGCCGGCGCGCAGTCGGTCTCCGTGGACCTCGCCGAGGGCGGGATGCGCCGCATCCGCGTGGCCGACGACGGTGCGGGCATCGAGGCCGGGGACCTGCCGCTGGCCCTCGCCCGCTTCGCCACCAGCAAGATCGCCACGCTCGAGGACCTGGAGCGCGCCGCCACCCTCGGGTTCCGCGGCGAGGCGCTCGCCTCGATCGGCGCGGTCTCGCGACTGGCCATCTCCAGCCGGCGCGCCGGCGAGCGGCACGCCTGGCGCATCGCCTGCGACGGCGGGGCCCTGTCCCCGGTCGAGCCCGCCGCACTCGCCGCCGGCACCACCGTGGAAGTGGAGGAGCTCTACTACAACACGCCGGCGCGGCGGAAGTTCCTGAAGAGCGAGGCGACGGAGTTCGCCCGCTGCGAGGAGGCGTTCTCGCGCGTGGCGCTGTCGCGCCCCGGCGTGGCCTTCTCGCTCACCCACAACGGCAGGCGCCTCGCCCATCACGTGCCCGGTTCCGCCCGGGATCGGACCGCGGGAGTCGTCGGCGCGGACTTCGCGGCCGCCGCCGTGCAGGTCGAGGCGAGCGGCGCCACGGTGCGGCTCGCGGGCCTGGTCGCGGGCCCGGGCCACACGCGCGCCTCGCGCGACGCGCAGTACCTCTTCGTGAACGGCCGTTTCGTGCGCGACAAGGTCGTCTCGCACGCGATCCGCGAGGCCTATGCCGACGTGCTGCACCACGACCGGCACCCGGCCTACGTGCTCTTCCTGGAGGCCGACCCCAGGCTCGTGGACGTGAACGTGCACCCGGCGAAGACGGAGGTGCGCTTCCGCGACGCGGGCGCCATCCACCAGTTCGTCTTCCACGCGCTCTCGCGGGCGCTCGCGGCCCCGCTGGCCGGCGCGCAGCGCTCCGCGCCGGCGACGACGCCCGCCGCGACCGCGTACTTCTCGCAGCCCTCGCTCGACGTGGCCCAGCCGGCCTCGCGCTACGAGGCGTTCTTCGCCGCCGCCACCGGCGACGAGCGCCGCCAGGCCGCCGTGGCCCCGGGCGCGGAGCCCGGCGCCCCGCCGCTCCTGGGCTACGCGCTCGCGCAGCTGCACGGCGTGTACGTGCTCGCGCAGAACGCCGCGGGGCTCGTGCTCGTCGACATGCACGCGGCCCACGAGCGCATCGTCTACGAGAGGCTCAAGGGCGCGCTCGACGCCTCGCGGCTTCCCGCCCAGCCGCTGCTGGTGCCCATCGCCATGCCGGCGACGGCCGAGGAGGTCGAGGAGGCGGAGCGCTCGGCGGACGCGCTCGCGAGCCTGGGCTTCGAGGTCGGGGTGGCCGGCCCCCGCGACCTCGTGGTGCGCGCCGTGCCGGCGCTGCTGGCGGACCTCGACGCGCCCGCGATGCTGCGCTCGGTGCTCGCCGAGATGCGCGAGTTCGGCGCCAGCCGCGCGCTCGTCGAGCGGCGCAACGAGCTCCTGTCGACGATGGCGTGCCACGCCGCGGTGCGCGCCAACCGCAGCCTCACGGTGCCGGAGATGAACGCGCTGCTGCGCGAGATGGAGGATACGGAGCGTGCCGGCAGCTGCAACCACGGCCGTCCCACCTGGGTGCAGTTCTCGATGGCGGACCTCGACCGCCTGTTCCTGCGCGGCCGCTAGGCCCCGCGCGCGCCATGCCGCGCCCGCCGCCCGCCGTCTTCCTGCTTGGGCCCACCGCGAGCGGCAAGACCGCGGTGTCGCTGGCACTCGCGGCGCGCTTCCCGGTGGAGATCGTGAGCGTCGACTCGGCGCTCGTGTACCGGGACATGGACATCGGCACGGCGAAGCCCGACGCGGCCACGCGCGCCGCCTTCCCGCACCACCTCGTCGACATCGTGGATCCCGTCGAGGCGTATTCCGCCGGGCGGTTCCGCGACGACGCGCTGCGCGTCGCGGGCGGGATCGCGGCGCGCGGCCGGGTGCCCCTCTTCGCGGGCGGCACGATGCTCTACGAGCGCGCGCTGATGCGCGGGCTGGCGCACCTTCCGCCAGCCGACGCGGCGGTGCGCGAGGAGCTCGATCGAGAGGCGCGTTCCCGCGGCTGGCCGGCAATGCATGCGCAGCTGGCGCGCGTCGACCCGGCGAGCGCGGCCCGGCTGGACCCCAACGACGCGCAGCGCGTCCAGCGCGCGCTCGAGGTATTCCGGCTCGCCGGCGTTTCGCTCACCGCGCTCATCGCGCGCGGCGACCGGACGGAGCCCCCCTTCACCGCGCTCACGCTGGTGCTCGAGCCCTCGGACCGCGCGGTGCTGCACGGCCGGATCGAGGAGCGCTTCCGCGCGATGCTCGCCGCCGGTCTCGTCGGGGAGGTCGAACGCCTGCGCGCCCGGTACGCGCTCGACGCGGGGCTGCCCTCGATGCGGGCGGTGGGCTACCGGCAGGTGTGGGAGACGCTGGAGGGGAAGGAGAGCACGGCGACGCTGGAAGCGCGCGGCATCGCCGCGACGCGGCAGCTCGCCAAGCGCCAGCTCACGTGGCTTAGGGCGATGCGGGAGGTCGAGCGCCTGGACTGCCTGCGCCCCGACCTCGCGGCGGAGGTGGCGGGGCGCGTGGAACGGTTCCTGGGAGCGTAGGGGGCCCTCGCCAGGTGGCGGCGGATCAGTCGTCGCCGTGGTACTTGAAGCTCAGCTTGAGCTTCGCGCGGTAGATGAGCTTGCCGTTCTCGATCTTCACGTCGAGCCGGTCGACTTCCGCCACGCGCAGGTCGCGCAGGCTCTTGGACGCAGCCTTGATGCCGTTTGCGGCGGCCTCGGCCCACGACGTGGCGCTCGTGCCGACGATCTCGGTGATCCGGTAGACGGCAGGCGTGGCCGCCCGCGGTTTCTTCGCTTTCTTGGCCATGCTTTCTTCCTCCTGAGGTTGGTATCGGGGCTGCCGAACCACTATACGCCCGGTGCCAGTCGCGAGGAATCAGCGGGGCGCGTCCACCGTGACGGCTGCGCCACCCTCGGCGAAGGTGAGGTCCAGCGCGTCGCCTCGCGAAAGTACTGCGCCCGAGCGCACCACCGAGCCGTCGGCCGCGCGCACGATGGCGTAGCCGCGCGAGAGCACCTGCGAGGGATCGAGGTGGCCCAGCGAGGCGGCTGCCGAGGCGAGCCGCGCCCGGCGTTCGCGATCGTTGCGCGCCGCGCCCGCGGCCAGCCGGCGCGCCAGGCGCCCGAGGTCGCGTGAAAGCGCCGGCAGGAGAGGGACGGCGCCGCGCAGCCGCGGCGCCAGGCCGCGCAGCGATGCCTCGCGAAGCTCCACGGACCGCCGCGCCTGCAGCGCGAGGCGGCGGGCGACCGCGGCCAGCTGCTCCCGACCTCGCGCCAGGCGCTCGGCGGGCGTGAGGAGCCGGCGCGACGCGATGTCCAGGCGTTGCGCGGCCTCGTCGACCGCGCGCGCGGCCCCGCGGGCAAGGCGCGCGCGGGCTTGCCCGAGCCGCGCGA
>JAABQW010000120.1 GCA_011391275.1 Betaproteobacteria bacterium
CCGGCACGACGTACACGAAGTACTTGCCGGCCGGCGCGCCGGCGATGCTGAACGCCCCGCTGCCGTCGGTGACCGCCTGGGTGTACTTGTCTCCGTGGGCGGCGATGCTGTCGTCCATCGGCTCGTCGTCGTCGACGTTGCGCCGGATGTTGAAGGACGGCGCCTTCTTGAGCTTCGCCACGTCCGCCGCGGGCACGAGGAACACCGTGGCGCCGCTTACCGCGCGCTTGCCGCCGTCCGTCACCGTCCCGCTGATCGCCTGCGCCAGGGCGCCGAACGGCGCCATGGCGAGGACGGCCGCGGCGGCCATGCCAGACCATCTGAATCCCGTGTGTCCAATCATTGCTTTTCTCCCTTTTCCTTCGTGGTCCCGCGGTCCCGCATCGCGCCCTCCAGCAGCCCGTGCGGCAGCTCTTCCTCGAACAATTCCCTGAACAGCTCCCAAACCCTGCCCTTCGCGACGCGCAGCGCCTTCCGGCCCGCGGCCGTGGCCACGTAGGTTCGCCGGCTGGTCTTGCCCATCTTCTCGACCGTCGACTTCAGCTGCCCGCCCTTCTCCAGGCCATGCAGGATCGGGTAGAGCGTGCCGGGGCTCAGCCGGTAGCCGTGGTGCGCCAGTTCGTCCATGAGCCCCTGCCCGAAGACGGGCTCGTGGCAGGCATGGTGCAGCACGTGCAGGCGCACGAGACCGCCATAGAGCTCCTTTTCGCCCATCCTCGAAGTTCGTTATCGAAGGTCGCTATCGAAGATCGATAGTCCCAGCGGGCAGGCTACGCTGCCGGAGGGGGGTATACAACGGCCGCTTCTGACGCAGATCAAAAGCCCCCCGATTCGGATCCCTCGGCGGCGGGCGCCCCCGAGGGATTATCATTCCGGTAGGCTGCCGCTTCCGCGCCCGCCCGCCCCCGCATCGATACCCGCTCCCACCATGGTCACCCGGCTCTTCTCCCGCACCCCCCTTCACGAGCACCCCGAGGCCTCCCAGCGCATCCTGGGCGTGGCGGCCCTCGCGCCGGAATCCTCCGAGCTCGCCGCCCTCGTCGCTGCCGACCCGGCGCCGGAAGTCCGCGCCGCCGCGGCCGCGCGCAGCGCGGACCTCGCCGCACTCGGCGCCGCCTGGGAAAAGGAAGCCGATGCCGGCGTCCGCGAGGCGCTGGCGACGGGCCTGGCCCGCGTGGTGGCCGGGTCGCCGGATGTCTTCGCCGCGCGCGCCTTCCTGGAGTCGGCCGCCTGCAACGACGCCATCCGCGCCGCCGTGGCCCGGCAGGCGGCGGACGCCGACCGCAGGCTCGCGGCCATCGCGGGGCTTCGCGACGAGCCGCTGCTCGTCGAGCTGGCGCTCGCCGGCGGGCACGCGGAGACGCGCCTGGCCGCGGCCGAGTGCGTGCGCTCCCCCGAGGGCCTCGAGGCGCTCCTCGACAAGGCGAAGAACAAGGACCGCGGCGTGGCGCGGCTGGCGAAGCAAAGGCTCGAGGCGATGAAGAACCGTGAAGGGCAGCAATCCGAGGCCGACGCGATCCTCGCGCAGCTCGAGGCGCTGGCCGGCACGCCGGGCCCGATCCTCACGGCGGTCGTGGACCTGAACCGCCGCTGGCAGGTGCTGGACATGCGCGACGACCCGGCACGCCTGGAGCGCTGCGATGCCGCGCGCCGCGCGTTGCAGGCGCGCTTCGACCGCGAGCAGGCCGAGCAGGCCGCGCGGGCGCGGTTCGAGCGCCGCGTGGGCGAATGGATCGCGGCCCTGACCGCCCCCGACGGGCCGGAAGCCCTGAAGGACCTGCGCGTCCAGCTGGAAGCGCTGCGGGAGGAGGCGAAGTCAAGCGCGGACGAGGCCGCCCCAGCCCGGCTGGACGGCGCGCAGGCGCGCCTGGATGCCTGGGAGAAGGAACTGCAGGCGCTGGCGAGCGCCGAGGCGCTGGTCGTCGAGGCCGAGCGCCTCGCCGCCGACACCTCGGTCGACAACGCCCAGCTGCCCGAGCGGTGGCAGGCGCTCGACCGCGCGATCCGCACGCCGGCGCTGTCGCGGCGCTTCGAGGCGGCGATCATGGTCATCGAGCAGCGCCGCCTCGCGCAGGCGCAGGCGGCGCGCGAGGAAGCGGGTGCCGCGCGAAACCGCGTCCACGCCCTCCTCCACACCGCCGAGCAGGCGCTGGCCGCCGGGCAGCTGCACGCGGCCCGCGCCGCGGTCGACGAGATGAAGCTCATCAAGGGCGAAGCCGGCGCGCTGCCCAAGCCCACGCAGCAGCGCATGGGCCGCGTCGGCCAGCAGCTCGGCGAGTTGGAGCGCTGGGAGACCTTCGGCCAGCAGACGGCCCGCGTGCAGCTTTGCGAGCGCGCGGAGGCCCTCGCGGCACCCGGGCTCGACGCGGCGCGCACGGCAGCCGAGGTGAAGAAGCTGCGCGAGGAATGGAAGGCGCTCGACGCCCAGCACGCCGGGGTCCCGCGCGCGCTGTGGGAACGCTTCGACGGCGCCTGCGAGAAGGCCTACGCCCCCGCCGCCCAGCACTTCAAGGAGCTCGCGGCGCAGCGCAAGGCCGCGCGCAAGCAACGCGACGAATTCATCGAGGCGGCCGCCGCGCACGCGCCCACACTGCTGGGCGAGACCCCCGACCCGCGGGCCATCGAGAAGTGGCTGCGCGAGACGGACCGCGCATGGCGCGAGGGCGACCTCGGCAGCGTCGACCCGGGCGCGTGGAAGAAGCTCGACGCGCGCCTCAAGGAGGCGCTGGCACCGCTGCGCGCCGTCCTCGGGGCCTCGCGCGAGGAAGCAAAGTCAGGGCGCCTCGCGCTCATCGCCGAAGTCGAGGCCCTGCAGCCGCGCGCCATGGACCGCGAGGCGCCTTCGCTGGTGAAGGCCATCCAGGCGCGCTGGCAGGAACACTCGAAGGCGCACCCGCTCGCGCAGCGCGACGAGCGCGCCCTGTGGGAGCGCTTCCGCGCCGCCTGCGACGCGGTCTTCGAGGCGCGCCACGCCAAGCGCAAGGAGGACGACGGCCGCAAGCAGGAAGGCCGGCGATCCCTGGAGGACGTCTGCGCGCAGCTCGAGCAGCTCGCGCGCGAGACCGAGAAGGAAGAGAAGGACGTGCGCGCGGCGTTTCGCGACCTGCAGGACCGCTGGCGCGCCGGAACGCGCGGCCCCGACCCCTCGCTGCGTGCCCTGGAAGGCCGCTTCCGCAGCGCCTCGAAGTCCGTGGAGGGCGCTCTCGCGGCCCGCGCCCGTGCCCGCGAGGCGGTGGTCTGGCAGGCGCTCGCGGAAAAGGATCGCTATTGCGAGGAGCTCGAGGCCGCCGTCGTCGCCGGGGGCAGCCCGGTTTCGCCGGATGCCGCGAACGACCGGTGGGGCGCGCTGCCTGCGGTGCCGCCGGCCTGGGAGAAGAAGCTCGTGGCGAGGCGCGACGCGGCGCTGGCCGCGCTCGCCGATCCGGCCTCGACCGACGCCCACCGCGCCCGCATCGAGCGCGGCACCGCGGCACGTCGCGACGGCCTGCTCGAGCTGGAAATGACGCTGGGCGTCGAGAGCCCCGCCGAGATGCAGCAGCAGCGCCTCGCGATGCAGGTGAAGCTCCTCAAGGAGCGCTTCGGCGGCGGCGCGGCGCAGGCCGGCACGACCGGCGACCGCCTCCTCGCCTGGTGCGCCCAGCCCGGCATCGTCGACGGCCGCGACGCGGAGCGCCGCGACCGCATCTTCGCCGCGATGGGCCAGGCGCGCTGACGGGGCCGGGGCGCCAACCGGAGGGCAGGCGATGCTGGAGCTGCCGAACCCCTTCCCCAACGAAGGCGGGGTGATCCGCCTCCTGGAGCCGCGCGGCGGCGACCACGAGGCGCTCATCGACCGCGTGCTCGCCCGGCGCTACGACAAGCCCTTCGTGATCGAGGACGACGGCGCGCGCTGCCTCTACTTCACGCGCGCCTTCATCCAGAGCGAGATGAGGCTCGCCGACCCGTACGCGCTGGAGTTCGCCTACACGCGCAAGATGATGGGCTTTCTCCTGTTCCTTCCCGAGCCGCGATCGATCCTCATGCTGGGCCTGGGCGGCGGCTCGCTCGCGAAGTACTGCCACCGCCACCTGTCCCCGGCGCGCATCACCGTGGTGGAGATCGATCCCCACGTCATCGCCTTCCGCGACGAGTTCCTGGTGCCGCCCGACGGCGAGCGCTTCCGCGTCGTGCGCGCGGATGCGGCCGAGTACGTCGCGCAGTGCGAGGACCGCCCGGACGTGGTGATGGTCGATGCGTTCGACGCCGAGGGCGTGGCACCCACGCTTTGCACGCGCGAGTTCTACCAGGACGTGCGCGCGCTGCTGCCGCGCCGGGGCGTGGCGGTCGCGAACCTCGTGGGGCCGAAGCCCGAGCGGCTGGCCCACCTCGAGATGATGCGCACCGTGTTCGACGGCAACGTGATCCTCCTGCCCATCGCCGACGACGGCAACTACGTGGCCTTCGCGTTCCGCGACCCGGCCTTCGAGCCGCGCTGGCGCTGGATGGAGGGCGAGGCGAGGGCGATGCGCGCCCGCTTCGGGCTCGACTTCCCGCGCTTCGCCGCGAACCTCGAGCGCAGCCGCAAGCTGGGCTACCTCCGGCGCGAGATGCACGCGCCCGCGCCGCGCGCAGGGCGCACCTAGCCCT
>JAABQW010000121.1 GCA_011391275.1 Betaproteobacteria bacterium
CAACGGACTCGCTCAGCCAGACGATCGCCGTGCCTTCCGGCGCGACTTCGGCGACCCTTCGCTACTGGTACCGCATCACGACAGCCGAGACGATTCCCGGCGCCTGGGACACGCTCGACGTCCAGGTTCTGAATTCCGGCGGAACCGTCCTCCAGACTCTCGCCACCTATTCCAACCAGAACGCGAACTCGGCCTGGCAGCAGAGCTCGGCCTTCAACCTCACCGCCTACGCGGGCCAGACCATCCGCATCCGCTTTCTCGCGATGACGGACAGCTCGGAAACGACGTCCTTCTACATCGACGACATCTCGCTCCTCGCGGAGGTGGCCGGCGGCACCACGACGACCAACTACACCGGCCTCTGGTACAACTTCCCGGCCGAGAGCGAATCGGGCTGGGGCATCAACTTCACGCACCAGGGCAACATCGTCTTCGCCACGCTCTTCACCTACGACTCGGGCGGCGCACCCCTGTGGCTCGTGATGGCGGCGGGCAACCTCACGTCGGGCAGCACGTTCTCCGGGACGCTCTACCGCACCCGGGGGCCGGCGTTCAACGCGAACCCCTTCGTCTGGGACCCGAACGCGGCCGGGAACCTGACCGCGGTGGGGACGATGACGGTCAGCTTCACGGCTGCGGACCGCGCTTCGCTCACCTACACCTTCAACGGCGTGACCGTCACCAAGACCATCATGAAGCAGCTCTACGGGAGCCGCGTGGCCAACTGCACCGCGACCACGGCTTCGCGCGCCTCGCTGACCAACTACCAGGACCTCTGGTACAACTCGCCCGCCGAGAGCGAGGCGGGGTGGGGCGTGAACGTCACCCACCAGGACAACATCCTCTTCGCCACGCTCTTCACCTACGACGCGACGGGGCGCGACCTCTGGCTCGTCATGTCGGCCGGGAACCGCCAGCCCGACGGCTCCTACTTCGGGACGCTTTACCGGACCTCGGGCCCGCCCTTCAACGCGAACCCGTTCACGCCGATCAACGCCGGCAACCTCACCGAGGTGGGTACGATGCGCTTCAGCTTCTCCAACGGCGAGAACGGCGTGCTCACCTACACCTACAGCGGCGCCACGGTGACGAAGCAGATCACGCGGCAGGTGTTCTCGAGCCCGGCGACGGCCTGCAACTAGGCGGGGCTACTTGCCCAGCATGTAGAGCTGCCACAGGTCCTTGTGGCTCATGTGCAGCATCGGCTGGAGGGCGAGGAGCCCCGTCCGGCCGATGCTTTTTTCGAGGTAGCGCATCTCCGCGAACTTCTCGCGCGTGGGCTCGTCCACGGGCACCTCGAAGCCCGCCTCGCGCATCATGAGGATGCCCTTGGCGCGCAGCGCCAGTTCCGTGTGCAGCCGCAGGTAGCAGAGGAGGTCGGCCACGACGGGGCCGCGGAAGCGGCCCTTCAGCTCGTGCAGGTAGCGCCCGACGGGTGAATCCGACAGACGCCCGGAATTGATCAGTTCCAGCATCTCGGTGTCGGCGTCGAAACCCTTGCCCAGCCAGTCCCCCACCGACTTCTCGCTGCGGTGGAAGACCGCGACGAAGAGCGGCGGCAGCACCACCAGCACCGCCAGCGTGGCGAGCCTGGGCGTCATGAGCAGGTGGTTGAAGCCGGAGTGCAGCACCGCCGCCAGCGCGAATCCCGGCAGGAAGGCGAGGAAATCGGCCCGCCGCGAGCGCTCGAGCATCGCCAACCCCATCACCCCGAAAATCGCGGTCGCCCCGCCGTGCATGAGCGCCGTGCCGAACCCGCGCACGATCCAGGTGCCCATCCCCGCATCCGGGAACGAGCGCAGGTAGTAAAGGTTCTCGACCATCGCGAAGCCCGTCCCGACGGCGAACCCGAAGATCGCCGCGTCGACGAGAAAACCGATGCGGTGCGCGCGGATGAGGGCGACGATGACCAGCCCCTTCAGCAGCTCTTCCGTGAGCGGCGAGACGTAGCGGACGAACGCCGGCACGCCGATGGGCAGGGCCCCCATCGCCCAGTCGTTCACGAGGTAGCCGGCCCCCGCCACCGCCACGCCGGCGGCCACCGTCGCGACCACCGCCCGCAGGTTCACGAGCTTGTAGCTGTCGAGGAGGAGCAGGGCGGCGAGGAAGGCCGCCACGGGTAGCAGGCCGACGGCGGCCGGGAGCAGGAAGTCAGCCGACATGGATCCGGGTGCGCGCCATCACATGATCTTCAACGAGATCATCCACTCGTCGCCGGCGCGCTTGCCGCCCCTGAAGCCGACGGCATAGCCCGCGGACAGGGTCATGTCGTACCAGTGGAAGATGCTGAAGCGCAGGTCCACCTGCGCGCCGGCGCTCGCGAAGTCGCGCCGCAGCGAGGTGTGCGGGTCGGTCCACAGGCCGGTGGCGAACACCGCGGGCCTGAGCCACGTGAGGTGGAAGCTGGGCGTGCCCACGGACTCGAAGACCACGGGCGGGATGTTCCACTCCAGCGTCGTCTTCACGAAGCTGCGGCCGCCCACCTCGTTCAGCCCGAACCCCGGCAGCGCGTAGTGCTCGCGGTAGCGCTTCACCTCGCCGTTGTCCACGTAGTTGTTGCCGAAGCCGCCAAAGAAAAAATTGGCGAACGGGTCGCGGCGGTCGCCGTCGGCCACGCCGCCGGCCGAGCGCAGCCAGATCGAGGAGTGGTCGATGGGCAGCGCGAAGCCGAAGTCGACCCCGCCGCGAAGCTGCGGGACGACTCCCTCGCTCGTCCGGTTGGCGGAGAGGACCGCGTTCCAGGTGAAGCCCTTCTCGTCGTCCACCGCGCCCAGGGACCGGCGCAGGTAGCTGTAGTAGAGGCCGGCCTTGGCGGTGAAGAGCCGGTCGTAGGTGACCTCGACGTTCTGGTAGTCGGGCAGGGCGTCGATCTTGTCGTAGAAGGCGATCTCGCCCCTGGCGTCGAACTTGCGCGGCCCGTCGTAGATGATCGAGTGGTCGTAGCCGAGGGTGGCGGCCAGGCCCTTGCGGCTCCTGATCGTCGGGCCGAAGAGGTCGTAGAAATCGGAGCGGTTCCACGACAGGCTCGCCTTCCAGCCGAGGTAGCGGCCCTTCACCTCGAAGTGGCCCTCCTCGTCGGAGAGCAGGTCGGAGTCCGGCGTCCAGGCGGCGCTGATGCCGATCGAGGCGATGCGCAGCGGGTCCTCGATGTTCAGGTGGTAGCCGATGCCCGCGGATTCCTTGTAGCCCTGGAGGACCGGGTAGCCGCTCTGGATGGCCAGGTTCTCCAGCGGGACGTAGATTCCCTTGCCGGTGACGAGCTTGTCGTAGTCGATGTTCGAGGGCGGCGGCACCTGCCACCGGGTGACGATCGGATGCTTCGCGGCGACCTCGGCGCCCAGGAAGCGGATGGCGCTCACGTCCTTCACGGGCGTGGGCTCGATGAAGGCCGGCACGAAGCCCTGCCCGGTGTAGTTGAAGACCAGGAGCCGACCGTCGGCGAGCGGCGCCGGGCGGAAGAAGCCGGGCCCCGCGTTCGAGACGGCCTCGACCTCGCCCGTGGCCACCTCGTAGCGGAAGATGTTGGACACGCCCGTGAAGTAGCTGCTGCCGTAGAGGTACTTCCCGTCCTTCGAGAAGACGAACCCTTCCGGCACCGACTGGCCGAAGCCGTACTGGCTCAGGGGCTTCAGGTCCCCCGCGCGCACCTTCGCGATCTCCCACACGCGCAGGAACTGGTCGCCGTTCACCTCGGCGACGGAGCCCGAGAGCAGGCGCCCGTCGGGCGAGATGTCGAGGTCGTAGGGCACCACGCCGTAGGGGAAGGTGTGGACCTGGCTCCACTGCGTGTAGGGCGGCGGGATGCGCACGAGCGTGGCGAAGCCGTTCTGGTGGCGCACGCCCCAGATCGAGCGGTCGGCGGGATCGAACACCACCTCGCCGATGCGCGCGTCCTCCAGCAGCATCTTCTCCTCGCCCGTCCTGATGTCGAGGGACACGAGGTCGCGAAGCGCGTAGTTGTCCGTGGTGAAGAAGAGCGTTCCGGCCGGGTCCCAGGCGAGCGAGGTGACCCGGTAGAGCATGGCCCCCTTCACGTCGGTGAGGTTGCGGACGGTGCCGGTGCGCGTGTCGAGCGCGCCGATGTGCTCCACCACGCCGGGGTAGCGGTAGGCGCCGTAGACCTCGCCCGTGGCCTCGTCGTAGTAGGCCCGGGACACCGAGCCCACGGCCTTCGCGACGAGGTCCTTCTTCGGCGTGAGGGGGTTCTTCGCCACGGCGTCCAGGTTCCTTCCCTGGAACTCCTTCTCGAAGGCGATCCAGTCCTGCCACGCCTGCTCGAGCGGCATGCCGAAGACGTGCTCGAACTGGTCCGAGTAGTAGCGCTTGCTTCCCTCGTCGCGCCTGAGCCACGCGAGCACCTTCTCCGGGGAATGGGCGTAGGCGAGCCAGGTGAAGAAGCGCGTGCCGTAGAGGTAGGCGTTCACGCCGACCTGGAAGTCCACGCGCGTTCCCTTGGAGACGAGGCCCAGCGGGTCGTAGAACGGCGCGCCGTCGCGCACCATCGCGCGGAACACCATCTCGTCGTAGCCGCCCTGGGCGCGGCCGAGGCCGCCGCCCATCCAGGTCTCCATGAAGACGGCGCTGCCCTCGAGATACCAGCGCGGCACGGTGAAGCGCGGCACGG
>JAABQW010000133.1 GCA_011391275.1 Betaproteobacteria bacterium
CGCTCATCCGCCGGGCCGCCGCGGCGCGAGTCGCGGCGGTCCTTCTCGGGCTGGCCGTCCTTGCTCCGGCGACGGTCGCGGCGCAGCCGCGCGACGAGGCGTTCTGGGAGGCGGGCGCCGGCTTCGCGGCCCTTCACCTTCCCGACTACCGCGGCGCCTCGCATGAGCGCGGATACGCGTTCCCGTTGCCGTACTTCGTCTATCGCGGCGATTTCCTGAAGGCGGACCGCGACGGCGTGCGCGGCGTGCTCTTCGATTCCGAGCGGGTGGACTTCAACCTCTCGGTGGGCGCGTCGCTCCCCGTGGACAGCTCGCAAAGCGAGGTTCGCGAGGGCATGCCCAACCTCCGGGCCGCGCTGGAACTGGGACCCTCGCTCGAGATCACGCTCTGGCGCTCGGACAGGAGCCGCGCCAAGGTGGACCTGCGCCTTCCCTTGCGCGGCGCCGTGACGATCGAGTCCGACCCGCGCTTCATCGGCGTGCAGTTCTTCCCGCACCTGAACCTCGACGTGAAGGACGTCGGTGGAATCGCGGGGTGGAACCTGGGCGTGCTCGCCGGGCCGGTGTACACCGACCAGCGCTACAACCGGTACTTCTATGCCGTGTCGCCTGGCGAGGCCACCGCATCGCGCCCCGCCTACGATCCCGGTGGCGGATACGGCGGCCTGCAGTTCATCGTGGCGATGTCGAGGCGCTTCGGGCGCGCCTGGGTGGGGGGCTACCTGAGGTACGACACCCTCGCGGGCGCCACCTATGCCGACAGCCCCCTGGTCACGTCGCGCCGCTATGCGGCCGGGGGCATCGGCGTGTCATGGGTCCTCGCGGAATCGTCCCGGCGCGTGCCGGCGAGCGACTGAAGGGCGCCAGCCGGGAATGGCGATCCTGCGGGCATTGAAGACGATCCGGGACTACGCGATCGCCGCATTCGGGTTTCCCCTGCTGATCGCGATGTGCTTCCTCTGGGGCATCGCCGCGGCGGTGCTTCTGCTCGTGCTGCCAGCCGGGGCGGGACGGCGCGTCGGGCGCATCGGGGCGATGGCCGGATTCCGGACCTACCTCGCCATCATGCAGGCGGTGGGCGGGCTGCGGCTGGATCTCTCGGCGCTGGACGCGCTCCGCGACCAGGGGCCCCTCGTCGTCGCGCCGAACCACCCGTCCCTGATCGACGCGGTGCTCGTGGTCTCGCGCCTGCCGGACGCGATGTGCGTGATGAAGACTTCGCTCATCGGCAACTTCCTCCTCGGGCCGGCGGCGCGGCTTGCGCGCTACATCCCCAACGACACGCTCCTCGGCCTGGCGGCGAGCGCGGGCGAGGAACTGCGCCTCGGCGGGCACCTCGTCCTCTTTCCCGAGGGCACCCGGACCTCGCGCGACCCGGTGGGTCCCTTCACGGCAGCGGTGGCGGTCGTCTCGCGGCGCGCGCGGGTGCCCGTGCAGGCGGTCTTCATCGAGACCGATACGCGCTACCTGGGCAAGGGCTGGTCCGTTCTTTCGCCCCCGGGGTTCCCGCACCGCTATCGGGCCCGCCTGGGTCGCCGGTTCGATCCGCCCGGGGACGTGCGCGAGTTCACGAAGGAGCTGGAGCGCTACTTCGCGGCGGAGCTGGGCGGGCTGCCGGCGCAGCAGGATGGCGTCGCCCCCGCGTCGCCGCCCGAGGGCGAGCCCATCGAGGGACGGGGCTCGCATGACTGAACGCTCGACGACCCACCTCGTCATCATCCCGAGCTACAACCCGGGGCCGGCCGTCTACGAGACGGTGCGCGCCGCTCGGGACCTTTGGGAACCGGTGTGGGTGGTCGTCGACGGCAGCGATGACGGAACCGCAGGGGGCCTTGCCAACCTGGCGGCCGCCGACGCCGGCCTTCGCGTGATCGTGCTGCCCGCGAACGCCGGCAAGGGGAGCGCGGTGCTCCATGGCATCACGCTCGCGGCGTCCGAGGGATACACCCACGCGCTCACGATGGACTCCGACGGGCAGCATCCCGCGCCGAGCATCCCGGCGTTCATGGCGGCGTCGATGCGACGCCCCGAAGCCGTGGTGCTGGGGGTCCCGGTGTTCGACGCCTCGGCACCCGCGCTGCGCGTGAAGGGGCGGCGCGTGTCGAACTGGTGGGCCAACCTCGAGACGCTCTGGTCGGGGATCGGCGATTCCCTCTTCGGATTCCGCGTCTACCCCATCGCGGACCTCGCGGCGATCATGCGGCGCCAGCCGTGGATGCGGCGGTTCGATTTCGACCCCGAGGCCGCCGTGCGTCTCGTCTGGCGCGGCGTGCCGCCGGTCAACCTGCCCGCTCCCGTGCGCTACCTCCGGCCCGAGGAGGGCGGGGTGTCCCACTTCAACTACTTGCGGGACAACGTGCTGCTCACCTGGATGCACACGCGGCTGGTGCTCGAGTTCGTCGTGCGGTTGCCGGCGCTCGCGTGGCGCCGGCTTCGCCCGGAGCCGTCTTCCGCGCCATAGCGCGAGCCCCGGGGCCCGCCGACCTGGTCACGCCAGGCCGCCGTTGATCCCGATCACCTGGCCCGTGATGTAGGCGGCCTCGTCGGAGGCGAGGAAGGCGACGAGGCTCGCGACCTCCTCGGGACGGCCGGCGCGCTTCATCGGCACGAGCCCCTCGATGGCCTCGCGGCTGAAGCTGCCTTCGCTCATGGAAGTGGCGACGATTCCCGGCGCCACCGCGTTGACCGTGATCCCGCGGCTCGCGAGCTCCAGCGACAGCGTCTTCGTGGCGGCGTGCACGGCGCCCTTGGCGGCCGCGTAGTTGGCCTGCCCGCGGTTGCCGATCTGCCCCGCGATCGACGTCACGTTGACGATCCGCCCCCAGCGCGTGCGGATCATCGGCATGATGAGCGGCTGGGTGACGTGGAAGAACCCGTTCAGCGACACGTCGATCACGCGGTGCCACTGCGCGGCGCGCATCCCGGGGAACGCCGCGTCGTCGTGCACCCCCGCGTTGTTCACCAGGACCTGGATGGGGCCGGCCTCGAGGATCGCCTCCAGGGCGGCGGCCGTCGCCGCGGCGTCGGTCACGTCGAAGGCGACCGCGCGGGCGAGCCCGCCGGCCGCGTTGATCGACGCGGCGACGGCCTCGGCCGCCTCGACGTTGCGGTTGCCGTGCACGAGTACCTCGAGGCCGCGTGCGGCGAGCACGCGGCACACGGCCGAGCCGATGCCGCCGCTGCCGCCGGTCACGAGGGCGCGCTTCACGCCGGGGGGCTCCCGCCGTCCAAGCCGGGTGCCGCGTCGAAGAAGACCGCGAGGCGCCCGCATGCCAGCTCGCGCCCGTCGCCCTCGACGCGGAAGCGGTAGATGACGCCGGCCGCGTCCCCGCCGATGAGCTCCACGTGCATCTCCAGCGGACCCGCGACGTCGTCCAGCCGCCGCGCGCCGAAGGTCACGGAACGGGCGCTCGCCAGCACGCCGGGGCGGGGGGGGCGGTCGTCCCCGGCGAGAAGCGCGCCATGGGCCGCAGCCGACTGCGCGGCGTACTCGATGGCTGCGGCTGCAGGAAGCTCTTCCCCGCGGCGCAGCGGGTTGTCCGCGTCGCGATGGCTGCTCGCGCTGCAGCGGATGGCCTCGTCGTCCCACCAGCCCACGCATTCGAGAAGGTTCATGCGCCCGCGATGGGGCAGGTGCGCATCGAGCCAGCGCTTGTCGCGGGCGGCGGTCACGGCCCGACCTCCACCGCCAGCGACAACCCGTCGAGGTACGCGAGCACGACACGCCCCGTCTCCCCCGCGGCGAGGAGCCGCAGCAGCGGCAGCAGTCGTGCCGAGGGCAGCTGGCGACGAAGCGCCTCGAGCCGCGGGTCGGCCAGCGTCACAGGCGCCTCGTCGGTCAGCTCGAGGCGCAAGCCGGTGCCGCCGACCGTGCCGCCCGCCATGACGATCGCGAAGGCGATCGCGTCGGGCAGCGGCCGCAGCGCATGGAGCGGCTCGGGGTAAGGGGCGTCGTGCGCGACGAGGATCACCGCCTCGTCGGGTCGCTCCGCCAGGCGCGTGCCCGCCTCGAGCAGACCCGCGGCGGGGCTGCCGTCGAAGGCGCAAAGGGAATCGGCGGCCTTCATCGAGCCGGTGGCGATGCCCCAGTAGCCGCCCGGCGCGTTATGCACGGAATTGTGGAAGCGGGTGGGAGAGATCTGCCGGTCCGCGGAGGCGAGCACCTCGCAGATGGCGTGGCAGTTGTCGCCATCGCTGCTCGACGACGTGAACACCGCCGCGCAATCGCGGGCGTCGCGCCCGGAAGCGGCGACAGCCTCGAACCCTGCCGCCAGCGCGACGCGGACGTTCCTGCCGACGCGGCGCCGCTCGGCGGCGGGAAGCCGTTCGGGCGCGGGCAGCGCGGTGGCGGACTCGTCGGGCGCGGCGTTGCCGCGCAGGATCTCCCGGGCTTGCGGCCAGCCGGTGAAGCCCGGTCCGATGGCGCCGATGCCTTCCACGCGCGCGACGAGCTTCATGGCGCGCCCGCCTGCCGCGAGCCGAAGACGAGGCTGCAGTTGGAGCCGCCGAAGCCGAAGGAATTGCTCATCGCCCGCCCGACCGGCCGGCGCTCGAGGGTCGTGCGGTACCGCACCCGCAGCGCGGGATCGGGCGCGCGCGTGCCGGGGCTCGCCGGGATGAAGCCGTGGCGTATCGCGAGGAGCGCGATGGCGGCCTCCACCGCCCCGGCGGCGCCGAGCGCGTGGCCGGTCGCGCCCTTGGTCGAGTTGCAGGTCACCGCGTCGGCGAAGAGGGCGTGCACGCCCTTGTCCTCGGCCACGTCGTTGCTCGGCGTGGCCGTGCCGTGGAGGTTCACGTAGTCGATGTCGGCGGGCGCGATTCCCGCGCTGGCGAGCGCTGCCTCCATGGCGAGTTTCGCGCCGAGCCCCTCGGGGTGCGGGGACGACATGTGGTGCGCGTCGGAGGAATCCCCGGCGCCGAGCAGCCACAGCGCCTGCGCCGGCGCGGCGGCCGGCCCGCGTTCCACCAGGAAGTAGGCGCCCGCCTCGCCGATGGAGATCCCGTTGCGCCCGGCGTCCCACGGCCGGCAGGGCTGCGCGGAGAGAAGCTGCAGCGAGTCGAAGCCGTAAAGCGTGGTGAGGCAGAGCGAGTCGACGCCGCCGACCACCGCCGCGTCGATCACCCCGGCGCCGATCATGCGGGCGGCGATCGCGAAGACCTTGGCGCTGGAGGAGCAGGCCGTGGAGACGGCGGTGCAAGGCCCCGCGAGCCCCAGCCTCTCGCGCGTGAACTCCGCCACGGAATACGTGTTGTGCGTGCGGCGATAGTCGAGGCTCGCGGGCAAGGCCCCCGTCAGCGGGTCGCGATGGCGGTAGGCGATCTCCGTCTCGAGGATTCCCGAGGTGCTGGTGCCGACGAATACCCCGATGCGCCGCGGCCCGAGGCGTTTCGCGGCGGCCGCCACGGCGTCGAGAAAGCCGTCCTGCCGCATGGCGAGCTCGGCCAGCCTGTTGTTGCGGCAGTCGAAGGCCGCCAGCGTGGGCGGGACCGGCTGCGCGTCGACGCCCGCGACCTCGCCCACGAACGTGTCGAGCTTCACCGTCTCGAAGCGGCAGGGCGCCAGGCCGCTGCGCGAGGCGAGCAGCGCATCGAGCATGGGGCCGAGCCCGTTGCCGAGGCAGCTCGTGGCCGTGAAGGAGGAGATGAGGAGCGGTTGCAAGTTCGGAAGGGGTGAGTGGCTCCGGGGATGGTAGCAAACCGCGCCGCCGTTCAGGCGGGCCCGGTGCCCGCGGACGGATGTGCGACCAGGAGCACGTTGGCGAACGGCGTGCCTTCGCTCATGGGCCGCGCTTCCGACGCGAATCCCAGCGAGGCGAGAAGCGAGACCCACGCTGCGAGGGGCCGGCACCAGAGCCGCTCGAGCCGGTGTCCCCGCAGCCGCATCGCCATGCGGTCGACCCACACGGTGCAACGGAACCGCAGCGAATCCGACTGGGCGCCCACCCGCAGCAGCAGCACGCCGCCGGGGCGCATGGCCGTGCGCACCCGGCGCAGGATGTCTTCCTGGGCGGCGTGGTCGACGTAGTGCAGCACGTCGAGGATCACCACGGCGTCGGCCTCGCCGAAGGGCGTGGTGCGCATGTCGCCGCAGGTGAACCGGGCGGCGTTCCCGAGGGCGATTCGCGCGCGCTCCACGTCCGTCGCAGCGAGGTCGATGCCGTGGAAGTCCTCCAGGGCCGGGGGCGGCGGCCAGTTGCCCGGCCACTCGCCGCGCGCGTGGCGCGCGTGCGCGGTCGCGAGCAGTGCCGCGAGCGTGCCCTGTCCGCATCCGATGTCGAGCACGCGGGCGCGCCCGGCGATCAGGCCGTGCTCCAGCACGTGACGGAACGCCGGGTCGCGTCCGAGCTTGCCCGCGGCGAAGTGGCGCGCGAAGCGCTCGCGGGGTGGATAGCGGCGGGAGGCGTCGAGGACGAGCGACCGGAAGAACGCCTGGCTCAAGGATGCTCCGCCTGGCGCAGCGTGACGGGCGAAAGCCCCGCGCGCGCGGCGGCGTCCAGCACGCGAGGCAGGGCCTCGAGAACGACGGGGCGCCCCGAAGCGCAACGCGCGCTGTTGCCGTCGTGCAGCAGCAGGATGTCGCCCGCCCCCATCCGGCCCAGGAGGCGAGCGGCGACGCGCACAGGGTCGCGATTGCGGGTGTCGAAGCCGCGGCGCGTCCAGGTGGCCAGGCGCAGCCCGAGGTCGTGCAGCGCCGGATCGAGGAGGGGGTTGCGCAGGCCCGCGGGGGAGCGGAAGTAACGCGGCGCCGAGCCGGAGAGTTCGGCGAGCGCCGCCTGGGCCGCGCCGATCTCGCGCCGGAAGCCGCCGATGGTCATGAACGCGAACGACACCGCATGCCCGCAGGAATGGTTTTCCACCGCGTGCCCGCGCCGCGCGATCTCGCGGCAGAGGTCGGGATGGGCGCGCGCGCGGTCCCCGATGCAGAAGAACGAGGCCTTCACGGCGCGCTCGTCGAGGATGTCGAGCACGGCGGGGGTCGCCTCGGGGTCCGGGCCGTCGTCGAAGGTGATGGCGATCTCCCCGCGGGCTCGCGAGGCTTCGGGAAGGCGGACGAGGTTGGGCCCCAGCCAGGTGCTGCGCGGCCACAGGCCGATGGCGGTGAGCAGGGCGTGATTGGCGGCGATGGCGCCCGTGGCGAGCGGCCAGGCCTCGGGGCGCGCGAGGGCGCCGAGTCCGGCGAGGCAGTGCAGACCCATCGAGGCCACGAGGAGGGGCGAGGGACGCCATCGCCCCGTCGAGGTGCCCGCGTCGAGGACGAGGCTCATGCGACGCCCTCGGGGGTCGCGTTCGCAACACCTGCCGCACCCGTCCGAAGCGCTGCGGCCTGCTCGTCGAGGAAGCGCAGCCACTGGCGGCGCCACGCCGGCCAGTCGTGGCGGCCCTCGAGCTCGCGGGACGCGCCGGCGGGAAGGGCCGCGGCCATGAGGCGTTGGCCCTCGACGAAGCGGTCCTGCGCGCCGTAGTAGAGAAACGCGCGCGGGCGCCTTTCGCGCCGGGCGAGCCACGCCCAGGCCTCGCGCTCCACGCACGCCACGGGCTCGAAGCCGCGGCTCCAGCGGTCGAGCCCGCCCGCCCCCGCGATCTCGCGAAGCACGTCGCGCGTGCCCGGATAGGGGGAAAGGAGGGCGAGCCCTTCCACCTCCGCCTCGTGGCGGGATGCGTAGGTCATGGCGGCCGTCGCGCCCAGCGAGATGCCCGCCAGCCAGAGCCGCGTGCGGCCGCGCGCCCGCGCCGTGGCGACCACGCCGTCGCGAAGCTCGCCGACGATCGTCCCGTCCACGACCTGCGAAGCGCGCGTGCCGACCATGGCGATTTCCGCGCCGATGCCGTGGCTGCGCGCCGCATCGGTGAAGCCTTCGCGCACGAAGTCTTCCGGTTCGCCGTAGGTTCCGGTGAGCAGGACGAGCAGGAGCGGCGAATGCGGTTCGGTGGCGGGGTCGATCAGGGTGCGCATGGCGGCTCGGCGGTCGCGCCCATTATGCCCGAGCCCCCTCGCGCCGGCCCCGTGGCGGAACGCTCCGCCAGCGCGGCGCAGAAGACGAGGGACAGGAGCGCGCCCGGCGCGACCGTCGAGCCGATCGCATGCAGGACCGGGATCGAGGAAAGGGACAGCACGCCGAACTCCGTCACCGTCGTGAGGGTTGCCAGGCCGAGCGAGGCGTAGGTGCGGTTCGCGGCCGGGTCGTGGCGGACGGCGAGGGTGTCGAAGAAGAGCGCGTAGTTCGACCCGATGGCCACCACCAGCACCATGCCGATGAGGTGGGGCACCGTCAGCCGCGTGCCGGCAAGCACGTGCGCAGCGGCCACGACGACGACCGCCGCGGCGAGCGGGGCGAGGACCCGCGCCACGCGCCGCGCGCTGCGCAGCGCACCGGCCAGCAGCAGGGCCACCACGATCACGCCGGCGCCGCAGAGCTGCAGCGCCTGCCGGAGGTAACCCGCATAGAGATTGTCGGCCTCCGCCTTGACGTCCACCACGATCGCGCCGGGCACGTTCGCGGCGCGCACCGCCTCGCGCACCGCTCCCGCATCGATGCCCTCGGTCGCGCCTTCGCGCACCGCGCCCCGCAGCCCGACGAGTGCGGTCCAGCGCCCGTCGCGGTCCGCGTAGAGGAGGCCGTCGAGCGCCATGTCGAAGGCGGTGCCCGCGAGCGACTCGCGCGTGAGCGGCGGGGCCTCGCGCGCGCGCCGGACGTCCTCGATGAACGGCTCGAGCCTCGATTCGCGCAGGGGAAGGCCCGCGAGCGCGCCGGCCAGGCGCTCGCGCAACACGGGCTCGTCGGGAAGGCTCGCGCGGCGCGCCGCCTGCGTGGCGAGGCTCGGCAGCAGGTCCGCAGGGCTCTCGTATCCCGACAGCCTTCCCTGGGCGACGAGCGGGTCGAGCCCCCGGCCCACCCTTTCGGCGCTCTCCAGCGCGGCGTCAGCCGTAGGCGCGGAAACGGCCACCACGATGCGCGCGTCGGGCGCCCCCAGCGCGCCGCGCAACTGCGCATCGACGGCACGCGTGCGCTCGGGGATGGGATTGAGGCTCGCGAGGTCCGGATTCCAGACCGACCCCGACCGCATCGCGAGCAGCACCGCGGCGGCGACGGCGAGCGCCAGCGTCGCGGCGCGCAGCCGCCGCGCGAAGCCGAAGGCCGCCCCGAGCTTCGCGCCGGCCGGGGACAGGTCCCGCACGCGCAGTGTTGCGGGCAACAGCCACGGCAGCACGTACCGGGCAACGAGTGCCGCGGCCACGAGGCCCGCGATGGAGTAGAGGCCCATCTGCGACAGGCCCGGCACGTCGGAGAAGAGGAGCGCCGCGAAGCCCGCCAGCGAGGTCGCCACGCCAAGGCGGATGGTGGGCCAGAACCGGTCCATCCACGAACCCTGCGCCGGCGCGCCGCCGCGCTCGGCCTGCACGAAGAGGTAGATCGCGTAGTCCACGGCCTCGCCGATGAGGGTCATTCCGAAGCCCAGCGTGATGCCGTGCACGACGCCGTACCCCAGCGACACGGCTGCCACGCCCACCAGCGCGCCGGTTGCCACGGGTGCCAGGCCCAGCACCAGCACGATGGGCGAGCGGAAGACCGCGAGGAGAAGGACCACGATGACGGCGGTCCCCATGAGCGACAGGCGCTTCGCGTCGTCCTGGATGAGCGCCCGGGCCTCGGCCGAGAAGACGCCGGGCCCGGTCAGGAGCAGGCGCGCGCCCGCGGCCGCCGCGCCGGACTTCTGCTGCGCCGCGCGGAACGCCTCGTTCACGCGGACGATCGCGAGGGCCTGCGCGTCGATGTCCGCGCCGCTGGCGCGGGTGCGCGCGATGAGGAGCGCCCGGTCGCCAGCGGGTGAGACCCAGACGCCATCGCGCGTGCGCGGCCCGCCCCCGGCCTGGCGCCGCTCCATGAGCAGCACGGTCTCGCCCGTCGGGTCGCGCGCCACCATCTGCTTCACGAGAAGGCCCGCTGGCGAGGCGAGGAGCGAGAGCGTTTCCGAGACGGCCCCGCGCAGGCCCTCGACGGTGAATCGCTCCGCGGTGACGGCGGGGCTCAGCGCGTAGCGGTTCGCGAAGACGAGATCGCGCTCGCGTTCCATGCCGGCCGAGGCTCCGTTGGCAACGGCCGCGAACGCGGGATCGACGCGCAGGCGCGCCGCGACATCGCGGGAGAGCGCGGCGCGCGTCCGCGCGTCGGCACCCTCGATCCCGGCGAGCACCACGCGCGAAAGCGCCCCGTCGCGCAGCTGGTCCACCAGCAGGCGCTGCTCCGGCGTCGGCGAGGCGGGCAGGAACGACGAGAGGTCCGCGATGAAGCGCGTCCGGGACACCTGCCAGGCGCACAGGACGAGCACGGCCAGCCAGATGGCGATCCGGACCGGGCGCCCGGCGGTCATGGGCCGATCCGGCGGATCAGCATCAGCGAGCGGTCGCCGTCCGGTTGCGTGATCTCGATGCGGCGCAGGTCGGCCCCGGCGCCGTCGACCTCGATGCTCTCGACCAGGCGGGCGACCGACGCGTCGCGCGGGCGCAGGACGAGACGCCAGCGCGGCTCGCGGCCCTCGAGGGAGAGCGTATAGGCGCGCTCCAGCGACTTCAGGTCGCCGGCGAGCGTGCCGCGGATGCTGTCGACGAACACCGCCACTTCCGGGTGGTCCCGCAACGACAGCGAGTACCGCTTGCCGAGGCGCTCGACGATGACGCTGTCGCCGTCCACGACCAGGGTCTCGGCTCCCGGCGCCAGGGTGCGCTTCTCGAGGCGGCCGGGCGGCGTGAAGCGAAGCTCTCCCGAGGACTCGAGCGGCCGGTCGAGCAGCGCGAGGAAGCGCGTCTCGTTGAAGGTCGCGCGGCTCGCCTTGTTGGCCGCGAGCGCCTCCATGAGCCTCGCGATCGTCCAGTCGGCGGCGAGCACGGGCGACGCGCCCAGGGCTAGGGCGAGCAGGGCGGCGCGCAGGAAGCGCTCAGCCCGCATCGCGCTGCGCCCAGAAGTCGTGGAAGTTGAACCAGTTGTACGGGTCCGTGCGCGCGTGGTGCTCGACCCGCGCGGCATAGCGGGCGATGGCCTCGCCCACGAGCCGGTCGCGCTCGCCGCGCGAGGCCGCTTCGGCGCCGGAGAAGTCGGCCAGCATCTCGAAGTGGATGTCATACCGGTTGCCGCCGCGGTAGAGC
The DNA here is from genome assembly GCA_011391275.1 of Betaproteobacteria bacterium. GTDB lineage: Bacteria > Pseudomonadota > Gammaproteobacteria > Burkholderiales > Usitatibacteraceae > FEB-7. The sequence continues at coordinate 11,144 of JAABQW010000133.1, forward strand.
GCGGCCATGAAGATCACGCGGCTGCGCAGCATCGCGGCCAGTCGCATGGGCCCCGTGGGAAAGTCGGCGGGCCGGCCGAGGAAGGGAATGCGAACGACGGCGTCCCGTCCCGGCGTGCGGTCGGCCAGCACGCCGACGAGCGCGCCGTCGTCGAGGAGGTCGCGCAGCTTGAGCATGGAGTCCATCCGGCCCAGCGCCAGGATGCCCTCGGAGGCGCGCGGGTCGATGGCCGAGAGGGCCGCGTGGAGCTTGCGCGCGTTCTCGGGGAGCATCGCCATGACGAGGCGGCGCGGCGTTCGCTCCCTGCCGAAGGCGCGCAGCGCCGCGAAGCTCCCGAGGTGCGCGCCCATCAGGAAGGCGCCGGTTCCCTCGGGCAACGAGTCGACGACCTCGGCGCCGTGCACGCGCACGTCGAAGGGTTCCATGCGGCCGGCGACGAAGAACACCCGGTCGTGGACCGTCGAGGCGAAGGCGAGGAAGTGGCGGTACTGTTCCGCGAGCGTCGGCGGCCGCCCCAGCACGCGCACGAGGAATGCGCGCGAATGCCGGCGGGCGGAGGCCGAGAAGGCGAGGAAATAGGCCGCGATGCCGTACAGGATCACGCGGGCCGGTGCCCGACCGAGCCCGAGCGACAGGCGCGCCATGAAGCGCATGAGGAAGGGGCTGCCGCGCTCGCCGCGATCGACCCACTCGGGCCGCGCCGATTCGTCGCCGGGGTGCTCGTGCGGGAGCGTCTTCACGGCGGTCGCGGCCCGGGATCGCGCGGGGCCGCCAGGCCGGATGCGACGACGCGGCCGGCGGCGCGGATTTCCCAGCGCACGGCGCCGCCGTCCTGCCGCTCGTGGGCCATGACCAGCGGCTCGCCGGGCGCGGCGGAGCCCGGGAACTTCACGCTCGCGAGCGTCCACCCCTCGGGCGGGCGCGCCGCCAGCGACTCGAGCACGGCCATCGCCTCCGCGAGCAGCACCACGCCGGGGAGGATGGGCCGACCGGGGAAATGCCCCTCGAAGGCGGGGTGGCGCGCGTCCACGGCGAGCGGCGTCTCGCCGCGCCCGGCGACGCCCGCTCCGGAGGAGGCGCTCACGCGTCCTCCCGCTGGCGCGAGGACGCGGCCCGGGCGGCCAGCCGGCGCAGTTCCTCCACGGGAATCTTGCCGGTGGCGCGGCGCGGCAACGCGTCGAGCATCACCAGGGGCCGGGGGAGGAACACCGGGTCGATGCGGCTGCGCAGGGCGGCGAGGATCGCATCGGGCGTGAGCCCCGGCGCCACCACGAAGGCGACGAGGCGGGTCACGCCCTCCGGCCTCGCCTCGTCCGGGAAGTGGAAGACGCCGTCGACCACGCCGGGAATGGCCGCGAGCTGGTGGTTGAGGTAGGCGAGCGAGTTGCGCTTGCCGGCGATGTTCACCATGTCGGCGGCCCGGCCCCTCAGGTGGAAGAGCCCCGCATCGCCGGGGTCGATCTCGATCACGTCGGAGAGCGCCGTCGGCTCCTCGATGTGCCCGCCGCTCGCCCACGTGCGGCCGTCCTCCTCGCGCAGTCGCACGCCGTCGTAGGCGTGCCACTGCGCCGAGACCGTGGGCCGGCGCGTGGCGAGTTGCCCCGTCTCCGTGCACCCGTAGATCTCGAGGACCGTGGCGCCGGTACGCGCCTCCGCCTCGCGGGCCAGGCTCTCCGACAGGGGCGCGGTGGCCGACACGATCGTCTCGAGCCTCCCGGTGGTGCCGGAGTCCAGCCAGTTGCGCAGGTGGAAAGGCGTGGTGAAGAGGATGCGCGTGGGCGGCACGCGGCGGATGGCCTCGTCGATCTCGGCCGGGTAGAAGAGCCGCTCGGCGGTGAGGGCCGCGCCGGTGAGCAGCGGCAGCAGCACCGTCGACTCGAGGCCGAACATGTGCTGGGGCGGCACGGTGCCGAGGATCGCGTGCCCCGGGCCCGCGATGCCCAGTCGACCCGCCTCGGCGGCGGCGTTGCGGACGAGGCTCGCCCAGCGCTTCGCGTGGGGCTGCGGGGCACCCGTGGAGCCCGAGGTGAAGACGATCGCCGCCACCCGGGAGCCTTCGACGAGCGGGACCGTCCCGCTCTCGGGGTCGCCCGGGGCGCTGAAGGCGAGGGGAATGCGCGGCAGTTCCGGCAGGTCCGCGTCGTTGTCGGAAACGAAGCCGGTGCCGGGGGCGAAGTCGCGCATCGCGGCGATGACGGCCGGCGTGGTGGCGGGAGGCAGCAGGGTGGTGGCGCGGCGCGTGACGGCCGCCAGCAGGGCCACCGAGAAAGCGTAGCGGTCGGCGCAGAGGTTCAACACGTGGCCGCCTTCGGGCATGGCCTGCGCGGCGCGCCGGACGTCGGCCAGCAGGCGTCCGGCGGTGACGGGCTCGCCCCGCCGCCAGGCCGCGACCGACCGCGGGTCCGCGTGGGCGACCAGGGGAAGGCACGCTTGCGCCGCCGCGGAGTGTGGCCCGGTACGCATCGGGCGGAATCCGCTCAGCGCGGCGCCTCGGAGGGGGTGCCGGCGGAATGCCGCGAGAAGGCGCGGATGCCGTCGAGGAACGTGCCGTGCCAGCCCGGCAGGGCACGCCGCCGGACCAGGAATTCGACGGCGAACATCGCGGCCACGGCGGGCAGCGTGAGGAAGTTCGCGAGCACCGACCACGCCGCGAAGCTCCCCGAGAAGTAGAGCGCGCAGGAAAGCGTGGCCATCGCAAGGAAGAAGACCGCCCACGCGAGGGTCACCTGCCGCGTGTACCGCTCCACCGCCGCGGGCACCGTGCCGTGCACCAGGCGGGCGAAGCGGGTGACCAGGGGCTCGCGGCCCGCGGCGAGGGTGCGGCCGAACATGGCGCCCAGCAGCAGGTTGGTCCCGACGTGCTGGAGGAAGTAGACGCTGGGGAAGTTGCTCTCGAGGACGTCCCATCCGGCCCACAGCAGGCCGGCGAACGCGGCGATCGCGGCGAGGCCGAGCAGGCGATGCCGGGAACGGCGGGCGAAGACCGCCACCAGGACGGCGACGGGCGCCAGGGCCACCAGTGCGCCCAGCGTGGGGGAGCGGCCGACCGCCATCGCGTAGTGCGCGAACGCCGCGCCGGCAAGGGAGAGCAGGATGAGTGCGACGACCACCGCGCGCGCGCGCAGCGTCGCGCTCACTTCGTCCTCCGCTCCGCCACCGTGGCCGCCAGCGACTCCAGCGAGCGGAAGATGCGCAGGTTCTCCTGGTCGTCGTCGCGCAGCTTGAAGCCGTAGCGCTTCGACACCACGAGCGCGACCTCGAGGATGTCGATCGAGTCGAGACCCAGGCCCTCGCGGTAGAGCGGTGCCTGCGGATCGATCTTGCCCGGGGAGACCTCGAGGTTCAGGGCCGAGACGACCTGCTCGGCGATCTCGCGAACCAGGGACTCGTCCGCATGCGGGCGGGCGGCGGGCGGATTGTCGACGGGGTCGGCCATCATGGGCAGGAGCGGGAAGGGATCAGGGGGCGGGCTGTCGAGCGGCCTCTCGATGGAAATATATCACGGTGACCGCGCCGCCCCGCCGCGCCGCGCCGCCGGGGACGGCAGGTCTTCGCGCGCGAGGACGAACACGAATCCCGGCCCGGCCGATACCGTCGGCCACCGGAACGGCAGCTTCGGGAACGCGCGCTCCAGCGCCTTGCGGTTGTGGCCGATCTCCACGACGAGGAGCCCGCCGGGGTTCAGGCGCTCCCGGGCCTGCGCGAGGATGGCGCGCGTGTGGGCGAGGCCGTCGCGGCCGCTGGCGAGCGCCATCTCGGGCTCGCGGCGGTATTCCTCGGGAAGCCGCTTCATGGACGCGGCCTTCACGTAGGGCGGGTTGGAGACGATGAGGTCCCACGTGCGCCCCTCGAGCGCGCCGAAGAGGTCGGACTGGACGAGGCTCACGCGCTTGCCGAGGCGGTAGTCCGCGACGTTTCTCGCGGCGACGGCGAGCGCGTCCGCGGAGAGGTCGGCCGCGTCCACGCCCGCCTTCGGGAAAGCGAGTGCCGCGAGGATCGCGAGGCACCCCGAGCCCGTGCACAGGTCGAGGACGGCGCGCACGCGCGCCGGCTCGGCGACCCAGGGCGCGAGCCGCGAGCGCAGGAGTTCCGCGATGAACGAACGCGGCACGATCACGCGCTCGTCCACGTGGAAGCGGTGCGGCCCGAGCCACGCCTCCTTCAGCAGGTAGGCCGCGGGCTTGCGCGTGCGGATGCGCTTCGTCACGAGCGCGCCGGCCGCCTTCGCGCGCCCGTCGTCGACGGAGAGGTCCAGGTACGGGCCCAGCTCGCCGACCGGCAGGCCCAGCGAGTGCAGCACGAGCCAGGCCGCCTCGTCGACGGCGTTCGTGGTGCCGTGGCCGAACGAGACGCCTGCCTCCTCGAGGCGCGCGGCGGCGCCGAGCACGAGGCTCCTCACGGTGACGCCTTTCGAGGGGACGGTGCGGGCCACGGACGAAAGCTACTTCACGCCGAGGAGGTCTTCGCAGGCGAGGCGGTAGATGTGCGCGAGCGGCTCGATCTCGTCGAGCGAGACGGCCTCGTTCACCTTGTGGATCGAGCGGTTCACCGGGCCGAACTCGACCACTTCCGGGCAGATGTCGATGATGAAGCGCCCGTCGGAGGTGCCGCCCGTGGTGGAGATCTCCGGCGTGACGCCTGCCACGCGCTCGATCGCGCCCGAGAGCGCCTGCACGAGCCGGCCGCGCGGCGTGGAGAAGGGCTTGCCCCCCAGCACCCAGTCCAGCTCGTAGTCGAGCCCGTGGCGGTCCAGCACTGCGTGCACGCGCCCTTTCAGGCCCTCGGCGGTGCTCGCGGTGGAGAAGCGGAAGTTGAAGTCGACGACCGCCTCGCCGGGGATGATGTTGGTGGCCCCGGTTCCGGCGTGGATGTTGGAGACCTGCCAGGAGGTCGGGGGGAAGAACTCGTTGCCCTCGTCCCAGGCGGTCGCCGCGAGTTCCGCGAGCGCCGGGGCGAAGTCGAGGATCGGGTTCCGCCCGCGGTGCGGATAGGCGATGTGGCACTGGATGCCCTTCACCCTGAGCCGGCCGGAGAGCGAGCCGCGGCGGCCGTTCTTGATGGTGTCGCCGAAGCGCTCGACGGAGGTGGGCTCGCCGACGATGCAGTAGTCGATCGCCTCGCCGCGCGCCTTGAGGGCCTCCACCACGCGCACGGTGCCGTCCACCGACGGCCCCTCCTCGTCGGAGGTGATGAGGAGGGCGAGCGACCCGGGGTGCGCGGGGTGAGCCGCCACGATGCGCTCGGCGGCCACCACGAAGGCGGCGATCGAGGTCTTCATGTCGGCCGCGCCGCGCGCGTGGAGCCGGCCGTCCCTGATCGTCGGCACGAAGGGGTCGGTATGCCACTGGTCGAGCGGGCCCGGCGGAACGACGTCGGTGTGGCCCGCGAGCGCCACCACCGGCCTCGCGTTGCCGCGGCGGATCCACAGGTTGGTCACCTCGCCGCACTGGAAGGTCTCGGCGCGGAATCCGAGCGGGGCCAGGCGGTCGACGATCATCTGCTGGCAGCCTTCGTCGGCCGGCGTGACCGAGGGGCGGGCGAGGAGCGCCCGGGCAAGCTCGAGGGTGACGTTGCTCATCGCATTCCGTGGGTCGTGTGGCTCAGCGCGGTTCGGTGGCGGGCGAGGGCGCGCGCCGGGCCACGACCGGCCCCACGCGGTCCTCGATGTAGCGCCGCAGCCGCGGCTTCGCCCCGAAGAAGAAGAAGACCTCGGCGCACACGAAGAGCGGACCGATCAGGAGCTGCCTCGCGTCGTCGAAGAAGGCGGGCTTCATGCCCTCGAAGCGGTGGCCCCAGAACTGCAGGGCCCAGCCGGCCGCGAAGAGCGCCCCGGCGAGCGCCAGGACGCCGCCGGCGGGCAACCGCGCCATGGCCTCGCTCGCCAGCGCGCACATCGCGAAGAGGGTGACGGCCATGGCCGCGCCGAAGGCGGCGTCGAGCCGGAAGTAGTAGGCGCACGCCGCGACGGCGGCGATCGCCGCGGGCGTGACGGCGAGGCCCGCCACCTGGAACTCGACGGTCGCGAGCCCCAGCACGATCGCGAGGACGATGAGCGGGATGCCGAAGAAGTGGGTCGCGATGTTGCGGCGGTCCCGGTGGTAAGCCGCGTACTGCGTGAGGTTTTCCTCGAGACTCTTCACGCGCGCGCGTCAGCCGCCGAAGCGCGGCTCGGAGGGTTCCTCCGAGATCTTGAATTCGCTGAATGGGGAGCCGCCCCCCTTGGCGGGCGCCGCCACGCCCTTGGCGCGCTCGGCCATCGCCGGCATGATGCCGGAGTTGCCCAGGAGCAGGCCCAGGTTGGTCGCGGAGTCGGCGTTGGCGAGCGCCTCGTCGGTGGAGATCCTCCCCTGGCGGACCAGCCGGAAGAGGTCCTGCTCGAAGGTCTGCGAGCCCGGCGACATGCTCTTCTCCATCATCTCCTTCACCTCGCCAACCTCGCCCTTCTCGATCGCCTCGGCGACGTTGCGGGTGTTGAGCAGCACCTCGACCGCCGGCGTGCGCTTGCCGTCCACCGTCTTCACCAGGCGCTGCGAGATGATCGCCTTGAGCGACACCGAGAGGTCCTGCAGCAGCATGGGGCGCACTTCCAGCGGGAAGAAGCTGATCACCCGGTTCATCGCCTGGTAGGAGTTGTTGGCGTGCAGGGTGGCCAGGCACAGGTGGCCGGAGAGCGCGTAGGTGAGCGCCATGCGCATCGTCTCCTGGTCGCGGATCTCGCCGATGAGGATGCAGTCGGGCGCCTGGCGCATGGCGTTCCGGAGCGCGTCGTGGAAGGCGTGCGTGTCGTTGCCGACCTCGCGCTGGTTGAAGATGCACTTCTTGGGCGTGAAGACGTACTCGACCGGGTCCTCGATGGTGAGGATGTGGTTGGCCACCATCTGGTTGCGGTAGTCGAGCATCGAGGCGAGCGTGGTCGACTTGCCGGAGCCCGTGGCGCCGACCACGAGCACGAGGCCGCGCTTCTCCATCACGAGCTGCAGCAGCACGGGGGGCAGGCTCAGGTCCTCGAGCCTGGGGATCTCCGCCGTCACGTAGCGGATGACGCAGGCGACCGAGCCCTTCTGCCAGAAGACGTTCACGCGGAAGTTGCCGAGTCCCGGCATGGGCTTCGAGAGGTTCAGCTCCAGGTCCTTCTCGAAGGTCGCGGTCTGCGTCGGCGTGAGGAACTCGTAGATGATCTTCCTGATCGCCTCCGCGTCCATCAGCTGCGGATTGACGGGCATGATGTTGCCCTGGATCTTGATCATGATCGGCGAGCCGACCGAGAAGAAGATGTCGGAAGCCTTCTTCTCCGCCATGAGCTGCAGCAGCTTCTCGATGAACATGTGCGCCTCCGGTTGGATTGAAGGGGACGCAACCCTTCACCGATTCGCTATCGTCGCCGTGACACGAACTTGGCGGGTGAAGGGTTGCGTCCCCTTCAGTCCCTGAGCAGTTCGTTGATGCCGGTCTTGGCGCGCGTCTTCGCGTCGACCTGCTTGATGATCACGGCGCAGTAGAGACTATACCGGCCGTCATGGCCCGGCAAGTTGCCGGACACCACCACCGAGCCGGGCGGGACGCGGCCGTAGCTCACCTCGCCCGTGGCGCGGTTGTAGATCTTGGTGGACTGGCCGATGTAGACCCCCATCGAGATCACCGAGCCCTCGCCGACGATCACGCCTTCGACGACCTCGCTCCGCGCGCCGACGAAGCAGTTGTCCTCGATGATCGTCGGGTTGGCCTGCAGCGGCTCGAGGACGCCGCCGATGCCAACGCCGCCGGACAGGTGCACGTTCCTGCCGATCTGCGCGCAGGAGCCGACCGTGGCCCATGTGTCGACCATCGTGCCCTCGTCGACCCAGGCGCCGACGTTCACGTAGGAGGGCATGAGGACCACGTTCTTCGCGATGAAGGCGCCGTGGCGCGCGGCCGCCGGCGGCACGACGCGGTAGCCGCCCGCGGCGAAGTCGGCCTGCGAGAAGCGGGCGAACTTGGAGTCCACCTTGTCGAAGTAGTGCGTGTAGCCGCCCTGCATGATCTCGTTGTCGCGCAGGCGAAAGGAGAGGAGCACCGCCTTCTTGAGCCACTGGTGCGTGACCCACTCGCCGTCCTTCTTCTCGGCCACGCGCAGCCGCCCGGCGTCGAGCGCGGCCAGGACGGCCTGCACCGCGGCGACGACTTCGGGCGGGGCGGACTTCGGGGTGAGGGTGGCGCGGGCCTCGAAGGCCTGTTCGATGAGGGGCTGCAGGTTATCCATGGGTGGCGTTCGGCAAGGGTCAGCGAAGGGAAGCGGTGGCGCGCGAGCGGCTGCGGGCGAACTCGGCGATGCGGCGGCCGGCCTCGGCGGCCTCCTCGAGCGTCGACACCAGCGCGATGCGCACGTGGCCGCGGCCGGGGTTGGCGCCGTGCGCCTCGCGCGACAGGTAGCTGCCGGGCAGCACCGTCACGTTGGCCGCCGCGTGGAGGTCGCGCGTGAAGGCCTCGTCGTCGCCGGGCACGGCGGTCCAGTAGTAGAAGGCGGCCTCGGGACGGACGAGCGGAAGCACGGGGTTCACGAGGTCGAAGAAGGCGGCGAACTTCTCGCGGTACAGGCGCCTGTTCGCGGCCACGTGGGCCTCGTCGTTCCAGGCGGCGACCGAGGCGAGCTGCACCATGTTCGACATCGCCGAGCCGTGGTAGGTGCGGTAGAGCAGGAATTTTCCCAGGACGGCTGCGTCCCCCGCGGCGAAGCCCGAGCGCAGCCCCGGCACGTTGGAGCGCTTGGACAGCGAGCCCATCACGACGAGGCGCGGGTAGGTGTCGCGCCCGAGGTGCCGGGCGGCGGCGAGCGCGCCCAGCGGCGGGGCCGATTCGTCGAAGTAGATCTCGCTGTAGCACTCGTCGGAGACGATCGTGAAGCCGTGCCGGTCGGAAAGCTCGAAGAGCCGCTTCCACTCGGCCATCGTCATCACGCGGCCGTTGGGGTTGTTGGGCGAGCACGTGAAGACGAGCCGGGTGCGCTTCCAGGCGTGCTCGGGCACGTGGTCCCAGGCGGGCGCGAACCCCGTGGCGGCCGAGGCGTTCAGGAACCACGGCCGGGCGCCGCCCAGTAGCGCCGCCCCCTCGTAGATCTGGTAGAACGGGTTGGGGCACACGACGAGGGCGTCGTGCTCGCCCGGGTCCAGCAAGGTCTGCGCGATGGCGAAGAGCGCCTCGCGGCTGCCCTGCACCGGGAGCACCTGCGTCTCGGCGTCCGGCGCGGGGATGCCGTGGCGCCGGGCCAGCCACTGCGCGACGGCCTGGCGAAGCTCCGGCAGGCCCTTGGTGAGCGGGTAGCGCGCCAGCCCGCCGACGTTGGCGCCGACCGCGGCCGCGAGGAAATCCGGCGTGGGATGCTGCGGCTCGCCGATGTGCAGGTTCACAGGGGCGAGCCCCGCGGGAGGGGTGGCGCCCGCGAGCAGCGTGCGCAGCCTTTCGAAGGGGTAGGGCTTGAGCAGCCCGAGGCGCGGGTTCATCCCGCGATTATCGCCCGAAGAGGCGGGCGAAGGGCAGCCTGAGCCACCAGCGCAGGCCGGCGCGGCGCCGAATCTCGCCGTCGCGCTCGGCGATGGCGCGCGACTGCTCCGAAACCGTGCGCTCGGCCTGCGCGAGGCGGCTCTCGAGCTGGCCGGCCCGGGCGAGCGCGTCGTCCCGGGACCGGACGGCCTCCCCGTGCGTGCGAGCGAGTTCGCCCACCTGCTTCTCGAGGGACTCGGCGCGGCCCACCGTGACGACCAGGTCGCGCATCACCTTCTCGTAGTCGCGGTGCGCCCAGTCGTCGCGGTCGGCGAGCACCGAGAGCGTGGCGGGGAGCATGCCGAGCGTGCCCATGGAGCGGCTGGCGGCGACGACGAAGTAGAGCGGCTCGCCCAGCGCCGGGCAGGCCTCGGCCGGGTTGCCTTCCGAGACCTCCGCGAGGTGCCCCGTCTCCGCGCGCGGCTCGGGCGCGATCACCGAGAAGAAGCTGGGGCGCTGGCCATACCAGCGCGCGTGCCCGAACCGGCGCGCCACCAGGGCCGCCAGCTCGTCGCGGTAGAGCTCCTTCACGTGGAATTCGTTCGCGAAGCCGCGGCGGTCGCTGTACTCGCGCTTGTTGGGGCAGGACAGGAGCAGGAGCCCGTCGGGTGCGAGCACGCGCGCGATCTCGTCCAGGAACTCCTCCTGCTCGCGGATGTGCTCTACCGTCTCGAAGGAGACGAAGAGGTCGGCGCTCGCGTCGGGGAGCGGCAGCCTCGTGCACGGCGCCTCGACGAAGGCGAGGTTCGCCACGCCGGCGTAGGCCCGGCGCGCGTGGGCCACGGCCTCGGCGGAGATGTCGGCGCCGACCACGCTGGCCGCCGAGCGCGCCAGCAGCGCCGACCCGTAGCCCTCGCCGCAGGCGGCGTCCACCACGCGCATCCCGGCGGCGAAGCGAGACGCGAAGTGGTAGCGGTGCCAGTGCTCGACCCAGATCTCGCCGCGCGCGCCGGGCACGAAGCGCTCGCCGGTGAACTCCAGCTCGCCGTTCATCGCAGCCACCCGCGCCGGCGCAGGCGGTCGACGACCGGGCGCCGCCACGCGGCTGCGCGCGACAGCAGGCCGGAACCGCGCAGGAAGCGGCGGACGTCCTCGCGCGTGACCAGCATGAGCGCCTGCGTGCGCGCGTAGCGGTCGGCCATCTCCGAGATCGCGCGCGGGCTCATCGTGACGCGCAGCGCCTCCTGGCGGCTCCTCGCGTCGGCGTAGGCGCGGTCGAGGAGGGCCTGGCGCTCGGCCGCGCCGCGCGTGTCGGCGGGCACGCGGTACTTGGAGGTGGTCTTCTCCACCAGCAGGAAGTCGTCCTCGAGCGTGTAGCGCGTCCACAGGTTCCAGTCCTCGAGCTGGTCCATGTCGTCCGCGAAACCGCCGTGGCGCTCGAAAAGCGCGCGGTGGAAGAGCACCGCCTGGATGGGCAGGAAGTTGTGGTGCCAGAGCGTCAGGCGGTCGAAGGGCTGGCGGTAGACCGTGGCGTGCATCGTCTCATCGTACTCGGCCCGGCCGCGGTCGTGAACCTGCGTGTGCGTCTCCCACGCGAGCCCGTAGGCGCCCTTCGCGCCGGCCGCGAGGGCGGCGCCGAGCAGCACCTCCACGTGGTCGGCGAAGAGCACGTCGTCGTCGTCGAGGAAGTTGAGCCACTCGCCGGACGCGAGCGAGAGCGCGAGGTTGCCGGCGCGAGCGCGGCCGACCTTTTCCCCGGTGGCCTCGTAGCGGATGGCGAGGCGGTCGCGGAAGCTGTCGACGAGCGCCTGCGAAGCGGGCTGGCCGTCCTCCACCACGACCACCTCGAAGTTGTCCCAGGTCTGGTTGGCGCAGGAGGCGAGCGCTTCGCGCAGCCACGCCTGGCGGTTCACCGTGCGGATGAGGATGGAGACCTTCGGCCGCGGCGCGTCCGGATGCCCGCGACGCGAGGCGAACGCGTGGAACGCGCCGTCGCGCCGCGTCTCGTAGCCCCAGCCGTTGAACTGCGGCCGGAACGCGCCCGCCGGGGCGACCCGCGAGAGCAGGAAGTGCGGCGAGCGAGCGAGCGCCTTCAGCCCCGCCAGCACAAGCCCGCGGCGCCGGCCGGGGAAGGAGCGTGGCGCGACGATCTCCGCGGCCAGCATCGTGAAGCCCTGCGCGATCCGCGCGAGGCCGCCGTAGCGCATGCGCAGGCCCAGGTTCGTCCGCACGCCCCCGAACACCTGCAGCGGCTTCACCTCGCCCGCCTCGCGGTAGGTGCGGTGCACGACGGCGCACGTCGGCTGGTAGGTGATGCGCCAGCCCCGCGCGCGCAGGCGCCAGGACAGGTCCACGTCCTCGCCGTACATGAAGATGGCCTCGTCGAAGCCTCCCACCGACGCGTAGGCCTCGCGGCGAAAGAGCGTCGCCGCGCCGCTCGCCCACGGCGTGTCGAGCGTGGCGGGGTCGTAGGCCTTGGGATGCTCGTAGGGCACCTGGCGCATCTCCCAGGCGGCGACCTTCGCGTCGTCGGCCGCGGCCGTGGCGACGAGGCGCTCCAGCGCGCCGGGCTCGAGGACGCAGTCCTGGTTGATCACCAGGAGCCATGGCGAGGTGCCTCGTTTCGCGTTCGCGTTGTGGCCGGCACCGAAGCCGGAATTCGCGCCGGATTGGCGCACGTCGACGCTCGCGAAGGCGCCGCCGTCGAGTTCCGGCATCGCGCGGATCGCGTCGGCCGACTGCGCCTCGGGACTGTTGTCGTGCACCAGTAGGTGCAGGCGCAGCGTCGCGGCGGCCTCCGCGAGGCTCGCGAGGAGGGAAGCGAGGAGCGCGGGCTCGGGCCGGTAGGCGACGACGCTCAGGTCAACGTCGTGCATCGAAGGCGAGCTTGAGGAGCAGCCTCCGCACCGGGGAGGGAAGGCGGTCGAGCGCCTCGTTGCCGAGGCGCAGGCGGTCGGCTTCCTTTGCGAGCTCGTCGCGCGCCAGCGACGACTGGCGCAGCTCTTCCTGCACGGCGCGGACGTCCGCCTCGAGCTTGGCGATCCAGCCGCGCGCCTCGGCCTCGAAATCCCGCGCGCGCTTCCTTTCCGTCTCCAGCGCCGCGAGCGTCTGCGCGAGCTCGTCGGCGAGGCGCGCGAGCTCCGGGCGGAAAAGCGCGCCATCCAGGTTGGTCGCGAGCAGGGACTGCAGCGCGGCCTCGTCGGCACCGGCGGGCGCGGCCGGGTCGATGCCGAAGCGCGCGTAGAGGGCGTCCAGGGTCCGGGTCATGTCGTCGAGGGTCGGAATGCGCGCCGGGTCGCGGCGCGCGAGCTGCGATTGTACGCGGGCCCTGTCGGCCTCCCGCCCGCCGCCGGCGAGCGCCCGGACCTCGCGCGCGACCGCCTCGGCGTCGAAGCCCTCCGGCAGGAGCCAGCCGCCGCCGTGCGTGCCGATGCGCTCGGCGAGCGCCCCGTCCGGCGCCGCCAGCACGGGAACGCCTGCGTTCCAGGCGTCGGAAAGGGCGTAGCTGAAGCTCTCCGGCACGCGGTTGGGCATGAGCACGAGGCTCGCCCCGTACGCGCGCAGCAGGGCGCCGGCGTCGGCCTCGGCGTAGGCCCCGTGCACGAAGAGCCGGCCGGGAATGTGCCATCCGGCGTGGAACCGGTTCTCGAGATAGCCGATCACGACGAGGGCGATGTCGCTGCCCTCCAGCCGCCGCGCGACGTCCTCCAGCAGGTCTCCTCCCTTGTGCGGGCCGATCGCGCCCAGCAGCGCCACCACGCGGGCGGGCCTCGTCCGCGCGAAGTCCTCGCGCGCGCTTGCGGTGCCCGACGCCGTGCCAGGCGCCGCGGAGCCGTTGGGAACGACGTCCACGCGCAGGCCGGGAATGCGGGCCGCGGCGAGGTCGGCCAGCCAGCGCGAGGGGGCGAGAACGGCGGCCGAGCCGGCGAGCACGCGCGAAGTCCCGGCGAGCCACGCGCGATCGGGCTCCAGCGGGTCGCGGGCCGCGAAGGCGTCGGGGCGCAGGAAGAGGATGTCGTGCAGCGTGGCGATGCGCGGCACGCCGAGCGCGCGGCATGCCCACTCCGCACGCTCGCATGGCGCGCGCGTGAGCTGGTGCAGGTGCACGAGGCCCACGCGACGGCCGCGAAGCCAGCTCGCCAGCCCGTCGCCCGCGGCGCCTTCGGCGAGCGCGAAATACCTCTTCGCGCGCGCGTCCTCGATCACGTCCGCGCCGTCGCCCGCGTGCCAAACGAGGTGCGCGCGATCGATCCCGCGCACCAGGTCGCGCACGTGCCGGTCCACGCCGCCGCCCAGGAGGCTCGTGACGTGCAGGATGGCGGAACCGGTCATCGGGAGGCGGCGGGGGGGACGGTAGAATGATGCCTGAAAGTGCTCCGCCTCCCTTCGCTCCCCGTCGTCTCGCTCCTTGCCGGCGCCTCCCTCTGGGGCGTGGCGTGGTATCCCTATCGCCTGCTGGGCGCCGCGGGGCTGGACGGGGCGTGGGCCTCCGCGCTCACCTACGGCGTGGCGCTCGTCGTGGGAACCGCGCTCTTCCTCGGCCACTGGCGCGACGTGATGCGCGCGCCGTGGGCCTGCCTCGCCATGGGGTTCGCCATCGGCTGGAGCAACCTCGCCTACGTGATCGGCGTGCTCGAGGGCGAGGTGATGCGCGTGCTGCTGCTCTTCTACCTCGCGCCGCTGTGGACGGTGCCGCTCGCGCACGTCCTCCTCGGCGAGCGGCTCGACGCGCGCGGCGGCGCCGTGATGGCCATCGCGATGGCGGGGGCCGCGGTGATGCTCTGGCACCCGGGGCTCGGCGTGCCCTGGCCTTCGTCGCGGGCGGAGTGGCTCGGGGTGGCCGCCGGGTTCCTCTTCGCGCTCGGCAACGTGCTGGTGCGCGCGCTCCCGGACCTTCGCGACACCACCAAGTCGCTGGCGATCTGGGGCGGCGTGACCGCCGCCGCGATCCTCTACCTCCCTTGGGCTCCGACGACCACCGACGCGGCGATGCGCGTGGCCTCCGTCACCTGGGGCGTATGGCTGCCCCTGGGCCTCGCCCTCGTGGCCATGAGCCTCGCGCTGCAGTACGGCCTGTCGCGCGTGCCGGCCAACCGCGCCATCGTGATCCTGCTCTTCGAGCTGGTCGTGGCCGCGTTCGCCGCGTACTGGCTCGCGGGAGAGACGTTGCGGGCGCAGGACTGGATCGGCGGCTCGCTCATCGTGGCCGCGAGCCTCGCGAGCGGCCTCGGGCGCCGCGGCACGCCCCCGCAGGCCTGAGCCGGGCCTAGGCGGCCGCCAGCGCCGGGGTCGTGCGGGTCGCCTCGCCCGTCACCGCGTCGATCGAGGTGCCCGGCTCCGCGATGACCACCTTCGCGTTCGGCAGGCGCCGCTCGACCGCCGCCTTGAACTCGTGCCATGGCGAGGAGGAGACGCCCATCATGCGGTGGAAGTGGTCGTGCGGGGCATAGAGCACCACGATCTTCGGGTCGAGCGCGGCCGCGCCGCGCGCCACGTCCTCGGTGAAGTCGAGCTGCATGCCGGCCAGCAGCACGTCGGTGCGAAGGCGCGAGCCGATCGCGGCGATCTCCGCGTCGGTCATCTTGGTGTTGAAGCCCTCGTTGTAGTTGAGGACCGTGAGCCCGCCCGGCAGCGTGACGTGGAAGCCCGTGTAGTCGGAATAGAAGGGCGCGTTGGTGGCGCTCGACCACGCCCACGCGAGCTGCGTCGCGTTGCCCTGGAATACCGCCTTGGTGAGCGCCTTCCACAGGTTGATGTCGCGGTGCTGCCAGTTGAAGGTGGTGATGCCGAAGCCGCGCACCTCGACCGGCTCGAAGGGCTGCACCGGATGCAGCCGCTCGCGCGGCACGCGGCTCCTGAAGCGCAGGTAGTCGCAGATCGCCTTCGTTCCCACCACGTCGGCGCCGCTGCGGGCCACGACGGCGGGGGTGTCCAGGTAATGCTCCTCGTGGCCGTGGGTGACGCAGACCACGTTCGCGTGCGCGAAGTCGTCGAGCCCGTACCAGCGCGCGCCGCAATACTCGCGGAAGAAGGGGTCGAAGAACAGGTTGCCGGCGCTCGCCTCGATGGACAGGGCGGACCAGCCGTAGTAGCGGATCTTCGGGTTCACGGCGGGTCCCTACTTCAGCTCGACGATCGCGTCGACCTCGACGGCGGCGCCGGCGGGCAGCGACGCCACGCCCACGGCCGCGCGCGCATGCCGCCCCGCTTCGCCGAACACCGCGACCATGAGGTCGGAGGCGCCGTTCACGCACTTGGGCGCGTCGTTGAACTCCGGGGTGCAGTTCACGAAGCCGCCCAGGCGCACCACGCGCGCGACGCGGTCGAGGTCGCCTCCGCAGGCGACCTTCAGGTGGGCGAGGATGTTCAGCCCGCACTGGCGGCCGGCGGCATAGCCGTCGTCGATCATCACGCCGGCGCCCAGGCGCCCCGTGTAGGCGAGCTTGCCGTTGCGGTAGGGCAGTTGCCCCGAGATGTACACGGTCTTGCCGCTCACGACGTGGCCCACGTAGTTCGCGACTGGCGCCGCGGCCTCGGGCAGCTCCAGGCCGAGCGCGGCCAGCTTTTCCTCTGCTTTCGACATGCTTGTCTCTCCGTTTCGCGTTGCGGTTGCCTGTTGCGGGGGTGCGCCGTCCTCAGGCCTTCGCCTGGGGAGTCACCGGCGCCCGGTCCGTCTTGATGCGCTTGGCCCCGGGCTCGAACCCGGCGCTGTTGCGGAAGATGTTGGGCTTCCTGTAGATCGCGAGGATCACGCAGCCCTCGGCGGAATGGGTCTCGTGCATCGACTGCGGCTTCCTCCACACGAACTCGTCGGCGCGCGCGATGCCGTCGTGGTCGGAGAAGGACCCCGAGATCACGTAGGTCTGCTCGATCTCCGGGTGCTTGTGGAAGGGCAGCGTCGTCCCCGGCTGCCAGCGCAGCAGGCAGGTCATCTCGCCGCGCGACTTGTCCTCGTAGAGCACCTTGATCTCGATGCCCTCGAACTGCGAGGGCTTCCACTCCATGTCGGCGGGCTTCAGGTACACCGACCCGCCGGGCGTGGGCTCGAGGTGGCCGTGCAGCCGCTCGGGCGCGGGGGCCGCGGAAACGTCGGCGCTCATGCGATGGGCCCCTTCCCGAAGTGGTGCGCGTAGCCGGCCTTCTGGTCGACCTGCACCGTGTTGTGCCAGTACATCACGCGCTTCGCCCACGACTTCTGCGACTCGACCACCTTGGCGAAGAGCGGGTTCTCCCCGGAGCGCTTCTTCACCACGTTGTTCCAGGCCCTGAGCTGCGCGTCGAGGATCGGCTTCGGGGTGATGAAAGCCGACACTTTCTTCGACTGCTGCAGCTCGATCAGGTCCTGCGACATGCGGTGCATCTCCTTCCACAGCCCGTCGGCGCTGGCGGCGTGGGCGGCGTGCTTGAGGATCAGCTTGATGTCCTCGGGAAGCGCGTCGTACTTCTTGCGGTTGAACATCACCTCGCAGAAGTTGTTGGACATGTGGTAGCTCTGCTGGAAGTAGTACTTCGCCACGTCCGGGAACCCCATGATGCGGTCGTCGGTGGCGCTCGCGAACTCGGCGCCGTCGAGCACGCCGCGGTCGATCGCGGGGACGATGTCGGCCGGCGCCATCTGCACCGTGGACATCCCCAGCTCGTTGAACATGTCCACCGCCAGGCCCGAAGTGCGGAACTTCAGGCCCTTCAGGTCCGCGACCGTCTTGATG
>JAABQW010000123.1 GCA_011391275.1 Betaproteobacteria bacterium
TAACCCCAACCGCCCGCTGCCCCCGCTCGACCTGGTGAAGGGGTTCGAGGCCGCGGCGCGCCGCCTTTCGTTCACGCTGGCCGCCGAGGAGCTGTTCGTCACCCAGTCGGCGGTGAGTCGGCAAGTGCAGGCGCTGGAGGAATTCCTGGGCGTGAAGCTCTTCGAGCGGCGCCACAAGGCGCTGGCACTCACGGAAGCCGGGCAGGCCTACTACCGGGCGGCGGCCGCGGCGCTCACCGATTTGCGTGCGGCCACCCTGCGCCTTCGCGAGTCCGCGCGCGGGCACGTGCTCACCGTGACGTCCACCGTCTCGTTCGCCTCGATCTGGCTCGTGCCGCGCCTCGGGCGTTTCCGCCAGGCCCACCCGGGCATCGACGTGCGCATCGCCGCGACACACTTGGTCCTGGACCTGGCGCGCGAGGGCATCGACGTGGCGATCCGCGACATCCCGTCGGGCAAGGAGCCGCCGGGGGCGGTGAAGCTGGTGGGCGAGCGGATGTGCCCCGTGGCAAGCCCCGCCTACCTCAAGGAGGCCACCGCTCCCCTCGAGAAGCCCGAGGACCTGCGCCACCACGTGATGCTCAACCTGCACAACTCGCAGGGCCTCTGGCCCTGGCTCACCTGGGCGGCATGGCTGGAGGCCAACGGCGTCCCCGACCTCGTGCCCGGGGGCTCGCTCACCTACGACCAGTACGACCAGGTGGTGAACGCGGCGGTGCACGGCCAGGGGGTGGCGCTTGGCCGCCTCACTCTCGTCGAGTCCCTGATCGAGGAAGGCCGGCTCGTGCCGCTGTTCGGCAAGCGCCTGCGCATCCCGCGGGCGGTGCACGCGATTTACGCGCCGGGAGCGGACGCGCGTCCCGAGGCGCAGGCCTTCGTGGCGTGGCTCCAGCGGGAACTCGCGCGGGAGAGGGGCGAGAAAAAGGGGGCGTAGAAAAGGGGTCAGATCCCTTTTCCGCGGCAATCACGCGAAAAAGGGATCTGACCCCTTTTCTACTTCCTGCGGCCCCCTCGTGGGGGGCAGCGGGTCAGGCGGCTTCCTGCAGGTCGACCCAGGTGGTGTCGATGGCCTGCACGACGGTGCGGCCCTTGCGGGAGACGACGAACTCCTCGCCGGGATTGACCACGAAGTCGCTGCAATCGCCCTCCTCGGTCACCCAGACCTTGGCGCCGACCGGGCGGATGTGCACGCCCTTCGCGTCGTCGATGGTGAGGACCTGGCCGGGGTTGAGGACGACCTTGGAAGAGGAGACTTTCAGGCGCATGGCGATTTCTCTCGGGTTTGCGCGCATGCCCCGACAGCCGAGGCCGCGCTTCGATGGGGAAATGCTGCGCTGCAGCGTAACGGGCGACAACCGAGATTTCCGAAACCGACGCGATAGGTTTTCTAATGCACTCCCCGGCCGGGGCCGATTGATTCTCCGCAGGTGCGCGGCGGGCCCGGTTTGTATAATTCGAATCCTTACAACGCAGGCGACCGGCCCCCTTGGCGCGAGACCCGGACACAGAGGTCGGAGGATCCCGTGGATGACGTGGTGACGTCGACGCCGGCGCTCAGGCCCGGCCTCGCCGCCGTCGGCGTCCGCGCGACCCTCGACTGCGACGACCTGTACGCGCTCCCCGCGCGGCTGGGGGCGCGTGCGCCCTTCCTGCCGCAGATCGCCTGGTCGGATTCGTCCGCGGGCGGCGAGCGCTGGCTGGCGCTGGGCGAGATCGACTCGATTTCCGCACCCGCCGGCTCGGGCTTCGCGTCGGCCTACGAGGTCGTGGCGCGGGCGCGCGAGCGGCTGAAGGTGATGGCGAGCCTCGCCCCCGATCCCGCCGCCGTGCGTTACTTCGGCGGCATCGCCTTCGACCCGCGCCACGGCGCCGACCCGGCCTGGCCGGGCGGCGAGGCGGCCCGCTTCGTCCTGCCCCGCGTGTTCCTGCGCCAGGCGCAGGGGCGCACCGAGGTCACGGTGCTTGGCACGCCGGAGCCCCAGGCGCAGCGCATCCTGAAGCGGCTTCGCGAGGCCGCGCGGGAGCCGGCCGCGCCCGCCATGCCCATCCGCGTGCGCGAGACGGTGCCTGAGCAGTCGCGCAGCCGCTGGACGCACGCCGTGCAGGAAGTGCTGCGCGCGATCGACGCGGGCGCCGTGCGCAAGGTCGTGCTCGCGCGCGACATCCTCCTCGATGCCGAGCAGCCCATCGACTGCTGGGAGCTGCACCGCCTCGTCCACGAGCGCGAGCCGCACGGGCTGCGCTTCTGCCTGCGCTTCGACGGCGATTCGGCGTTCATGGGGGCGAGCCCCGAGCGGCTCGTGGCGCAGGACGGCGCGGCCATCGCCTGCGATTGCCTCGCGGGGACGATCGCGCGCGGCGCCGGCGAGCAGGCGCAGGCGCGCAACGCCGCCGCGCTGCTGGCGAGCGAGAAGGACGGCCGCGAGCACCGCATCGTCCTCGAGGAGATCCTCGCGGCGATCGCGCCGCACGTGTGCGCCGTGGAGTCGCCGGCCGCGCCGCGCATCCTGACGCTCGCCGAGGTCATGCATTTGTGGAGTCCCATCCGCGCCCGGCTCCGCCCGGGCGTGAGCCTGAGCGAGCTCATCGAGGACTTGCACCCCACGCCGGCGGTGGGCGGCTCGCCGCGGCTTCGCGCGATGGACCTGATCCACGAGCTCGAGGGGCGCTCGCGCGGCTGGTACGCGGGGCTCGTGGGCTGGATCGGCCACGACGCGGCCGACTTCGCGGTGGCGATCCGCTCCGGCATCGTGCGCGGCGCACGCATGACGGCCTTCGGCGGCGCCGGCGTCGTGCGCGGCTCCGATCCCTACGCCGAGTGGGACGAGACCGGGCGCAAGGCGGCTTCGTTCATCCAGCTGTTCGCGGAGCGCGCGTGACCCTTGCGGGCGGCGGCGCGCCCGGCGGCAAGGACACGGCGCGCGCCAACCTCCTGCAGGGGCGTGCTCTCGTTGCCGGGCTGCTCGCCGGCGGCGTCCGCCACCTCTGCCTGAGCCCGGGCTCGCGTTCCTCCCCGCTCGCCATCGCCGCGCACCTCGAGCCGCGCCTCGCGGTGACGGTCCAGGTCGACGAGCGCAGCGCCGCCTTCCTCGCCCTCGGCATCGCCAAGGCGACGCGCGCGCCGGTGGCGCTCGCGTGCACCTCCGGGACCGCGGCCGCCAATTACCTGCCCGCGGTGGCCGAGGCCTTCCTCGCCTGCGTGCCGCTGGTGGTGCTGACCGCCGACCGCCCGCCGGAGCTTCGCGGCACGGGTGCGGCGCAGACCATCGACCAGATCGGCCTGTTCGGCACGCACGTGCGCGCCTTCCGCGACCTGCCGTGCCCCGACGACGCGGGCGCGACGGTGGACGCGGCGGCGCAGGCTGCGCGCGAGGCCTGCGAGCAGGCGATGGCCGGCGCCGCGGGACCCGTGCACCTGAACGTGCCGTATCGCGAGCCGCTGGTGCCCGGGCCGGAGGACATGGCGTCGTGCGAGGAGCAGTGGTCCGCCATCGCGGCGCGGCTCGCGGAGTCGCTGACGGCGATCGTGCCTCGCCAGCCTGGCATGCCGGGGTTGCAGGCGCTGGCGTCGCTCGTCGCGCGCTTCGGGGCCGCGCGCCGCCCGCTCATCGTCGCCGGGCCCGGTGCGGTGGCCGCCGTCGATGCGTGGGCGGTGCTGGCCCTTGCGCGTGCCGCGGGAGCGCCCGTCTTCGCCGACATCGCCTCGGGGCTGCGCGGCGAGCCGGTGCCCGATGGCGCGCTCCTCTGCGCCCATGCGGATATCCTCCTGCGCGACGAGGCGGTGGCCGCGCTCGCGCCGGATTTCGTCCTGCGCGTGGGCGGCATCCCGACGTCGAAGACGCTCGCGACCTGGCTCGCGCGCCACCGCGCCCCCCTCGTCGCGATCCAGCCCGACGAGCGGCGGCGCGATCCCGACGGCATCGTGGGCGAGGTGGTCGTGGCCGCGGGCGCCGCGCTGTGCGAGCTGCTCGCTTCCCAGGTGAAGAAGGGCGCGCGCGACGACGACTGGGTGGCCGCCCTGCGCGCGGGCGAGGAGGGCGCACGCGCCCTGGTGCACGCCGCCCCGCGCGAGGCCGCGGCGCTCGCGGCCGCCTGCAGCGCCCTGCCGGAAGGCGCAGCGCTCTTCCTTTCCAGCAGCATGCCGATCCGCTGGGGCGAGATGTACGCGGGCGAACTGCCGGGCGGCGTGGAGGTGTTCGCCAACCGCGGCGCCAACGGCATCGACGGCATCGTCTCGTCGGCCATCGGCGTGGCGCTGGGCAGCGGCAAGCCCACGCTTCTCGTCACGGGCGACCTCGCCTTCCTGCACGATGCCGGCGGGCTGCGCAGCGCGCGCGATCTGCGCACGCCGCTCGCCATCCTGCTCCTCGACAACGGCGGCGGCGGCATCTTCTCGCACCTGCCGGTGGCGCGGCACGAGGCGCACTTCGAGCCGCTCTTCGGCACGCCGCACGGCTGCGACCTCGCGGCCGCCTCGCGCGCCGCCCGCGTCGAGCACGTCGTGGCGCAGACGCTCGAGGAGGTCGCCTCGCTCGCCGGGGCCACGCTTTCCGGCGGCGGCGTGCGGGT
>JAABQW010000124.1 GCA_011391275.1 Betaproteobacteria bacterium
CGAAAGCGACGAAGATCGTGGAAAAGTGGCTCAAGGCGTATGGTGGGAGGGGCCGCCGCGTGACACAATCCGGGCGCCCCAACACTCTCTCATTTTATGGCACAGGACAACGCACCGCTCGTCTGGGTCGACATGGAAATGTCGGGACTCGTTCCCGACCGCGACCGCATCCTCGAGGTCGCCATCGTCATCACCGACGGCGAGCTCAACACGATCGCCGAGGCCCCGGTCTGGGTCGTCCACCAGCCCGACGAGGTGCTGGACGCGATGGACTCCTGGAACAAGGGCACGCACGGCCGGTCAGGGTTGATCGACAAGGTGCGCGCCTCGAAGTTCAGCGATGCCGACGTGGAGGCGATGATCCTCGACTTCCTGAAGGGCCACGTGGCGGCGGGCACCGCCCCCCTGGCCGGCAACACCGTGCACCAGGACCGGCGCTTCATGGCGCGCTACATGCCCGCCTTCGAGTCGTACCTGCACTACCGGATCGTCGACGTCTCCACCCTCAAGGAGCTGGCGCGGCGCTGGCGCCCCGACGTGCTCGCGGGCGTGGTGAAGGAATCGAAGCACGAGGCGCTCGCAGACGTCCACGAGTCCATCGAGGAGCTGCGCCACTACCGGCGAACTTTCCTGCGCGCCGATCCGGTGGTGCCGGACACGGTGCCCGGCGCCGCGGGCTAGTCCCGGGCCCAGTCGCGCGAGCGCTCGACGGCGCGGCGCCACTGCGCGAGGCGCGTGGCGGCCTCGTCGCTCCCGATGAGCGGTTCGAAGACGCGGTCGCGCGCCCAGAGCGCGGCGATCTCCGACTCGTCCTCCCAGAAACCCACCGCGAGCCCCGCCATGTAGGCCGCGCCGAGCGCCGTCGTCTCCGTCACGCGCGGGCGCACGACCGGCACGCCGAGGAGATCGGCCTGTATCTGCATCAGGAGATCGTTGGCCGTGGCGCCCCCGTCGACGCGCAGCTCGGCTAGCTCGATTCCGGAGTCGGCGGTCATCGCACGCAGCAGCTCGGCGCTCTGGAAGGCGATCGCCTCGAGGGTGGCGCGGGCGAGGTGCGCCCCCGTGGAGCCGCGCGTGAGGCCCACGATGGTGCCGCGCGCGTGCGGGTCCCAGTGCGGCGAGCCCATGCCGGCCAGCGCCGGCACGAAGAAGACGCCGCCGGCGTCCGGCACGCTCGCCGCGAGCGGCCCCACGTCCTCCGACTTCGCGATGATCCCCAGGCCGTCGCGCAGCCACTGCACGGCCGCGCCCCCGATGAACACCCCGCCCTCGAGGGCGTAGTGCGCCCCCTCGTCGCGCCGCCACGCCACCGTGGTGAGCAGGCGGTTGCGCGAGACCGCGGGCCTCTCGCCCGTGTTCATCAGCAGGAAGCAGCCGGTGCCGTAGGTGTTCTTGGCCAGGCCCGCCCGGTGGCAGGCCTGGCCGAAGAGGGCCGCCTGCTGGTCGCCCGCCAGGCTGGCGATCGGGATGCCTTCGGGGAGGCCGGCGCAGCGCGTGGCACCGACGACCTCGCCCGCGGCCGCGATTCGCGGCAGAAGGGCGCGGGGGATGTCGAGGATGGCGAGGAGCTCGTCGTCCCAGTCCAGGTCGTGGATGTTGAAGAGGAGGGTGCGCGAGGCGTTGCTCGCGTCGGTGACGTGGGCCTCGCCGCCGGTCAGCCGCCAGGCGAGCCACGAGTCGATGGTGCCGAAGGCGAGCTCGCCGCGATCGGCGCGCGCGCGGGCGCCGGGGATCGTGTCCAGCAGCCAGGCGAGCTTCGTCCCCGAGAAGTACGCGTCGATCTCGAGGCCGGTCCGGTCGCGGATGCCGGCTTCGTGGCCGGCATGACGCAGCGCGTCACATCGGGACGCGGTGCGTCGGTCCTGCCAGACGATGGCGTTGGCGAGCGCGCGGCCGGTGGCGCGGTCCCACAGCACCGTGGTCTCGCGCTGGTTGGTGATCCCGATGGCCGCCACGTCCCGGCGCGAGAGCCCCGCCGCCGCGAGCGCCCGGGCGGCGACGTCGCGTTGCGTGGCGAAGATCTCCTCGGGATCGTGCTCGACCCAGCCGGGCTGGGGGAATATCTGGCGAAATTCTTGCTGGGCTACGGAGACCGGCACCCCGGCGCGATCGAAGACGATGGCGCGGGAGCTGGTCGTTCCCTGGTCGAGGGCGAGGATGGCTTTCATTGATGGGGCTCCCGGCAGGGCCATCATAAGTTAAAATTCGCGCCTGGCCCCGCACGGCCGCAAAGGAGCATCCATTGGGACTTCTGGACGATCTCAAGAAGCAGGCAGACGCCGTCAAGGCGCAGGACGTCGACCGGACCGAGAGCATGCGGGCCAACGCCGTGGCGGTCGACCACGCCCTGCGGCGCGCCTTCCTCTACATGAACGACCTGGGCAAGCAGCTCAACGTGGTGAAGATGCCGTGCCCCTTCACCTACGTGCTGCCGACGGTCGGCGACGTGACCGGCCTCTACTTCAAGGACTTCTTCGCCGACTTCCGCACCAAGCACTTCATCGACAAGGACTACTACGGCGAGGTCCACCTGGCGGCGCGCGCCGCCTCCGAGCAGGTGCTCACGATCAAGAAGGGCCCGGACGACATGGAGAAGTTCCGGGACATCCTCTGGCAGTTCAACATCGAGCACAAGAGCGAGCAGTACCGGGACCAGCGCAAGGTCATCACCCACGAGATCTTCCAGGTGACGTGCGACTTCCGGATCCAGGCCAAGTTCGAGGGCGACCACGAGTCCGGCCGGCTGAAGATCATGACGAAGAACGTCGGCGACTTCACGATCGACGTCTTCCAGCTGATGGCGCTCGAGTTCAACGAGAAGGCCGTGGAGGAGTTCGCCAAGTACTTCATCGGCCGGCCCAGCGATTGGGCCGAGCTCGTCAAGCGCTCCCCGCTCAACCAGCGCTCCGCCACGGCGACGGCACCCCGGCCGAAGGCCGAGCCGCAGTACGCCGTGCACAAGGCTGCGCCCAAGGCGGAGCCCGCCGAGGAGAAGCGCGGCCTGCTGGGGTCGTTGCGTTCGTTCATCCGGAAGGACGGCCAGTAGCGCGGCGCGGGCCGGTCCCGGCTGCGGCTGGCCCCCGCGACGGGATCCTCGTCGCGGCCGCCCTCCCGGGGCGGCGGACTTTCGGAAAGTTTGTTGCGCTGCGTCACAAAACGCGGAAGCGCCTCCTGGCCGGCCGGGGTAACATTGGTCCACCGAAGTGAGACTGGCCACGGGGCCGCCACGCGAAACCCCGTGGCAGAGCGACCTGACCAACCCGAGTCACCCATTCCATGGAGAAACGCTCAATGACCCGCAAATCCCTGCTGGCGGCCCTCATCGCGACCGCCTTCACCGCGACCGGCGCGCAAGCCCAGACCGAGATCCAGTGGTGGCACTCGATGGGTGGCGCGCTGGGCGACAAGCTCAACGACCTGGCCAACAAGTTCAATGCCAGCCAGAAGGACTACAAGGTCGTGCCCTCGTACAAGGGCAGCTACCCGGAATCGATGACCAACGCGATCGCCGCCTACCGCGCCGGCAACGCGCCGCACATCCTCCAGGTCTTCGAGGTCGGCACCGCCACGATGATGGCCGGCAAGGGCGCCGTCGTTCCCGTCTACAAGCTCATGAAGGACGCCGACGAGCCGTTCGACCCGAAGGTCTACATCGGCCCCGTTTCGGGCTACTACTCCGACAGCAAGGGCAACATGCTGTCCTTCCCGTTCAACAGCTCGACCGTCGTGTTCTACATCAACAAGGACGCGTACAAGAAGGCGGGGCTGGACCCGGAAAAGGCGCCGAAGACGTGGAAGGAGTTCAACGCGGCGGCCGAGAAGCTCAAGGCCGGCGGGCAGAATTGCGTCTACACGACCGGCTGGCCGTCCTGGATGCACATCGAGAACTTCTCGGCGTGGCACAACGTGCCCATCGGCACGAAGGAAAACGGCATGGGCGGGATGGACACCGAGTTCAAGGTGAATTCCCCCCTGCACGTGCGGCACATCGCGATGCTGGGCGACATGGCGAAGAAGGGCCTGCTCACCTACGCCGGCCGCACCAACCAGGCCGAGGCCAAGTTCGCGAGTGGCGAGTGCGCGATGCTCACCTCGTCCACAGGCGCGCAGGCCAACATCCGCCGCACGGCCAAGTTCGGCTGGTCGGTGAACATGATTCCCTACCATGACGACGTCAAGGGCGCGCCGCAGAACTCCATCATCGGCGGCGCCTCGCTCTGGGTGATGGGCGGCAAGACCAACAACGCCTACAAGGGCGTGGCCAGGTTCTTCGCGTTCCTCTCCAAGCCGGAAATCCAGATGGAATGGCACACCGGCACGGGCTACGTGCCGATCACCTATGCGGCCTACGAGATGACCCGCAAGTCCGGCTTCTACGACAAGAACCCGGGCGCCGACATCGCGATCAAGCAGCTCACGAACAAGCCGGCGACGGCCAATTCCAAGGGCCTGCGCTTCGGCAACTTCGTGCAGGGCCGCGAGGTGATCGAGGAAGAGATCGAGGCCGTGATCATGGGCAAGAAGGACGCGAAGGCCGCCATGGACGAG
>JAABQW010000125.1 GCA_011391275.1 Betaproteobacteria bacterium
GCTGTCGCTGCCCCATCCCGACGGTCGCATGCCGAGGAATTCTGCCGCCATGCCTCGAACCCCTCCCGCAGCGGTGGCTCACGGTGACGTCGGGGAAAGGCGACGCGGTGGCCCCTCGTATCGGCGACGGTGGGCCCGGAGTGCGCTGCCCCGGGGCGACGTCCGGGAAGGTCGGCCTGCTCGAGTAACCAGCCCGTTCAGCCCCACTGCGTGTTGCGCAACGGCAACGTCCGGGGTCGCTTGCCGGTGAGGGCGAAGATCGCGTTGGCGACGGCCGGGGCGATGGGCGGGGTGGCGGGCTCGCCCACGCCGGTGGGCTTGTCGGCCGTGGTGGGGACGAGGTGCACCTCCACTTTCGGCATTTCGCTCATGCGCAGCACCGGGTAGTCGTGGAAGTTGGACTGCTGCACCTTGCCGTCCTTGATGGTGATGGCACCGTGCAGGGCGGCGGAAAGGCCGAAGGCGATGGCGCCCTGGACCTGGGCTTCCACCGTCATCGGGTTCACGACGAGGCCGCAGTCGAAGGCGGCGACGACGCGGTGCACCCTCACCGCGCCCTTCTCGATCGAGACCTCGGCCACCTGCGCGCAGACGCTGCCGAACGACTCGTGCACCGCGACGCCGCGCGCCCGCCCCTTGGGCAGGGGCGTTCCCCAGCCGGCCTTCTGCGCGGCGAGGTCGAGTGTGGCGACGACGCGCGGGTGCTTCGCCAGCAGCTTGCGGCGGAAGGCGACCGGGTCCTCGCCCGCGGCGGCGGCCATCTCGTCGACCATGGTCTCCATCACGAAGGCCGTGTGCGAGTGCCCCACGGAGCGCCACCAGAGCGTGGGCACGAGGGACTTCGGCGAGTGCAGCGTCACGGCCATGTTGGGGATGTCGTAGGGCGTGTCGCTCACCCCTTCGACGGAAGTGACGTCGATGCCGTCCTTGACCATGAAGGGCTCGAACGAGGTCCCGGTGATGATCGACTGGCCGACGATGGCGTGGCTCCAGGCGACGAGCGCGCCCTTCGCGTCGAGGCCGGCTTCCACGCGGTGCACGTACATCGGGCGGTAGTAGCCGCCGCGGATGTCGTCCTCGCGCGTCCAGACCACCTTGACGGGCACCTTCACGTCGCGCGCGATCTCGCAGGCCTCGGTCACGTAGTCGGCGGCGGGGTTGGCGCGCCGGCCGAAGCCGCCGCCGGCGGGCAACGTGTGCAGGGTCACCTTTTCCGGCGTGAGCCCCATCGCCTTGGCGGCGGCGGCCTGGTCGACGGTCTGGAACTGCGAGCCGCACCACACCTCGGCGGAATCGCCGCGGAACTCCACGGTGCAGTTGAGCGGCTCCATCGGCGCGTGCGCGAGGAACGGCACCTCGTACTCGGCAACGATCGTCTTCGCCGCGGCCTTCAGCGCGGCGGGGTCCGCGGCCTTCCTCGCCATCGGGCCCGGCTGCTTCGCAAGCTCGGCGTACTGCGCGCGCAGCCCTTCGGAGGAAAGCGCGACGCCGGGGCCGAGGTCCCACTTGATCTCCAGCGCATCGCGGCCCTTCTTGGCCGCCCAGAAGGTATTCGCCACCACGGCCACGCCATGGGAGGTCTGCACCACGTGGGTGACCCCGGGAATGTCGCGCACCTTCTGCACGTCGAACGAGACCACCTTCGCGCCGAACACCGGCGCGTGCGCCACGAGCGCGGTGTGCAGGTTGGGCCGCTTCATGTCCATGCCGAAGACCGTCTTCGCGTTGACGCGCTCCACCGAGTCGAGGCGGCGCATGGGCTTGCCGATGAGCCTGAACTGCTTCGGGCTCTTGAGCGCGACGTTGTCGGGCACGGGGAGCTTCCCGGCCGCTTCCGCGAGGCTGCCGAACGAGGCCTTGCGCCCGCCCGGGCCCAGGACGAAGCCCTTCTCGGCGCGGCAGGCCTCCGGCTTCGCCTTCCATTGCGCGGCCGCCGCATTGATGAGCATCGTGCGCGCCTGGGCGCCCACGGTGCGCAGCTGCGTCCAGGAGTCCGCAACACTCGTCGAGCCGCCCGTGCCCTGCATGCCGAAGCTCGTGTGGAAGTACTCCGGCGCCGCGGGCGCGAGCTCGGCGCGCACCTTGCTCCAGTCGCACTCCAGCTCCTCGGCCACCAGCATGGGGAGCGACGTGGTCACGCCCTGGCCGAACTCCAGGTGCTTCACCATCACGGTGACGGTGCCGTCCTTCGCGATGCGCAGGAACGAGTTGGGGTTCGCGGCCTTCGGCGCACCCTGGGCGCGGGCGAGGCCGCCGCGCTCCGGCATCCAGAAGCCGATGACGAGGCCGCCGGCAAGGGCGGCGGAGGACTTGAGGAAGGCGCGGCGGGAGATGCCTGGCTGCTGTGGCTTCATGGCGCGCCCCTATCGCTTGCCGCGAAGCGTCGCGGCGGCCGACTTCACGGCCTCGCGAATGCGCGGGTAGGTGCCGCACCGGCAGAGGTTCCCGTCCATCGCGGCGTCGATCTCGGCCTCGGAGGGCGACTTGTTCTTCGCGAGGAGCGCCACGGCGGCCATCACCTGCCCGGGCTGGCAGTAGCCGCACTGCACCACGTCCTTGTCGACCCACGCGCCCTTCACCGCCTTCACGACCGCGTTGCCGGGCGCAAGCCCCTCGATGGTGGTGATGCGCTTGCCCTTCACGTCCGCGACGGTGAGCGAGCACGAAAGCGCGGCCTCGCCGTTCACGTGCACGGTGCACGCGCCGCACTGCGAGAGGCCGCAGCCGAACTTGGTGCCGGTGAGGCCGAGGTGGTCGCGGAGCGCCCACAGCAGGGGCGTGTCGGGGGCGCGGAAGTCCACCACGTCGCCGTTGACGAAGAAAGTGATCATGGAAGGCGGTTCCCTGGAGCGCCCCTGGGGCGGGCGAAGGTCGCAATTATGGGGGATGGGAAGGGGCGCGGGGGAAGGGGCCTAAGGTATCATTCGCCCGCCAACCGCCCATCCGCCATGCCCCCGCGCACCCGCAAGCTCTTCCCCACGCCCGACGACGCCGAGACCGCCTTCTACGAGGCCTTCGAGCGCGCCGACCTCGCCGCCATGATGGTGGTCTGGGCCGAGGGCGAGGACGTCGTCTGCGTGCACCCCTCGGGCCCGCGCCTCACCGGCTTCGAGGCCGTCCGCGAGAGCTGGATGCAGATCTTCACCTCCAACGTGAAGCTCAACGTGCGCGTGTCCGAGGCGAGCCGCTTCGACGGCCCCTCGGTCGCGGTGCGCTCGGTCGTGGAGGCGATCACCGCGCCCGGCACGGAGTCCTCTCCGCAGTTCGTGAACGCGACCAACGTCTACGTCCTCACCGACTCGGGATGGCGCATCGCGGTCCACCACGCCTCGCCCCCGGAACAGGCCGCGCCGCCCGAGGAAGACGAGGCGGCGCAGCTCCACACGCTGCACTGAAGCCGCGCCCCGCCTTGGCGCGACTGGCCGCCGCCCTCCTCGCCCTGGCCCTTGCCGCGCCCGCCGCGGCACAGCCCGACCCGCGCAAGGTCGTGCGCACCGCCTACCCCAGCGCGGAATCCAAGCTCGACCCCGCCGCGGAGTCCGACGAGGCCTCCGGCAGCATCTCGCACGCGATCTTCGACCCGATGCTCGCCTACGACTTCCTCGCGCGCCCCGCGAAGCTCGTCGGCAACACGGCTTCGCTCCCCGAGATCACGGATGGCGGCGCAACCTTCACGCTGCGCATCCGCCCGGGGATCTTCTTCGCGCCCGACCCGGCCTTCGGCGGCAAGCCGCGCGAGCTCACCGCGCACGACTACGTCTATTCCATCAAGCGCCTTTTCGACCCGAAGCTGCGCAGCCAGTGGCTCTTCCTCGTCGAGGGCAAGATCCTCGGCGCCGACGCGGCCATGCAGGATGCGAAGCAGACGGGGCGCTTCGACTTCGACCGCCCCATCGAGGGCCTGCAGGCGCCGGACCGCTACACGGTGCGCATCCGCCTCGCGAACCCCGACTATTCGTTCCCCTACGTGCTGGCGATGCCGGCCACGGCGGCGCTGGCGCGCGAGGTGGTCGAGCACTATGGCCAGGACATCTCCCACCATCCCGTGGGCACCGGCCCCTACCGCATCGCCGAATGGGTGAAGGGCTCGCGCATCGTGCTCGAGGCCAACCCGGGCTACCGCGAGGAGGTGTTCGCGGGCGACCCCGGCCCCGACGAGGCGAGCCGCGCCATCCACGCCCGGCTCAAGGGACGGCGCCTGCCGATCGCGGGGCGCATCGAGATCCACGTCGTGGACGAGGCGCAGCCGCGCTGGCTCGCGTTCCTCAACGGCGAGCACGACTACATCCGGCCGCTGCCGGAGGACTTCGCCAACACCGCGCTGCCCGGGGGAAAGCTCGCGCCCAACCTCGCGAAGGCGGGCATCTACGTCACGCCCGACGAGGTGGCCTACACCACCTACACGACGTTCAACACGGCCGACGCAATCGACGGCAAGCCCAACGCGATCGGGGGATTCGCGCCCGAGCGCGTGGCGCTGCGGCGCGCCATCGGCATGGGCTTCCGCATCGACGAGCAGATGGCGATCCTCGACAAGGGGCAGAGC
>JAABQW010000126.1 GCA_011391275.1 Betaproteobacteria bacterium
TCCGTGTTCATCCGTGTTCCAAAGGTTTACTGCTCGCATCACTCGCTACAGGAAACGGTCCGCGGCGCGGCGAGCCTCGTAGGTCTTGAGATGGTTGTACGCCATCGCGAGCACCATGTCGTCGATGCCGTGCTTCCGGGCGAGGGAGAGCATGTGCCCCACGATGTGGTCGGCCTCCACGGGCTTGCCGGCCTCCATGTCGCGCAGCATCGAGGCGCTCTGCGGGCCCGGGCGCGTGAGGCGCTCGGCCGCCCACTGGAGGATGCGCTCGCTGGGCGGGTGCCCCTCCGCCTTCGCGACCGCCACGTTGGCCTCGAAACACCGCGAGACGATGGCCCTGCCCTCCGGGGCCGCCATGATCTCGGCGATGTTGCCGCGGAAGACGCAGGTCGTCGCGGCGAGCGCGGCGAGGAAGGTGAACTTCTCCCACATGTCCTGCAGGATGTCCTCCGACCAGGCCCAGTCGATGGTCGACGCCGCTAGTGAGTCGGCCAGGGCCTTCGCGCGCGCCGGCTTCGAGCGGTCGCGCTCCCCGAAGAGGAGGCGGTTGAGCGGTTCCATGTGCCTCACGGTGCCGTCGGGGGCAAGGCCCACGTTGATCTGGCAGGTGCCGCCCATCACGTTCGCGGCGCCGAAGCGCCCGTCGAGGCGGTCGAGGTGCGCCAGCCCGTTGAGCATCGGCAGCACGGCGCATCCGCTCGACATCGCCGGCGCGATCGCGTCCATGGCGGAATCGAGGTCGTAGGCCTTGCACGTGAAGAGGACGAGGTCGTAGCCGGACCGGAGCTCGTCGGCCACGACCGTCTTCGCCTCGATGCGGGCATCGCCCAGGGGGCTTTCGATCACCAGGCCATTGGCCGCGATCTGCTCGCGGCGCTTCGGTCGGACGAGGAAGGTGGTGTCGACGCCGGCCTGGGCGAGGCGGCCGCCGAAGTAGCCGCCGATGCCGCCGGCGCCGAGGACGAGGAGTTTCATGGGTTCACCGGGTCGGGAGAAGTTCCTGAGCCTGCGCGTCCGGGGCCGGCCCGCCCGGCGTCAGCCCGTGACCGTGGCTTCGGCGAAGCCGCGCCGCTTCACCAGCGCGTCGATCTCCCGGAGCGTCTCGAGGAGCTCGCGCATCCTCGGCAACGGCCAGGCGTTGGGGCCGTCCGACAGCGCCTTCGCGGGGTCGGGATGCGTCTCCATGAAGACTCCGGCCACACCCGTTGCCACCGCCGCGCGCGCGAGCACGGGCACGAACTCGCGCTGCCCGCCCGAGGAGGTGCCCTGCCCGCCCGGCAGCTGCACCGAGTGGGTGGCGTCCATCACGACCGGGCAGCCCGTCTCGCGCATGATCGCGAGCGAGCGCATGTCGGAGACGAGGTTGTTGTAGCCGAAGGAGGCGCCGCGCTCGCAGACCATGATGTTGTCCCGGCCGCTCGCCGCGCGCGCCTTGTCCACCACGTTCTTCATGTCGTGGGGCGCGAGGAACTGCCCCTTCTTGATGTTCACCGGCAGCCCCGCGGATGCCACGGCCACGATGAAGTCGGTCTGCCGGCAGAGGAACGCGGGGGTCTGCAGCACGTCCACGTGCTTCGCCACCTCCGCGACTTCCTGCTCCGTGTGCACGTCCGTGAGCACCGGGACGCCCAGGGTCCTGCGGACCTTGGCGAGGATCTCGAGGCCCTTCTCCCTGCCCGGCCCGCGGAAGGACTTGCCGCTGGAGCGGTTGGCCTTGTCGTAGGAGGACTTGAAGATGAACGGGATGCCGAGCGCGGCCGTGATCTCCTTCAGCTGCCCGGCCACGTCCATCTGCAGCTGCTCGCTCTCGACGACGCAGGGGCCGGCGATGAGGAAGAAGGGGTGGTCGAGGCCGGCTTCGAATCCGCAGAGTTTCATGCTTCTCCTATGGCGCGAACGGGAGGGAGTGATGCGGCCCAAAGACTGGGACACGGATGAACGGGGAGTGACGCCACCCAAAGACTCGGACACGGATGAACACGGATGAACACGGATGATTCCTGATGTCTGGACTCGCAGTGCCTGCAATGACGGTGTCGTTCCTGCATGCAAGCCGTTCCCGAGAATTCAGAAATTATCCGTGTTCATCCGTGTTCATCCGTGTCCGAGTCTTTGGGTAGCGTCACTCCCCACCGCCGGCACACTCACGCAGCTCCGCCGCCGATGACCTTGAGCCCGGGCTCGGGGACGCGCTTGCGGTGCTGCTCGAGAGCCGCCTTCACGTAGGAGATGAAGAGCGGGTGCCCGGAGCGCGGCGTGGAGGTGAATTCCGGGTGGTACTGGCAACCGAAGAACCAGGGGTGGTCGGGCCGCTCGGCCATCTCCACCAGGTTCTCCGTCTGGGTGCGGGCGCTGATCGCGAGCCCCGCGGCCTCGAGCCGCGCCACGTACTGGTCGTTGACCTCGTAGCGGTGGCGGTGGCGCTCGGAGACGACGTCCGAGCCGTAGATCTTGTGCGCGAGCGAGCCCTTCTTCACGTTGCACGGCTGCGCGCCAAGGCGCATCGTGCCGCCGAGGTTGGAGCTCGCGTCGCGCCGCTCGACCTTGCCGTCGCGGTCCTGCCACTCGGTGATGAGCGCCACCACCGGGTGCGGCGTGTCGGGGTCGAATTCGGTGGAGTTGGCGCCCTCCAGGCCGCAAAGGTCGCGGGCGGCCTCGATCACGGCGATCTGCATGCCGAGGCAGATGCCGAGGTAGGGAACCTTGTTCTCGCGCGCGTGGCGCACCGCCGCGATCTTGCCCTCGATGCCGCGCTTGCCGAAGCCGCCGGGCACGAGGATCGCGTCCATGTTCGCGAGCACGCCGGTGCCCTTGGCCTCGATCTGCTCGGAATCGACGTAGTGGATCTTCACGCGGGTGCGGGTGTGGATGCCCGCGTGGATGAGCGACTCCGACAGGCTCTTGTAGGAATCCTGCAGGTCGACGTACTTGCCGACCATCGCGATGTCGACCTCGTGCTCCGGGTTCTCCAGCGCGTCGACGATGCGGTCCCACATCGACAGGTCGGCCGGGTAGGCGGCGAGGTCGAGCTTCCTGCACACGATCTCGTCGAGCCCCTGCTTGTGCAGCATCGTGGGGATCTTGTAGATCGAGGCCACGTCGAAGCAGGAGATGACCGAGCGCACGTCGACGTTGGTGAAGAGGGCGATCTTCCTCTTCTCCTCCTCGGGGACGGGTTGCTCGGAGCGGCACATCACGATGTCGGGCTGGATGCCGATGCCGCGCAGCTCCTTCACCGAATGCTGCGTGGGCTTGGTCTTGATCTCGCCCACGCTGGCGAGGTGCGGCACCAGCGTGAGGTGCATGTAGCAGGTGTTGGTGCGGCCCTCCTCGATGCCCATCTGGCGGATGGCCTCGAGGAACGGCAGGCTCTCGATGTCGCCCACCGTGCCGCCGATCTCGATGATGCCGACGTCGACGTCCTTGCAGGCGGCCTTGATGGAGACCTTGATCTCGTCGGTGATGTGCGGGATCACCTGCACGGTGCCGCCGAGGTAGTCGCCGCGGCGCTCCTTGTTGATGACGCGCTCGTAGATCTGGCCGGTGGTGAAGTTGTTGAGCTTCTTCATCCGCGAGGAGATGAAGCGCTCGTAGTGGCCGAGATCGAGGTCGGTTTCCGCGCCGTCCTCGGTGACGAACACCTCGCCGTGCTGGAACGGCGACATCGTGCCCGGGTCCACGTTGATGTACGGGTCGAGCTTGACGAGGGTGACCTTGATCTTGCGCGATTCCAGGATCGCGGCAAGGGAGGCGGCGGCGATGCCCTTGCCCAGCGAGGAGACCACGCCACCGGTCACGAAGACATACTTGGTCATTTCGAATCCCCGGCTGGAAATCGGTATTTTACCGGGATACCGGGAAGTTCGGGAACGCCGTTGGACCGGACGACAAGTCGCCGGTCAACGTCGGCAGACAGCGTGAACGCCGGGCCGCCAGACAAAAAGGGGTCAGATCCCTTTTCCGCCGAACGGAAAAGGGATCTGACCCCTTTTTGTCTGGCGGCTACCGGTCGGCGGCCAGCGCCTTCGCTTCGGCCGCGCAGTCGCGCGGGGGCTTCGAGCCCGCCGCGCGGGCCGCCTCGACCTCCTTGCGGGCCGCCGCGACCTGCGCGACGTACACTGGGTCGGCGTGCAGGCGGCTCACGGTGGCGGCCCCGACGATTCGACCCGCCTCCACGTCGCTGCGGTAGTGGACACCGCAGACCACCCGGCTCTGCCCGTAGGCGACCCCGCGCGCGAGGATCGCGTCGGCGCGGTCGGGGGCCACCTCGGCCAGCGTGAGCGCCCAGGCCCAGCCGATCGAGGCGTGGCCGGACGGATACGAGTCGGGCTTCGCCTTCGCGTCCCCCGATGGCGTGCAGGACGGCTCCTTCGCCACCATGAAGGGCCGCGGCCGCTTGTAGTGGTCCTTCGGCTTGTCGTTGGCGCGGCTCGAGTCCATGCGCACGCGGCGCAGCAGCATGTTGAGGTGCGGCGTGGCTTCGGCGGATATCGCGATCCCCAGCGCGCAGGAGAAGTGCTCCGTGGCCTGCGGGAAGCGAAGTTC
>JAABQW010000127.1 GCA_011391275.1 Betaproteobacteria bacterium
TCATGCGCGACGTCGTGCGCTACCGGCTGCCCGCCGGGTGGCTCGGCTCCACCGTGGCCGGCTGCAAGGTCGAGTCGACGGTCGGGGAGATCTTCCGCTACCGGGCAGACCGCGTCGCGGAGCGGTTCGGCAAGGCGGGCTGAACCTACCCACTGGACCGTACGGCCGGCCGCTATGTGCCCTGCCGTACAGAGCCGCGTGCGGAAACGCGGGATAGTGGGCCGTTGTTCCGGGACGGGCGCCGCGCATTCCCGGCCACGGGAGCCGCAGCCGCGCGGCCCCGCTTGCCCCACCGAAGGCCGTCCATGCCCAACAAGGCAATCTCCCCCGCCGTCCCCGACGCAGCCACCGGGTCGGAGGGCATCACCGAAGTCCGCCGCCAGGAGGCGCTGCTCAAGACGGGCGCCCTGCAGGGCGCCATCCTCACGAGCGCCAACTTCTCGATCATCGCCACCGACGAGAAGGGCATCATCCAGGTCTTCAACGTCGGCGCCGAACGCATGCTGGGCTACCTCGCCGCCGAGGTCGTGAACAGGATCAACCCGAGCGACATCCACGACCCGCGGGAAGTGAGGGCGCGCGCGCAGGCCCTCAGCATGGAGCTCGCCACCCCCATCACGCCGGGCTTCGAGGCGCTGGTCTTCAAGGCCTCGCGCGGCATCGAGGACATCTACGAGCTCACCTACATCCGCAAGGACGGCAGCCGCTTCCCGGCCATCGTGTCGGTCACGGCGCTGCGCGACGCCGCCAGCGCCATCATCGGCTATCTCCTGATCGGCACCGACAACTCGGCGCGCAAGCTCGCCGAGGAGAAGCTGCAAGGCGCCACGGCCGCGGCCGAGAAGGCGAACCTCGCGAAATCCGAGTTCCTCTCGCGCATGAGCCA
Source organism: Betaproteobacteria bacterium (assembly GCA_011391275.1). Lineage (GTDB taxonomy): Bacteria > Pseudomonadota > Gammaproteobacteria > Burkholderiales > Usitatibacteraceae > FEB-7. The sequence continues at coordinate 887 of JAABQW010000127.1, forward strand.
CGAACTGCGCACGCCGCTGGGCGCGATCCTCGGCTTCGCGCAGCTCGTCGAATCCGGCGAGCCGCCCCCGACACCCTCGCAGAAGCGCAGCATCGACCAGATCCTGCGGGCCGGCTGGTACCTTCTGGACCTGATCAACGAGATCCTCGACCTCGCGCTGATCGAGTCGGGCCGGCTTTCGCTCTCTCTCGAGCCGACGTCGCTCGCCGAGGTGATGCGCGAGTGCGCGGCCATGATCGAGCCGCAGGCGCAGAAGCGCGCGGTCACCGTGGCCTTCCCGCCCACGGGCCTGCCGTACGTGGTCCAGGCCGACCGCACGCGGGTGAAGCAGGTTCTCATCAACCTGCTGTCGAACGCGATCAAGTACAACCGGGCGGGCGGCAGCGTCGTCGTGGACTGCGTGGCCACCTCGCCGGAGCGTCTCCGCCTTTCCGTCCGGGACGACGGCGAGGGGCTCGCCCCGGAGATGCTGGCCCAGCTCTTCGAGCCGTTCAACCGCCTCGGGCAGGAGGCGAACGCGGAGGAAGGCACGGGCATCGGGCTCGTCGTGTCGAAGCGCCTGGTCGAGTTGATGGGCGGTCGCATCGGCGCCGAAAGCACGGTCGGGAAGGGCAGCGTGTTCTGGTTCGAGCTGGACCAGGCGGCCGAGCGGTGGCCCGCCAAGATCGCCGGCGAGCCTGCGACCACCGCAAGGGTGCAAGCCCTCGCCGAAGGGCAGAGGCACACGGTGCTCTACGTCGAGGACAACCCCGCCAACCTGATGCTGGTCGAGGACCTCATCGCGCGCCGGCCGGGGATCCGCCTCCTGAGCGCCATGGACGGCCTTCGCGGCATCGAGATAGCGCGCGAGGCCCGCCCGGACGTCATCCTGATGGACATCAACCTGCCGGGCATCAGCGGCGTCAACGCGATGCGCATCCTCGCCGAGGACCCGGCCACCGCGCACATCCCCGTGCTCGCGCTCAGCGCCAACGCCAACCCCCGCGACATCGCGAGGGGCCTCGAGGCGGGGTTCTTCCGCTACCTGACCAAGCCCATCAAGGTGAACGAGTTCATGGAGACGCTGGACACGGCCCTCGAGACCTCCGCCACGCGGTCAACGGCCGCGGGCGCAAAACGACTGGAAAGATCATGAAGCTCGCCGCATCCGCCATCCTCGACGCCGGCATCCTCATCGTCGACGACCAGGAATCCAACGTGCGCCTCCTCGAGCAGCTGCTGGGCGAGGCCGGCTACACCCGCGTGTCCTCGACCATGAACCCCCAGGAGGTCTGCGCGCTGCACCGCAGGAACGCCTACGACCTGATCCTGCTGGACCTGCAGATGCCCGCCCTCGACGGCTTCCAGGTGATGGAGGGGCTCAAGACCAACGAGGCCGACGGCTACCTGCCCGTCATCGTGCTCACGGCGCAGCCGGGGCACAAGCTGCGCGCCCTGCAGGCGGGCGCGAAGGACTTCATCAGCAAGCCGTTCGACCTGGTGGAAGTCCGCACGCGCATCCGCAACATGCTGGAGGTGCGGCTGCTCTACAAGATGCTCGAAAGCTACAGCAAGGAACTCGAGAAGACGGTGCAGGAGCGCACGGCCGAGCTGCGCGAAAGCGAGGCGCGCTTCCGCAGCCTGACGGAGCTCGCCTCCGACTGGTACTGGGAGCAGGACGACGCCGGGAACTTCACCCGCGTCTCCGGCCCGGTGCTGGAGATGCTCGGCATCCGCGTCGACTCCCTCGCGGGCGCCAGGACCGACGCCGGGATGCCGGTCTGGAACGAGTCGGAGCGGGAGGTGCTGCAGACGATGATCGCCGCCCGGCAGCCGTTCCTCGACTATGCCTTCAGCCGCGTCAATGCCGACGGCTCGCAGCAGGTGTTCCAGGTGAGCGGCGAGCCCATGTTCGACCAGTCGTGCCGCTTCATCGGTTACCGCGGCATCGGCATCGAGCTTCCACGCGGGAAGTAGGACGCGGCCGATGTCCAAGCCAGCCATCCAGTCGCCGCACAGTCCGACGCAGAACCACCTGCTCGCCGCCCTGCCCGACGCGGAATTCGCGCGCCTGGCGCCGCACCTGGACCTGGTCCCGATGCGGCTGGGCGAGACGCTCCACGAGCCGGGCTGCACGCTGCAATACGCCTACTTCCCCACCACCGCCATCGTGTCGCTCCTGCACGGCCTGTCGTCGGGGGTGTCCGTGGAGGTCGCGGGCGTGGGCAACGAGGGCGTCGTCGGCATCGCACTCTTCATGGGGGCCGACAGCTCGCCCACCTCGGCCGTCGTGCAGACCGCGGGCTGCGGCTACCGGCTCGGGGGCCGGGTCCTGAAGGAGGAATTCGATCGCGCCGGGCTGGTGCAGCGGCTCCTGCTGCGCTACACGCAGGCGCTGGTCACGCAGATCTTCCAGTCCGGCGCCTGCAACCGCCACCACTCGGTGGAGCAGCAGCTTTGCCGGTGGCTGCTGCTGACCCTCGACCGGATGCCCTCCAGCGAGCTGGTCATGACGCAGGAACTGATCGCCGGCGCGCTCGGCGTGCGCCGCGAGGGCATCACCGAGGCCGCCGGGAGGCTGCAGGACGCCGGGTACATCCGCTACCGGCGCGGCCACATCTCGGTGCTCGACCGGGCGGGGCTGGAGGGGCGCACCTGCGAGTGCTACGCCGTGGTGAAGACGGAATTCGCGCGCCTGCTCTGCGACGTGCGCCACCCGCGCATCGACGCCGTTCTCGGCATCTAGCGGCGGCGGCCGGCGTCCCGGGCCTGTAACCTTGCTGTCACGGCCGGCCCGTAACATGCCCGCAACGATCGTGATGGACACTCCATGCCCGCCCGCATCCTCGTCGTCGAAGACGAACCCGCCATCCAGGAACTCATCGCCCTGAACCTCGAGCAGGCGGGACAGCACGCCGTGATGGCCGCGAGCGCCGAGGAGGGCCTCAGGCGCATCGAGGAGGAACTGCCGGACCTGGTCCTCCTCGACTGGATGCTGCCGGGCCAGAGCGGCATCGAGCTCGCGCGCCGGCTGCGCGCCGACGCGCGCACCAGGGCGCTGCCCATCATCATGCTCACGGCGCGCGGCGACGAGGAGGACAAGCTGCGCGGCCTCGAGACGGGCGCCGACGACTACATCACCAAGCCCTTCTCGATGAAGGAGCTGCAGGCGCGCATCAAGGCGGTGCTGCGCCGGCGCGCGCCGGAGATCACCGAGGACGCCGTCGACTTCCACGGCCTGCGCCTCGACCCCGCCACGCACCGCGTCACCGGCGGCAGCGAGACCCTGGCGATGGGGCCCACCGAGTTCCGGCTGCTGCACTTCTTCATCACCCACCCGGAACGGGTCTACACGCGCAGCCAGCTCCTCGACCAGGTGTGGGGCGACCACGTGTTCATCGAGGAGCGCACGGTGGACGTGCACATCCGGCGGCTGCGCGCCGCCCTCGAGAAGAGCGGCCACGAGACCTTCATCCAGACGATCCGCGGCAGCGGCTACCGCTTCTCCCGTCCCTGAGGGAGAATGAGGTCGGAAAAGGGGTCAGATCCCTTTATTGGGACGGTTCTACAGAACCGGTCTATTCAGGAGCTGCGGCACGGATCTCGTCAATATCGGAATAG
>JAABQW010000128.1 GCA_011391275.1 Betaproteobacteria bacterium
CGGGGAAACGAGCAGCCGCCCCGCCCCGTCGAGCGAGAGCTCCTCGGCGAAGCCGACGAGCAGGCGCTTCCAGGGGTTGAAGGCGGCGTCGAGGCTGGGGAAGGACATCACCTTCGCCCGCACCGGCTCCCACGCGGGAGCGGGGTAGAGCAGCAGGCACTTGTCGGGGTGGGCCGTGAGGACGACCGGCACCGTGCCGCCCTGCGTCAGGGGATCGCGCACGCGCGTCGGAACCGCCAGGCGGCCCTTCGCGTCGAGATTGATCTGTGAAGCTCCCTGGAACACCGTGCTCCCCCTTTTCGGGTAATCCTCGCGTTCCGGAAGGCCCGGCGTCCTAGGATTTCCCAATTTTTCCCACTTCCGCACACTGTATTGAGTCGGTCTGGGGGAGTCAAGGGGGGAATTCGGGAATTTTTCTTGTGCGACAGGGACTTAGGTGATGTTCCTCACAGGAATTTTCGAATTTGTATAGTCAACATTTTCAATGGGTTATGAACCCTATTGAAAGTCCTTTGATAAGATACGGCACGCAGTCACCGCCAGCAACCTCACACGGCGGCCGGACGATGTTTCCCGAGGGAGGCAACATGCTGCACCGCACCATCCGCGCCTGCTGCGTCGCCGCAATCGCGGCGCTGCCGCTCGCACTGCCCGCCGCCGCGGAGCGGGTGTCCTCGCCCGACCCCGCGCACGCCCTCGAGGGCTCCGACCTGGTGCGCGCCCTGCGCGGCGGCGGGTACACGCTCTACTTCCGCCACACCGCGACGGACTTCTCGCAGAACGACCGCGGGATGACGACCTACGGCGAGTGCGCCACGCAGCGCAACCTCTCGGAGGCGGGACGCGGCGAGGCCCGCGCCATCGGCGCGACGATCCGCGCTCTCGGGCTTCCCGTGGGCGAGGTGATCGCAAGCCCCTTCTGCCGCACGATGGAGACGGGGCGCCTCATGTTCGGGCGCGCCGAGGCCTCGGCCGTGGTGCGCGGCTACGAGGGTACGGACGCGACGAACCCGGATTACGGCCGGCTCGTGGCGCTGCTCGCCTCGCCGCCGAAGCCGGGAACGCTGCGCATGATCACGAGCCACGGCAACCCGTTCCGGGCGATCGCCGGGCCGCCGCACCTCGCGGAAGGCGAGGCTGCCGTGCTGAAGCCGGCGGGCGCGGGCTTCGTGGTGGTGGCGCGAGTCAGGCGCGAGGACTGGGAAGCCCTCGCGGCCGCGGTGCGCTGAACCGCAACGGCCGCCGGGCGGTGACCGCGGAGCCGCGATCGGTCGGGCCCCGGGGCATCAGTCCGCGCGGCAGTCCTCGCCTCGGGCGCGGCGCCAGGCGATGCCTTGGAGCATCGCGAATTCGCCGCTCGCTTCGGTGGTGCGCGCGTTCGCCTCGCCGAGCGCGAGTCGCACGATCGCTCCCGCCGGGGACTGCGGCCTCCCGAGCGCGAGCACCTCGCCGTCGATCCGCCCGGACACGCTCGCAGGCGAGGCGCCACCGACGCGGATCTCTCCCCGGACGAACTGGTGCGACTGCCGCAGGCGCACGGCCGCAGGCGCGCCCTGCGCCACGCCGCACCACAGGCCCCCGGCGCGCGCCGGCACGATCCACAGGTGCACGCGGCTCGACTTCGCCAGGCCGATCGACTTCTCTGGGACCGCGAGCGTCACGCTGCGGTCCGGCTGCCAGTCCCCCATGTCCCAGTCGTGCGAGACGATGCGCGTGCCGGGGCGAAGCGCCAGGATCGAGGGCCGGAGCTTCAGGTTCACGTCGGGCAGCAGGTACATCGTGACGACGGTCGCGGGCGCGAGGTCGGTCACGAAGAGGTCCCGCTCCAGGAAGCGCGTGCGGTCGGCCACGCCGGCGCGCTTCGCGTTCGCGAGGCTCTCGGCCACCAGGCGCGGATCGTTCTCCACGCCCAGCCCGGTGGCACCGCGCCGCGCGGCCGCGATCACGATGCGCCCGTCGCCCGACCCCAGGTCGATGACGTGGTCGCCGGCCTTCACGGCCGCCAGTTCCAGCATCGCCGTCGTCACGCTGTCCGGCGTGGTGACGTAGGGAACCTCCTCGACGAACGCGGGGCGCGCGCCCTCGCCCGGCGCGGCCGAGGCGGCGGTCGCGAGGACGAGCAGCGGGAAAAGGAAAGTGTGAAGCAAGCCTGTAAGCGGGATTCTGTTGCCGCCTTGCGGCGGCATGACGGTCATTCCTCTAGGCGCCGCGTTGCCGCTGCGCTCGAGCCACCTACCCGCAGACTCGGCGGGCCGCGTCGTCGTCTGCCTATTTGGTGTTGCTCCGCGTAGAGATTGCCCGTTTCACCCTGCCGGTTGCCCGGCAGACTCGTCTCTGTTGCTCTGATCCTCGCCTCACGGCGGACGGGAGTTACCCGCTACGCTGCCCTGTGGAGTCCCGACTTTCCTCCGCACCGCAACTGCGGCACGGCGATCGTCCGGCCTGCTTCACCCCGCCATTCTACGGGCAAAGACGGGCGGACATTGCCTTCATGCCACTTCCCGCCACGCCCCGTTCTCGTCGTTGGCGGCCTCCAGGCTCGTTGCAGCGCCCGCCGCGACGCAAGCGGGTTCGACGGCAGGCGCGGACCCCACTGCCGGGAACCGCATGGGGGTCGGCAGCAGACCTGTCCCCCGCTCGCCCTTGAGCGCCAGGAAAAGGTCGAGACCCGCGACCGCGAGTACGGGAACGCAGACCGCGACGAGAAGCGCGTACTCCTCGAACAGCGACATGAAATCCTCGAAGCGCAACATGGTTGCCTCCCCCGTGATAGTTGTACGGGAACCGGGACGGCCTGGCGGAAACTCGCTAACCGTCGGAGTCGTTCGCGGCGCGAATCCGGCGCGAGTGCGCAAGCACGCCCAGCACCACATGGCCGATGCAGTAGAGCAGCCGCTCCGGCAAGGCGCGCGGCTGGCGCCGCCGCTTCGCGTGGCTCCCGGGGCGCCTCGATGCCCTTCCGATGCCTGCTTCCATGGCGGCTCCTCCTTCCCGCGATTCTTTGACCGCCCTTCTCAGCCCCATAGATAGACCCGCGAGCCCCATGCCGCATCCTCCGAATGGAGGACGGATGCGCGAATCTTTACGAAAGCGGAAACGCCAGGCGCGCAACCATCGCTGTCAGTTCCGATTGCCTCCGGCAGCCGGTCTTGCCGTATATCGACTGCACATGGCTCTTGACGGTGGTGCGGGCTATGGCCAGTTCGCGCGCCGCCTGCTCCAGCGTGGCCCCGCGGGACAGGACCGCCGCGACCCGCGCCTCCGACTCGGTGAGCGAGAAGGCCCGCCTGAGCAGGTCCGTGAAGTCACCCTTCGCCGCGGTGTCGATCACCCAGACGATCGCCACGGGTACGCCCTTGGCGTGAACGACAGGCACCTCGCGCGCAACCGGCAGCAACAGCACGACAAGTGGACACGGGGAGTCCGGCCTCGGCACCGCCAGCGGCATGGGCGTCAGGTCGCGTGCCTGCGCCTGGTCGCGCGACCGTGCGCTTCGGCGCGCGCGGCACCACTTCAGGCCGAGCTCCAGGTTCGAGCGCAGTGCCGGCGTACCGCCCACGAACCGCCCGCCCACCACGCCGAGCAGTCGCCCGTAGCGTTCCAGCAACCTCGTGGCCGCCCGGTTCTGCTCGACGATCCGTCCGTCGCAATCGAGCGCCAGGAAGGCATCGGGCACGGCATCGACGGCCTCCGCCAACGCCGCGTGCCTCCCGAGAACACCGAGCAGCCTCAGTTGGACGATGGCGGCGCGCCGCAGATGGGGATACAGCATCTCGGCGAGGCGCCTGGCTTCGCCGTCGAAGTAGCCCGTGCGCGCGCTTCGACCCCAGGCGATCGCGGCGAGACTGTCCTCGTCGCGTGCGACCACCGCCCCCATCATGTAGCGATCGTCGTTGGGTATCAGGAAATCCTGGTAGAACTCGCTCCCCGCGACGTACCGGTCATCCAGGTGCTCGTGGCAGAAGTACCACTCGCCGAGCGGCAGGCTGGGCACCTGCGCGAGCCTCGGATCCATCTGCTGGTAGTAGTCCCTGTAGGCGCGATCGGCGCCGGTCATCGGGCTCGTGTTCACCTCGAATACCTGCCTGCCCGACTTCGCGTCGGCGAGGAAGAACTGACCCATGTGCGCGTGGAGGCAGCTCCCGACGTTCGACAGCACCGTTCTCCATTGCGCGGGATCCATCGCCGCGGCATAGATGTCGTCGACAAGCTGCTCGAACTTCCGGTCACCGAGGATGGCCATGGGGTGGCTCCTTTCGGTCAAAGGCTTCCGGGCGGAAGCCAGGCAATACTACGCCCGCCTTCTCCGGAAGTGCACCGGGTCGTCGTAGTACGCTTCCCGGTCGGTATCAGGGTGCCAGCCGGGAATGCCCAGCACCGGCAACGGCGCCATCGACCGAGGCGAGGCGAAGCGCGAGCGGTCGGCGAAGTG
>JAABQW010000129.1 GCA_011391275.1 Betaproteobacteria bacterium
ACGGGCACGGTGTACCTGTACGACGGGGCGACGCTCCTCGGCATCGCCGGGCTTGCGAATGGTGCGGCGACGATACCCGTGAGCTTCGCGGGCGGCGGGTTGCGCGTCCTGTACGCGAACTACTCCGGCGATGCGGGCCACGTGGCCGCCAACTCCGCGCTGGCGACGGTGAACGTCGCCGCGGTGGCGCTCGCCGGCGACGAGGACGGCGACGGCATCCCCAACGGCGTGGAGACGGGCGAGGGGAGGGAGCCGCTCCTCAAGGACAACGATGTCTTCGGCGTGCCGCGGCTCTTCGTGAGGCAGCAGTACCGCGACTTCCTCAACCGCGAGGGCGAGGAGACGGGCATCTCGGCGTGGGCGAGCCTCATCGACGGCGGGATGGCGCGCGACGCGGTGATCAACGCCTTCTTCAACTCGCCGGAGTTCAACGGCTTCGTGGCGCCTGTGGTGCGGCTCTACTACGCCACCTTCCTGCGCGTGCCGGACTACGCGGGCCTCACGTTCAACGCGGGGCTGGTGCGCAACGGCACCGTCACCCTCACGCAACTCGCCGACTTCTTCACGGCGAGCCCGGAGTTCGCCTCGATGTACGGCGCGCTCGACGACGCGGGGTTCGTGACGCTCCTCTACAACAACGTGCTGGGGCGCGCGCCCGACCAGGCGGGTCTCGACGGCTGGGTCGCGCTCCTCCAGGGTGGCATGAGCCGCGGGCAGGTGCTGCTGGGCTTCTCCGACTCGGTCGAGTACCAGGTGGCGAAGTTCAACGAGGTGTACGTGACGATGATGTACGTGGGGATGCTGCGGCGCTCGCCGGAGCCGGGCGGGTACGACGGCTGGCTCGCGTACCTGCAGGGCGGCAACACGCCGCTCGCGATGATCAACGGGTTCTACCTTTCCACCGAGTATCGCAATCGATTCCTTCCGTGAACGCACCCTCACCCCCGGCCCCTCTCCCAAGGGAGAGGGGAGCAAAGCGCCCCCTTTTTTCTTCAGGGAGAGGGGAGCAAAGCGCTCCCTTTTTTCTTCAGGGAGAGGGGAGAAAGGCGCTCCCTTCTCCCTTGGGAGAAGGGCCGGGGATGAGGGTGAGAAGTGCTCCCTTCTCCCTCCGGGAGAAGGGCCGGGGATGAGGGGCTTACAGATGCGATGGCGACCCTGACCCTCTTGCCTGATCGCAATCAAATGCGCAGTAACCTCTGGCAGTAGTCTTGGACACGAGGCCTTCCGTCCGCTTAACCTGACGGCGTGGTTCCCGAGACGAGCGCATGAAACGACTATTTGCAGTGCTCCTGCTGGCCGGTGCCACGGCCGTGCAGGCGGCAGCACCCCTCCTCAAGGACATCCAGACCGGCATCGCCATGCCGATAACGGCGCCGGTGCAGATGGGCGCCTACTGGTACTTCACCTCCTGCAATGGCGGGACGGGCTGCGAGCTGTGGCGCACGGACGGGACGGGGCCGGGGACGGCGATGGTGGCGGACATCTGGCCGGGCCATCGCGGTTCCGTTCCGCGGGACCTGGTGGCGGCGGGGGGCACGCTCTTCTTCACCGCGTACACCGAAGCGCACGGCAACGAGCTGTGGAAGAGCGATGGCACCGCGTCGGGAACGGTCCTCGTTCGCGACATCCATCCCGGGTCGTACAACTCGAATCCGACGGAGCTGACGAACGCCGGAGGCGTGGTTTTCTTCCGGGCGGAGTCCTCCGGGGCCGGCGCGGAACTCTGGAAGTCCGACGGCACGGCGGACGGGACCGTCCTCGTCCGCGACATCGTTCCCGGCATCAACTCCGGGTATCCGAAGTCGATTCGCGCGTTGGGGTCCGTGGTCGTGTTCGTCGCGAACGATCCTGCCGAGTACAGGGATGTGCTCTGGAGTTCCGACGGAACGGAGAACGGCACCGTCCAGATCCATGTTCCTCCGTGGGCGACGACCCAGATCCAGTACCTCACCGCCGCGGGCTCGCTGGCCTTCTTCGCGGGCTTCGACGGCACGGCGCAGCGGACCTACCGCACCGATGGCACTCCCGCGGGCACGTTCCCCGTCGGTCCTTTCGCCTACGAATACGTGGCGGTGGGATCGCGCGTGTTCTTCATCGGTGACACCGATCTTGCGGGAGGGGAGCTGTGGGTTTCCGACGGCTCGGTTGCGGGCAGCCGGATGGTGAAGGACATCTACCCGGGATGGCCCAGCGGCGCGGCCAGCGACATCACGCCGTTCGGGGACCGGGTGCTCTTCACCGGCTTCGAGGATGTCATCGGACCGGCGCCGTGGATCAGCGACGGCACCGAAGCGGGCACCGTGCGGCTCGCGAGTGTCGCGCCAGGCAGTTCGCCAGGTGGCCCGGCGTACTCAGTGTTGGGATCGACCGCCGTGTTCATCTCGGACGCCTACCCGTCGCCCGTTCAACTATGGGCCACCGATGGCTCGCCGGCAGGCACCCACGTCGTGACGGAGCTTTCACGGGGCGGGGAAGTCGAGACTCCGTCGATCATCGGCAGGGCGGGCCCCTACGCGTACTTGAGGTCCGCGGACATGGACCGTGGCTTCGAGCTGTGGCGGACCGATGGCACGGCGCCGGGAACCTTGCTCGTGTCCGAGCTCACCGCGGGTGCCGGGCGGGAGGGATCCACGGATTTCCTGCGAGTGTTCGCGGTCGGCGATCGCCTGCTCTTCGACGTCCTCTTCGGCCCGGGAACCGCGTTCGTGACCGACGGCGCCCCCGGCAGCGCGATGCCCCTCGTGCCGCCAGCCACGGAGCCGAACGAGGACTCCCACTGCGACAGCCGGTACGTCGCCGCAGGAGGGACGATCTACTTTGCGGCAGCGGACTCCGCCCGGGGTTGCGAGCTCTGGCGGACGGATGGGACGGCGGGCGGCACGACTCTCGTGAAGGATTTCCGCCCCGGTCCGTTGAGCGGCAGGCCCGTGCCGCTTGCCGCGGCGGACGGGTGGCTCTACCTCGCCGTCAACGACCCGGACAAGGGGTCCATTCTCTGGCGATCGGACGGCACGGAGTCGGGCACCGTTATGGTCGGGGACGGCATTCCCGTGGAGGTCGGCGATACCCTCCCGGACATCCACTTCGCTGGAGGCATGGTCTACTTCTGGGTCCGCACCGCGGTGGCCGGCGCCTACGAGCTCTGGTTCTCGGCCATCGGCGCGCCGGAAGCACAGCGAGTGAGCGACCTGCATCCGGGCCTCGTCCTCGATCGGCCGGACAGCCTCACCGCAGCCGGGTCGAGGCTCTTCTTCGCTGCCGACGACGGCATCCACGGCCGCGAGATCTGGACGACGGACGGCACTGCCGCAGGAACGCGGCTCGTGAAAGACCTGGTGCCGGGCAGCGCGGGCTTGTCGTCCTTCTGGCCCTTCGGGGCTGCCGGGGAAACGCTCCTCTTCTACCTGCCCGGATCGGCCGGAAGCGAGCTGTGGGCGAGCGATGGCACCGACGCCGGCACGGCTCCCCTCAAGGACGAATCCGGCAACCCGGTGGCTTTCCCGACAAGCCTGACGAGCGCAGGCCCGCTCGCCTGGTTCATTTCGGAGAACGGCCTGTGGCGCAGCGACGGCACCCAGGCGGGCACGCGCAGGGTGTTTTCGTCGGAGTCGCCTGACTGGATCATTCCTGCGGGGCCCTGGGTCTACTTCACCACCGCCGACCGGCGCCTGTGGCGCACCGACGGGACCGCGGCGGGAACCGTGCGCGTCTGGGAGTACGACTTCTGGACGTCACGGGGCATCGTCGCGGGGTTCTCCTTCGGCCAGCGCCTCTACTTCGTCGAGCGAAGGTACGACGGGAGCGCGACGATGTACCGCTCGGACGGCGACGCCGACTCCACGGTCGCGTTGTTCGACATTTCCCCTGACGCCGGCGGGTTGCCGGGGAGCGCGCTCGCCGCGATCCCCGCCGGCGTCTTCGTCTTCGACAACTTCCTGCTGGCCGGGAAAGAGCCCGCGTTCCTCGCATCCAGCCTCGCCGACGACTCGGACGGCGACGGCATTCCCGACATCGTGGAGCCCGGCCTCGGCCGCAATGCGCAAGGCAAGGACAACGACATCTTCGCCCCGGGCCTGGGCGGCGCGACGCTCTTCGTGATGCAGCAATACCGGGATTTCCTAGGGCGCGAGGCAGACCCTTACGGGCTGGCGTTCTGGTCGAGCGCGGTCGATGCCGGGACCTGGACGCGGCCGGCGGTGATCGACTCGTTCCTCGACTCGCAGGAGTTCGCGGGGTTCGTGGCGCCGGTGGTGCGGCTCTACTTCGCCGCCTTCCTGCGCGTGCCGGACTACGCAGGACTCACATTCAACGCGGGGCTGGTTCGCAATGGCACGGTGACGCTCGCGCAGCTGGCGGATTTCTTCGCGGCGAGCCCGGAGTTCGCTTCGCTCTACGGCGCGCTGGACAACACGCA
>JAABQW010000130.1 GCA_011391275.1 Betaproteobacteria bacterium
GGGCTACGTCCCCAACGACTACCAGGTGGGGCAGACGGGAAAGATCGTCGCCCCCGATCTCTACATCGCGGTGGGCATCTCCGGGGCCATACAGCACCTGGCCGGGATGAAGGACAGCAAGGTGATCGTGGCGATCAACAAGGACCCCGAGGCGCCCATCTTCCAGGTGGCCGACTACGGGCTGGTGGGCGACCTGTTCCAGGTTCTCCCCGAACTCACCGCGCAGATCTAGGAGAAACATCGTGGCCGAATACGCCGCCCCCCTGAAGGACATGCAGTTCGTGCTGAAGCACGTCGTCGGGCTCGACCAGGTGAACACCCTCCCGGGCTGGGACGAGGTGACCGAGGACGTGGTCGACGCGATCCTCGAGGAGGCGGCGAAGTTCGCCGGTGAGGTGCTCTCGCCGCTCAACGCCACGGGCGACAGGACGGGCGCGAACCTTAAGGACGGCGCCGTCACCACGCCGCCGGGCTTCAAGGAGGCCTACCGGCAGTTCGTGAACGGAGGCTGGGGCAACATCATCGCCCCGGTGGAACACGGCGGACAGGGGCTGCCGGCGATGCTCTCCACCCCGGTCGAGGAGATGTGGGGCTCGGCCAACATCGCCTTCAAGCTCTGCCCGATGCTCACGCTGGGCGCGGTGGAGGCGCTGCACCGCAACGCCTCGAAGGAGCTGCAGGAGCGGTTCCTGCCCAACATGGTCTCGGGCAAGTGGACGGGCACCATGAACCTCACCGAGCCGCAGGCGGGCAGCGACCTGTCGCTGGTGCGCACGAAGGCCGTGCCGCAGGCGGACGGGACGTACCTCCTCACGGGGCAGAAGATCTTCATCACCTACGGCGACCAGGACTACACCGAGAACATCGTCCACACGGTGCTCGCCCGCATCGAGGGCGCGCCCGAGGGCGTGAAGGGCATCTCGCTCTTCGTGGTGCCCAAGTTCCTCGTCGACGCCGACGGCTCGCCCGGCGCGAGGAACGGCGTGAAGTGCGTCTCCCTCGAGCACAAGATGGGCATCCACGCGAGCCCCACGGCGGTGATGGCCTACGAGAACGCGGTGGGTCACCTCGTGGGCGAGGCAAATCGCGGCCTCGAGTACATGTTCGTGATGATGAACGCCGCGCGCCTGGGCGTGGGCCTCGAGGGCGTGTCGCTCAGCGAGCGCGCCTACCAGCGCGCCCGCGAGTGGGCCGTCGAGCGCCTGCAGGGCCGCCCGGTCGGCGTGGCGGGGGCGGCGAAGACCGCGCCCATCATCCAGCACCCCGACGTGAAGCGCATGCTCCTCACGATGAAGGCCGGCGCCGAGGCCACCCGCGCGCTCGCCTACCAGGTCTCGGCGCTGCTGGACCGCTCGCGCAAGCACCCCGACGAGGCCGAGCGGCGCCGTTGCCAGGCCCTCGTCGACCTGCTCATCCCGGTGGTGAAGGGGTGGTCCACCGAAACGGCCTTCGAGGTCGCCTCGCTGGGCGTCCAGGTCCACGGCGGCATGGGCTACATCGAGGAGACGGGGGCCGCGCAGTACCTGCGCGACGCGCGCATCTCCACGATCTACGAGGGCACCACCGGCATCCAGGCCAACGACCTCGTCGGCCGCAAGGTCGGGCGCGAGGCCGGGGCCACGATGAAGAGCCTCATCGCCGAGATGCGCAGGACCACCGCGGAGCTCAACGGTGGGGAAGACGCAGAGTTGCGCGCCATCGGCACCCGGCTCGCGAAGGCCGTCGACGCCCTCGAGCGCGCCACCGACTGGATCGTCACCGTCTACGCCAATGACCCGGGCGCGGTGGCGGCCGGGGCCGTCTACTACCTGAAGCTCTCCGGCTACGCGGTCGGTGGCTGGATGATGGCGCGTTGCGCGGCAGTCGCGACGAGGCAGCTCGCGGCGGGCGAGGGCGATGCACAGTTCCTGCGCGGCAAGCGGCTCACTGCGCGCTTCTTCGCCGAGCACCTCCTGCCGCAGGTCGATTCGCTGGCCGAGTCGCTCATGGCGGGCGGGGCGCTGGTGCGCGGCGCCGACGAGGCGCTTGTTTGATCGAAGCCTGGCTGGTCTCGATCGGGATCGTCGCGCTCGCGGAGATCGGGGACAAGACCCAGCTCCTCACGCTGGTCCTCGCGGCACGCTACAGGAAGCCCTGGCCCATCGTGGCGGGGATCTTCGTGGCGACCCTCGTGAACCACGGCATCGCCGGCGCCCTGGGCGCCTGGCTCACGCGCACGATCGGCGCGGACGCGATGCGCTGGGTCCTGGGCATTTCCTTCATCGCCATGGCCGCGTGGATGCTGGTCCCGGACAAGCTCGATGACGAGGAGGCCTCCCCGCGGCGCACGGGGGGCGTGTTCGTGAGCACCACGGTGCTCTTCTTCCTGGTGGAGATCGGCGACAAGACGCAGGTCGCGACCGTCGCCCTGGCGGCCCGCTTCGATTCGCTCTTGGCGGTGGTGATGGGAACGACCATCGGGATGATCCTCGCCAACGCGCCCGTGGCGTTCTTCGGCGAAGCGCTGGCGCGCCGCCTGCCGGTGCGCGCCGTGCACCGGGTGGCCGCGGTCGTTTTCGCGGCGCTGGGAGTCGGCGTCCTGCTGCTGGGCTGAGGCCCGGCTTTACTCAGGCCGCGACCGGCTCGGGGCCGGGCACCGGGGTGCCGGTGACGACTTCGTGGAAGTAGCAGATCTGCGAGCCGCCCCGCGCCTTCGCCTGGAACTTGGCCTCGAACATCGCCCGGTCGGCGTCGGCGAGCAGCCCCGCCTTGCCGGCGCCGAAGCGGTACTCGGCGACACCCACGCACACGGAGAGGAGGATCTCCTGCCCCGGGGTGATCTCGCAGGGGCTCGAGCCGATGGAGGTCACGATCCGCTCCGTGACCTGCTTGAGCGCCCGGTTGCGGTGCATCCCCACGATGAACTCGTCGGCACCCCAGCGCGCCACCCAGTCGCCGCGGCGCGTGTTGAGCTGCAGCAGCGCCGCCACGTGCGAGATGCACGCGTCGCCGGCGCTGTGCCCGTGGGTGGCGTTGATGTCCTTGAAGCCGTTGAGGTCGACGAACGCCACCTGGAAGGACTCGAGATCGCGCTCGGCGCGCGCGATCTCCTCGGACAGGCGCTTCTCGCCGGCCCGCCGGTTGTAGATGCCGGTGAGGTCGTCGGAGTCGGAGACGCGCTCGAGGCGGTTGATCGTCTCGTTCAACTGCGTGAGCGTGTACTGGGTGCCCTCCATGAGGCGCCCGGCCTGGTCGGGAAAGTTCACCGGCAGGTCGGGGAGCTTGCGGCTCTCGAGGTAGGCGCGCAGGGCCTCGGCCGTGAGCTCGACGGGCACGAGGATCTCGCGCAGCAGCCACAGCGTGCCCAGGAAGCCGGCCACGGAGGCGAGGAGCAGGGCGGCCAGCAACGGGTACATCGAGGCCCAGTCCGCGCGCGCCACCAGGAGGTAGACGATGAACACGGCGAGCGGCGTCTGCGCGCTCACGAATGCGGCGGCCGCGAACTTGCGGGCGTAGCTGCCTCTCAGCGCCGGGACCGCGACCAGGCGTCGGTAGATTTCCATGCGCCCGATCACGGTGCTTCCGGGCGGGATCTTGCTCGGCATCTTCTTCGCTCCTGGTGGACGGACCCATTCTCCCCGCGTTCCCCGGGTGGGCGTCAAGCCCCGATTGCGTTGCGCATGGTACCGATCCCCTCGATTTCCGTCTCCAGGAGGTCGCCGGGCTTCATGAATTCCGGGGGGTTGCGGGCGAAGCCCACGCCCTCCGGCGTGCCGGTGGAGATCACGTCGCCGGGCTCCAGCGTCATGCCCATGGAGAGGTCCTGGATGAGGCGCGGCAGCTTGAAGTAGAGGAACTTCGTGTTGGAGTCCTGCTTCGTGACGCCGTTGACGCGGCAGGTCACGCGCAGGTTGGCGTGGTCCAGGCTGTCGGCCGTGACCAGGACCGGGCCCATGGGGCAGGTGCCATCGAGGCTCTTGCCCTTGTGCCACTGGCCGCCGTGGCGGCGCTGCAGGTCGCGCCAGGAGACGTCGTTGATCACCGTGTAGCCCCAGACGTGCTTCATGGCGTCCCCGGCCCCGATGTTCTTGCCGCCGGGGCCGATCACCACGCCCAGCTCCACCTCCCAGTCGAGCGACGTGGAGATCGATGCGTCGAAGGGCACCGCGTCGTACGGGCCGGTGACGGCGGTGGGGGCCTTGCTGAAGAAGACGGGCCACTGCGGCAGCTCGCGGCTGTCCTGCAGCTTCCTGGCGCCTTCCTCGAAGTGCTCGAGGTAGTTCCAGCCCACGCAGAAGACGTTCTTGGCCGGCCGCGGGATGGGCGCGTGCAGCTTCACGTCCGTGAAGGCAACCGTCGCCGCCGGGGGCTTTGCCGCCAGGGCGTCGAGCGCCCTGCGCGCCGGGTCGCCGCCAC
>JAABQW010000131.1 GCA_011391275.1 Betaproteobacteria bacterium
GTAGCAGGAGGAAAGCTGCGAGCGCTGCGTGCCGGAGTTGAAAAGCGTGGGCGTCGACGACATGAAGTCGAACGTGGAGAGCACGCTGTAGAACTCGATCGCGCGCTCCTCGCGGTTCACCTCGCTGATCGCGAGCCCCATCGCCACGCGCATGAAGAACGCCTGCGGCAGCTCGATGTGGTGGTCGTGGATGTGCAGGAAGTAGCGGTCGTAGAGGGTCTGCAGGCCCAGGTAGTCGAACTTGAGGTCGCGCGAGGCGTCGAGGGCCTCGCCCAGGCGCCTCAGGTCGTAGGTGCCCAGCTTCTCGTCGAGGAGCTGCGCCTTGATGCCCTGCTGGATGTAGGACGGGAAGTACTCGGCATAGCGCGCGGCCATCTGCTCGTGCGCGACCTCCTCGCCCAGCACCTCGCGGCGGATCGTGTGCAGCAGCAGGCGGGCCGACACGTAGGTGTAGGCCGGGTCGGACTCGATGAGCATGCGCGCGGCGAGGATGGCGCACTTGTGCACCTCCTCGATGGGCACGCCGTCGTAGAGGTCGCGCAGCGTGGCGTCCAGGATGCGCTTGGGCTCCACCGCGTCGCCCAGGTGCTGGCAGGCGGAAGTGATGAGGGCCTCGAGCGTGGCGATCTCGAGCGGCACCTTGGCGCCGTTCACCGTCACGTGCAGTTTCGGCTGGCGGTCTTCCGCCGCCTCCTGAACGCGGGCCGCGCGCTCGCGGGCACGCTCCTCGCGGTAGAGCACGTAGGATCGGGCGACCTGGTGCTCGCCGGCGCGCATCAGCGCGAGCTCCACCTGGTCCTGGATGTCCTCGATGTGGAAGGTGCCGCCGGAGGGGTGGCGGCGAACCAGCGCCGAGACCACCGCGTGAGTCACCGTCTGCACCTTCTCGCGCACGCCCGCGCTGGCCGCGGCAGTGCCGCCGGCCACGGCAAGGAAAGCCTTCGTCACGGCCACGGCGATCTTGTCCGGCTCGAAGCCGACGACCGCGCCGTTGCGGCGGATGACCTTGTAGTCCGCGTATCTCTCCAGCGTGGCGCTGCCCTCTTCGCTCGTGACCGGGTTGGGAAGGGGGGTCGCGGGATCGATATCGGAAGCCAAGCGCATGGGTCCTCTCCTCGGTGTGATGCTGCTTTTTTGTGCCGGCGGGCCGCCTGGGGCGCCGCGGGCCGATCGCTGTTCGGGCGGAGGCCCCGGGGTGTGCCCCAAGGCCCTGATTTGTCTTTGGAATCCGGAAAATATCCGAAGATTTCCCACAACTTGTTCACCGGCAAATCCACAACATCTAGTGGCCGCCGGCGAACGTGGCCACAAAGTCTAGTAAAGGTAGGGGCGGGGCGCAAGCGCCCGCAAAGACATTTTTTTCGTGGGGAAAATCAGGAGCTTGCGGCCGATCGCTGGTCAACGAATGAGCAGGCCCCCCGCAACGCCAGCATCCACGCGGGTTTCGCGAAATCGGCCGCTTGGCAAGGCCCCGGAAAACAGACCGGGTCAGTTGACCCGGTCAAATTGCCGGGGCGAGTCCTCAGAGGCGGACGAGGGTGGGTGGGCGGTCGTCGAGGATGTCCTCGAACCGGGCGCGCACGCCCGCCTTCGAGTCACCGTGGGTGAGGACATAGAAGCGCCCGTGGGCAATGGCCGCGAAGACGGCCCGCGCGGCCACCGCCGGCTCGATCCCCGCCGCGACCGCCTGCTGCACGGCGCCGGCGATCTTCGCGGCGACGGGATCGAGGTCCCCCGTGCGCGTCAGCTCGCCCGCGGTGCGGTGGCGCTCGGAGAGGGCGATGCGCGTCTTCACCCAGCCCGGGCAGAGCACGCTCGCGCCGATGCGCGCGTTGCGAAGCGCGAGGTCGTGGTGCAACCCCTCCATCACCGTCACCACCGCGTGCTTGCTCGCGTTGTAGGCCGCCATGCTCGGCAGCGACAGCAGCCCCGCCATCGAGGCGGAGGCGACGACGTGGCCCTCCTCGCCCGAGGCGAGCATGCGCGGCAGGAAGGCGCGCAGCGCGTTCGTCACGCCGTAGAGGTTCACGCCCATCATCCATTCCCAGTCGCCTGGCGTGGTTTCCCACACGGGCTTCGCGCACGCCACCCCCGCGTTGGCGACCAGCACGTGCACGCGGCCGAAGCGGCTGCTGGCGTAGTCCGCGAGGTCGTCGATTTCGCCCGCCTTCGACACGTCCACCCGCAGCCCGTCGGCGTCGGCGCCCTTCGAGCGCAGCTCCGCGGTCGTCGCCTCGAGCCGCGCACCGTCGATGTCGGCGAGGATGAGCTTCATGCCGCGCGCGGCGGCCTCTTCCGCGATCGCCCTGCCGATGCCCTCGGCCGCGCCCGTCACCACCGCCACCCTGCCCGCGAAATCCTTCACTCGTCCTCCCGTGCGGCTATGCAGCGGGCATTGTCCACCCGCCGCCGAGCGCGCGGTAGAGATCGACCGAGGCCGCAAGGTGGGCGCGGCGCGCCTCCGCGAGGGCGAGCTCGGCCGAGAAGAGCGTGCGCTCGGCATCGAGCACTTCGAGGTAGTTGGAATACCCGTTGTCGTAGCGCAGGGTCGCCAGCCGCACCTGGCGGCGAAGCGCGTCCACCGATTGCGCCCGCGCGGCCACGCGGTCGGCCGCCTGCCTCTTCGCGGTGATGGCGTTGCGCGCGTCGGCGAAGGCCCGGATCACCGTGTCGCGGTAGGCCGCCGTCGCCGCGCGCTCGCTGGCCGAGGCGAGGTCCACCTGCGCGGCCGTGAGGCCCGAGTTGAACACGGGCGCCACGAGCGACCCCGCGAAGGTCCACGCGCGCGCCGGGCCCGTGAAGAGGTCGCCGAAGGCGAGACTCTCCCCGCCATAGGCGCCGGTGAGCGCGATGCGCGGGAACCACGCCGTGCGGGCGGCCGCCACGCGGGCCTGCGCGGCGCGCAGGTTCTCCTCCGCCTCGCGGATGTCCGGGCGCCGCAGCAGGATGTCGGAGGGCAGGCCCTCGGGAACGGCGGGCGGCACCGGGATCGCGTCGATAGGCCGGCCGCGCGGGGCGCCGGTGCCGAACAGCGCGTTGGGCGAGGCGCCGGCGAGGATCGCGAGCGTGCCCTCGGTCCGGGAGACGGCATCGGAGAGGTCGGGCACCTGCGCGCGCGCGCTGGCGAGCTCCGCCTCGGCCTGGCGCAGGTCCAGCTCCGAGGTGATGCCGCCCGCGAAGCGCTTCTCGCGAAGGGCGTAGGACTGCTCGCGCGAGGCAACCGTGCGGCGCGTCGTGTCGAGCTGGGCGTCGAACGAGCGCAGCTGGAAGTAGGCCTGCGCGACCTGCGCCGAGAGCGCGAGTTGCACCGCGTCGCGCCCGTACGAGGCGGCGAGAAGGTCCGACTCCGAGGCGGCGACCTCGTTGCGGATGCGGCCCCAGAGGTCGATCTCCCACGAAGCGCGCAGGTTCGCCTGGTAGGTGCCGAACGGATCCGCCGGCCCCTGCGGGTTGGTCGAGCCGGAGAGCCGAGTTCGCGAGCCGGCAAGGGCGGCGTCCACGGCGGGCAACTGCTGCGAGCCCGTGATGCCCAGCCGCGCCTGCGCGGCGTCGACCCGCGCCACCGCGGCCTCGAGCGTGGCGCTGGACGCGAAAGCGTCCTCGACAAGCCGGTCGAGCACCGGATCGGCGAACGATTTCCACCAGTCGCGCGCGACGACGATCTTGTCCCCGGGCGTCACCGCGTCGGGCAGGTGCGTCGGCGGCAGCGTGTAGCTGGGCGCGCAGCCCGCGGCGGCAAGCGCCGCAACGACGAGGAGTCTACGCATGGGGCACCTCCGCCGCCGCGGCCTTCTTCCCGTCGTTTCCGATGATGAGCTTGAAGAACAGCGGCACGAAGAAGATCGCGATGAAGGTGGCCGCGAGCATGCCGCCGATCACCGGCCAGCCCAGCGCGTGGCGGCTGGCCGCGCCCGCGCCCGACGAGAGCACCAGCGGCACGCAGCCGAGGATGAAGGCGAGCGATGTCATCACGATCGGCCGGAAGCGCTGCCGCGCGGACTCGATGGCCGCTTCCCCCGGCGAGAGCCCCTCCTCCATCTTGAGCACGGCGAACTCCACGATGAGGATGGCGTTCTTGGCCGCGAGCCCCACCAGCGTCACCAGGCCCACCTGGAAGTAGACGTTGTTGGTGAGCCCCACGATCCACACGGTGAGGATGGCGCCGAAGAGCGCGAAGGGCACGGCCGTGATCACCGCGAAGGGCAGCGACCAGCGCTCGTACTGCGCCGCGAGGATGAGGAACACCATGAGGATGCCGAAGCCGAAGGCCATCGCCGCGGTGCCGCCCGAGGCCTTCTCCTGGTAGGCGCTGCCCGTCCACGCGAGCGTGTACTCGGGCGTGGTCGCCTCAGCCACCAC
>JAABQW010000132.1 GCA_011391275.1 Betaproteobacteria bacterium
CGCCCGGGCGGCGGTTTCCGACACCCAGATCGTCGTGGCGCCTAAGGTCTCCGGGCGCCGCGTGACCGGCGCCGCCCTCGCGGGCGCGGTCGTCGGCGTGGCGATCGGGTACGCGGGCGCACTTTGGCTGCACCCGCGAACCGAGTCGCCGGCACGCACTGCCTCGGTGCAGCGAGCCGGGCCCGTGACGGCAGCCCCCGCTGCCGACGCGCCGGCCCCTGCCGCGGCGGAGCCGCCCCGGGCCGCCGAATCGGCGCCCGCGTCCCCTGCGCCGGTCGCATCGCCGACGAAGGAAGCCGCGCCTGTCGCGTCCGCCCCGGAGGCCGCGCCGACCGCGCCCCCGGCCGCCGCCCCGCAACCTTCGCCGTCGGGGAAGGCCTCGCCCCTCGAAGCGCGGTATGCCGCGGGGGTCGCCCTGCTCGGGGGCGGCGCGGGCGGCCGCTATGTGGTCCAGCTGATGATGACGGACGCCCGGGACCCCGCCTACCTGCAGGCCTACCTCGCGGAGGCATCCCGCGCGGTCCGGCAGGAGGATCTCTACCTTTATCCGAGCGGCAGCCCCGAGTCCCCGAAAGTGGGCGTCCTTTACGGTGCGTTCCAGACGAGGCGCGAGGCGAACGAGGCGATCGGCGCGCTTCCCGAGAACCTCCTGCGGTTCAGGCCCTACGCCCGCGCCGTGGAGGCAGTGCGAAGCGACCTTCGCCGCGAGGCGGCGACATGATCGCCCGGCGGGCCCCCGGTCAAGCGTTTTCGGCAATCGCCGGCGGTGCGGTTCCGGATTGCGTTTCCCCATCGGAAACGCTATAAAGTGGCGTGCTACGTTTCCCCCGAAAAACAATCAGTTACGAAAACATTCTGACGATGCGCCTGAACAGCGGACCCACCGTCGCGCTGGCCGCAACGGTGGCCGCGCTCGTCGCCGGGTGCGGCGCCCAGCCGATAGCCCAGTCCGACAGCCATTTGCGGCAGGACCCCGCGCGCTCGG
Source organism: Betaproteobacteria bacterium (assembly GCA_011391275.1). Lineage (GTDB taxonomy): Bacteria > Pseudomonadota > Gammaproteobacteria > Burkholderiales > Usitatibacteraceae > FEB-7. The sequence goes on from JAABQW010000132.1 coordinate 986, forward strand.
CCGCGGCAACTTCGTCCATTCCCCAGCCCGTGCGGCCGGCGCCGCTGCCCCCGCCTCCCGAGGCGCGCGCGGCCGAGATCAAGTACTCGATCGTGGTGTCGAACCAGCCCGTCCGCGACGTGCTCCTCGCCATCGCCCGCGAGACCCAGGTCAACGTCGACATCCACCCGGGTGTCGAGGGTGCGGTGACGATCAACGCCATCGACCAGACGCTCAAGCAGATCCTCACGCGCATCGCGAAGCAGATCGACATGCGCTTCGAGATCGACGAGCAGACGATCCACGTGATGCCCGACTCGCCGTTCCTGCGCAACTACCGCGTCGACTACGTGAACATGGCCCGCGACACCACCGAGACGGTGGCCATCTCCACCCAGGTGATCTCGGGCGCGACCGGCACCGGCGCCGCGGGAGGCTCGGCGGGCGACAACAACTCCACGCTGCGGATCAGCAACACCTCGCGCCACCGCTTCTGGGAAACGCTCGAGAAGAACATCAAGGACATGCTGCGCGAGACGGACAAGCTCCTGCCGGAGGGCAGCAGCGAGACGTTCGTGAGCGGCCGCGGCCAGGCGGGCGTGTCGACCACGCAGACGAACCTGCAACGGCGGGCGGCCACCGCCACCGGAGCGACGGGAACGGTGGCGGGCGCCATCGGCACCACGGCGACCACCCCGGGGCAGACGCAGGCGCAGCAGGCCTCCGAGTACGTCGAGCAGAGGCTCACCTTCCGCGAGGCGGCGTCCGTCATCGTGAACGCGGAGTCCGGCACGGTGACCGTCCGCGCCACCTCCCGCCAGCACGAGAAGGTGGCGGAGTTTCTCGAGCAGGTCACCGGCGCCGCGAAGCGGCAGGTCATCATCTCGGCGACGATCGTCGAGGTCGAGCTGAGCGACCAGTACCAGGCCGGCGTGGACTGGTCCGCGATCGCAAATAACGGACTCGGGTACACGCTCACCCAGAGCCTCATCGGCGCCAACTTCGCCAATGCCCCGGGGCTCTTCTCGCTCACCTACCGCAATCCCAACCCGGCCGCAGGCGGCAACATCTCGAGCACCATCAACATCCTCAGCCAGTTCGGCAAGACGCGCGTCCTGTCGAGCCCGCTGCTCATGGTGCTCAACAACCAGACGGCCATGCTGAAGGTGACGGACAACATCGTCTACTTCACGATCAAGGCCGATACCAACACCAACGCCAACGTCTCGACGACGACGTTCACGACAACGCAGAACGTGGTGCCGATCGGTCTCATCATGAACCTGACCGCGCAGATCAGCGAAAACGACATCGTCACCCTGAACGTTCGCCCGACCGTCACGAGCGTGCTGCGCTATGTGCAGGACCCCAACCCGTCCCTGCGCGGCACGATCCCCGGCACGTCGATCCAGAGCCTCATCCCGGAGACGCGCACCCGCGAAATGGAAAGCATCCTGCGCGTGGCCAGCGGCCAGACGGCAGTCCTGGGCGGACTGATGGAGGACAGCTTCGTGGGCACGCGCAACGGCCTGCCGAACGTCTCGCGCATTCCCGTATTTGGCGACCTGTTCAGCTACCGCGACGACAAGTCGACCAAGAGGGAGCTCGTCATATTCCTGCAGCCCCGGGTCGTGCGGAACGCGAGTACCGACGGCGACCTTGCCAACTTCCGGCGTTACCTGCCCGACCAGGACTACTTCCGCGACACCCACCCGCCGTTGCCCGAGTTCCAGGACGCGATCGGCCGCATCGAGCGCGGGCAGATGCCGGAATCGACCCCCAACCCGGTGGTGCCCGAGCCTCCCGTGCCCGGAGCGCCGCAATGAGCCTCCTCCTCGACGCCCTCAAGCGCGCCGAGCAGGAGAAGCTCGCGCGGCAGGGCCACGAGCCGCACCCGGCGGAGCAGGCTGCGGCCGGCACCGGCGCATCCGACGCCGAACAACCGGCTCCGCGGCGCCGTCTGGAGCTGGAATCCCACGAACCCCCGCAGCCCGCCGCGGCGGCCCCGCGTGCCCAGCAGGCCGCCGCCTCGCCGCCGCCGGCCGCATCCACGGCTGCGACACGCGACCGCGAAGGCGCGAAAGCCATGTTCGCGGCGAAGCAGCCCGAGCCCGTGGCAGCCGGGCCCGCCGGAGGCAGCAAGAAGGCGATCCTCGCGATCGCGGCGGTCGCCGTCCTGCTGCTCGCCGGCGGCGGCGCCTACGTCTGGTACGAGATCAACAAGTCGCCGGGGCCGATTGCGCGCGGCCCCGTACCCGCCGCGCCCAGGCCCATCACGCCCGCGCCTGCCCCCGGCCAGCCGCAGGGGAACGCCGCACCCGGCACGGGCGCGGCGCCGTCCGCCGGGCGCGACGCCGTGCCCCCCGTCGCCGTGCTCAAGCCGGAAAGCACCGCCACTTCGCCAGCGCGCCCGAAGCCGCAGCCGAAGGCCGCCGAGCAGCTCGTCATGAACCTGCTCAAGGAGTCCGGCGAGGCCAAGCCCGCGCCGCCCCTCAAGCTCACCAAGACCATCGACGCGCCGCGCATCCCGCCGGACGTGGCGCGGGGCTACGAAGCCCTGCGAAGCGGCGACCCCGCCGCCGCGCGCAAGCACTACGAAGCCGCGCTGGCCGCCAACCCGTCGAGCGTCGACGCGCACCTGGGCCTCGCGACCGCCGCGGCGCGGACGGGCGACCGCGAGACGGCCTCCCGCCACTACCGGCGCGCCCTCGCGCTCGACCCGAAGAACCCGTCCGGCGTGGCCGGGCTGGCGGCGCTGACCGACTTCACCCGCCCCGCGGGGCTGGAAGAGCAGCTGCGCGCCGACATCACCCGCTACCCGCAGAGCACGGCCCTGCACTTCACCCTCGGCAACTACTACGCGTCGCAGTCGCGCTGGACCGAGGCGCAGGCCGCGTATTTCGAGGCCTACCGGATCGACCCCGACAATGCCGACCTCGCCTACAACCTGGCCGTGAGCCTCGACCACCTGGGCCAGGCGCGGCTCGCCGCCGACTTCTACCAGCGCGCGCTCCGGTCGGCCGGGCAGCAGGGCGCGCAGTTCGACCGGGGCCAGGTCTCGCGGCGGATCGCGGAACTCAAACCCTAGGGCGACAGCGACAGTGCAAGCCGCGCCGCTCTCGCAGCTTCCGCTCGGCCAGACGCTCCTCTCCAAGGGGATCGTCAGCCAGGACCAGCTCAACATCGCGCTGACCGAGCAGAAGCGCTTCAAGGCGCCGCTCGGCAAGGTGCTCGTGCAGCTCGGGTTCGTCACCGAGGCCACGATCCGCGACATCCTCTCCGAGACGCTGGGCCAGGTGTCCATCGACCTCGAGAGCACGATCGTCGACCCCGCAGCAATCGC
>JAABQW010000144.1 GCA_011391275.1 Betaproteobacteria bacterium
CCGGGGTGGCAGGAGGGTTCGGGAGGGCTCATGCCCCAAGCTCCAGACTGTCGATGCGGCCTCGTCAAATCGGCTCGCGTCTCGTGCACCTCCGATCTTCTCCACACCGGGGCAGCCCTCCCGAACCCTCCTGCCACCCCGGCGAGGGGCTCGTGTCGTCCGTGACGACCGAATCCCCATCGACTCCTTTGTACCGAGCGCCCTGTCGTGCCGCGGGGGGCATCGTCGCTGTTTTCCGCAGCGACGAACCTGCAACCGGTAGCAGGTTCTGCCTCATCCGAGATTCGCGGCTGCAATCGGCGGCAGGTTCGGCATCGCCTGAAGTTCACGGCTGCGATCGGCGGCAGGTTCGGCGTCACGTGGCGTTCGTGGCGATGCCCCCCGCGGCACGACAGGGCGCTCGGTGAAAAGACGTTGCGGCGACGGGGGATATGGTCGTGCCGGAGCCCTTGATCGAGGGGTAGGGGGGGGTTGGGGAGGGCTGCCCCGGTGTGGAGAAGATCGGAGGTGCACGAGACGCGAGCCGATCGGACGAGGCCGCATCGACGGTGTGGAGCTTGGGGCATGAGCCCTCCCCAACCCCCCCCTACCCCTCGATCAAGGGCGTCAGGCGCGTACGAAGCGCCGCAGGCCATCCTCGACCACTCTCGTGACCTTCCCCTCCGCCTCGAGGTAATGCAGGTGCGCGATCGCCTCGCCCATGGCGAACGCCATCTGGTGCTCGTCGAGCTTGCGCCGGAACAGCACGGGCAGCACCTCGAACGCGGTCACCGGGCGGTCGCACGCGGCCAGCAGCTTCTCGAGCCGCTCGGCGTGGTGCTCCGCGAGCTGGATGATGCGGGGGTGAAGGCCCTCGAAGACGCGGTCGTGGGAGGGCAGCACGCGCACCGAGCCGGGGATGTCGGCGAAGCGCGCGAAGGAATCGAGGTAGAGGCGCAGCGGGTTCGCATCGGGCTGGTTGCCCCACACGCCCACGTTGGTGGTTATGCGCGGCAACACCTGGTCGCCGGAGATGAGGACGCCGAGCGAGGGGCAGAAGAGTGCGGCGTGCTCCGGCGCGTGGCCGTGCACGCAGATCACGCGCCAGTCGTGGCCGCCGATCGCGAGCGTGTCGCCGTGGATCATCCGCCGGTAGGTGCGCGGCAGCTCCGGCACCCCCTTCCGGTAGCGATTGCCCGTGCGCACTTTCTCCGGGATGGCCGAGACGTCGAGCCCGTTCAGGCCGAAGAAGGCGATGCCGGTGGGGCGGTCGAAGCCCGCGGTGTCGTCGCTCGCGGCGTGCGCGGAGAGGAACTCGGCCGCCGTCATCCACACCGGCGCGCCGGTGCGCTCCGAGAGCCACGCGGCGCTGCCCACGTGGTCCGGGTGGTAGTGGGTGACGACGATGCGCCGGACGGGACGCCCGGCCATGGGCCCGGCGAGGAGCTTCTCCCACAGCGCCCATGTCGCCTCCAGCCCGATGCCCGTGTCGACCACCGTCCAGCCGTCGCCGTCCTCGAGCAGCCACAGGTTGATGTGGTCCAGCGCGAAGGGCAGGGGCATGCGGATCCAGCGCACGCCGGGCGCGACCTCCAGCGTGTCGCCGGGCGCGGGAAGGGTGTCGTCGAACGGATAGCGGACCGCGTGCTTGTCGGTCATGGCGGGTACGCCGCGGGGCGGCGCCTGCGGCTCACTTCGTGGTGAAGACGAACACGCCGTCCCAGCCGGCGGGCGGCGGATTCTCGCGGAAGTGCGCCACGCGCTGCAGGTAGAGCTTGTAGAGTTTCGACCCCGGTGCGGCGTAGGCCAGGTTCTTCAGGAGCTTCTCGGCCTCGTCCCAGCGCTGGGCGCGGTAGGCGTCGACGGCCTTCTGGAAGCGGTCCATCTCCTGGAGCGTCTCGGCCCCGACCTCGCCCTTCCGGGCGACGGGCTCGAAGATCGCCACGCCCTCGAGCTTGCCCTTCACGCGGACCTTGTCGATCTCGCGGTACACGTATTCCTGCGCCGCCTTCACGATGTTGATCGTGACGAGGATGCCCACGCCGTACTCCTTGGTGAGGCCCTCGAGGCGCGAGGCGAGGTTCACCGAGTCGCCCATCACCGTGTACGAGCGGCGGAACTTCGAGCCCATGTCGCCGACGCTCATCATGCCGCAGTTGAGGCCCACGCCGATCTGCAGCGCGGGCCACCCGCGCTTGGCGAAGGGCGCGTCGAGCTCGCGCAGGCCCTTCTGCATCGCCATGGCCGTCTCCATCGCGTGGGTGGCGTGCGCGGGGTCCGCGAGAGGCGCGCCCCAGAAGGCCATGATCGCGTCGCCGATGTACTTGTCGATCGTCCCGCGCTTCTCCTGCACCTTCTCGGTCATCGCCGTGAGGTAGGTGTTCATGAGGTCCTTCAGGCCCTCCGGCGAGAGGCCCTCGGAGATGGACGTGAAGTCGCGCACGTCGGAGAAGAGCACCGTCATCTCCCGGCTCTCGCCCTTCATCGAGTACTCGCCGGGGTTCTTCGACATCTCGGCGACCAGCTCCTTGGGCACGTACGTCCCGAAGAGGCCGGTGATGAGCCGCCGCGAGCGCGCCTCCGAGAAGAAGCCGTAGACCATGTTGAGGAAGTAGAGCAGCACCAGCATCAGCAGCGGCGAGGCGATGGGCACCACCCAGTTCTTCGACTGCCACAGGTAGAGGTTGGTGGCGACGACGAGGACGAGGAGGACGACCACCACGACCGTGGACCACACCGCGGAGAGCCGCGGCAGGGCGAAGGCGAGCGGTATGCCGATGGCGCAGATGAGGAGCACGACGATGCCCAGCACCTCGGGAGGGCGGTTCTTGATGGTGCCGTCGAGCATGCCCGCCACCAGCGCGGCGTGCGCCTCCACGCCGGGCAGGTCCTCCCGGACCGGGGTGGCGCGAAGGTCGACGAGGCCGGCCGCGGAGGTGCCCACCAGCACGATCCTGTCCTTGAGCTCGTCGACGGCGAGCGTTCCGCGGATCACGTCGGTGGCGGAGATGTAGCGGAAGCCGCCTGTGTCGAGGTAGGGGACCATCGCGGACATGGCGCGGTCGAGCGGGATCTGCAGCTCGCCCACCTTGATCGAGCGGATCCAGCCCTCCAGCCCTCCGGAGAACTTGCGCGGCTCGTCGATCACCAGCCGCACCGGGGCGTTGCTGAGGTAGGTGCGGGTGACCGCGAGCGACAGGGACTCGTAGAAGCCCTCCTTGTAGCGCATGAACATCGGCACTCGGCGCGTGAGGCCGTCGATGTCCAGGGCGGGGTAGATGTGCCCGGTCGCGGTGCCGGCCTGCTGCAGGATCGCGATGTTGCCGCTGTACCCCGTGGCGTCGTAGTGGCGGTAGAAGACGCCGCCCAGTGCCTTGGTCTCGAAGACGGGCGGCGGCAGCACCCCTGCCAGGTCGTCCTTGCCGCGCAGCGACACGCCGAGGACGACGGGCCACTTGGCGATCTCGTCGGCGAAGATCCGGTCGTAGTCGAGGGAGGCGCGCGACTCCTTCAGGAAGGCGAGGTACTGCGCGTTGTCCTTGAGGTCGCGCTCGGCCAGCATCTCGAAGATCGGCAGCCCCGAGCTGGTGTCCGGCTCGGGGAAGGCGATGTCGAACCCGACCACGCGCACCTGGTAGCGCTCGAAGAGCTGCTTCACGAGTTCGGCGAGCTTTACCCGGGGCCAGGGGAAGCGCCCCTCGGCCTTCAGGCTCTTCTCGTCGATGTCGACGATGACCACCCGCATGTCGCGCTGCTTCGGCAGGAAGAGCCGCAGGCGCGTGTCGTAGGCCCACAGCTCGAGCTGCTGCAGGAAGCGGAATTCCTTCCACTCCGCCTCGTGCGCGAGGAAGAAGAAGACGAGCGCCAGCCCGATCGCGGCCCGGGCGAGGTCGTTCAGCGTGAATTTCGGGATCCAGCGGGCGTTCAGGGCCACGGGTTCTCGCTGTCGTTGTCCGTCGGGGGTGTGGCTTGCCGCAGTGGCGGAATCATACACCTGCCCGGCGCGGCGCCGGCCGGGCGGCCTCAGCGCCCGAAGAGGCGCGCCAGCGCGCGCAGAGGCGCCGTGAGGCGCCACGAGGTGCTCGCTTCCAGGTCCGCCGCGTGCCGGCCGGCACGGAGCGCCTCTTCGCGCAGGGCGGCGAGTTCGGAGGCGAGCGACTCCTCCCGGGCTCGGGCCTGTACCAGCTCCGCCTCGGCCTGCGCAGCCCGCTCGCGCGCGGCCCGCGCGGCCTCGAGTTCGCGGTCGGCGGCCGGCAGCCGCTCGCGCAGTTCCGCGGCGGAGCGCCCGTTGCCGCTGCGCACGCCGTCGTCGAAGAGCTCGACCAGGGTGGCGCGCGGCAGGGTCTCCCCGGGCTCGAGGGCGCGCCCCCCGGTGAAGGCCAGGCACGCCGCCGCGTCGCCCGGGACCGGGCTCACGCCCTCGAGGAGGCGGTCGCGGTAGGCCGCCCCGTCGCCCCCTTCGGCGCGCCCGCTCGCCGGCGGGGTGCCGCCCGCCAGGGCGAGGAGCAGGTCGTTGAAGTGCGCCGCGGGCGCGTCCCGGGCGACGACGCGCGCGTTGGCCACGCCTGCCAGCCGCTCGGGAAAGGCGCCCAGGTCGGTGGCGAGGATGGGCAGGCCCGCGTCGATGGCCGCGCTCAGGGTGTAGGACCAGGTCTCCGGCCACTGCGCGGGGAAGAAGACCGCGTCGGCCCGCTCCTGCTCCACGAGGGTGGCGAGCGTCCCTTCGGGATACTCCCCGGTGAAGGACAGCGGGAGGTCCTCGCCGTCGACGGGCCACGCGAGGTGGCCCACGACGCGGAAGCGCAGCGCCAGGCCGCGCGCTCTTGCGTCCCGCGCGCAGGCGACCAGCGCATCCATGCCCTTGGCGGGCGAGAGCCCCCCCAGCACGAGCACCTTTCGCGCCGCGGCCGGCAGGTCGCGCGGCTCCGCGTGCGGCCACGTCACGGGAGAGACGTGCGGGAAGTGGCGGGCGATGCGCTCGGCAGCGTCGCGCGACGGTGCGATCACGCGCTCCGCCTCGCCCAGGAGGCGGCCGAAGGCCGCGCGCCACTGCGCGATGTCCATGGGCCACTGCGCGGGGTTCGCGGCGAGGCAGCGCGCGCAACCGGCCGCGTCGGGCTCGCCGCAGTAGCGGCCGGTCGCGTCGGTGAGCTGGTACTGCGGACAGATCGGGTAGTAGTCGTGGACGGTCACGTCCCACGGGCAGCCGACCGCGCGCCCGAGGTCGAGGACCTGCGGCGGCAGGCCCTGCACGTGGTGGAAGTGCAGTCGCGCGACCCCGAGGGTGCGCAGGATCTCCGCCAGCGCCGCCTGGTCGTCCTCGCGGTGGAACCACAGCCTCGCCTCGCGGTGCTCGCCCGTGCCTTCCAGCTCCAGGAACGAGCGTCGGTGGGGGCGGAGCACGAGGACGTCGGCGCGGGGCGCCAGCAGCGCGGCCAGCTCGCGCACGTGCCGTGCCACGCCGCCGCCGCGGGCGTGGGTGGCGAAGACGAAGAGGGGCTTCGGGGACCGCGCCAAACGGGCGAACGCAGCCAGGGCGCGCCGGCGGGCCTCGCCGTCGCCGTCGTGGGCTGGAATAATGGCGTCGGCAGGTGGGGGCATGGATCGCGGGGCCGGACCGCCGGATTCTACCGGAGGCCACCCCGGCCCGCACCGCTTCCCTTCGTCCACCGCCGCCCACCGTGACCGACTTCCTCTCCCGACTGTTCGCAGCGCGCCCCCGCAGGCTCCTGTTCTCGCAGCTCCTCGCCGCGGAGCCGGGCCTCGCCTCGGCATTCGCGTGGAAGGCCAACCGCCTGCCGGAGGGGCTGCCAGACCCGCTGTGGCTGCACCTGGGCTGCGGGGAGAACGTCCTCGACGGATTCCTGAACCTCGACTTCCTGCCGGGCGATGCGCGCGTGGCCGAGTGGGACCTCCTCGACCCGTGGCCCGCGCCGTGGCCACGCCCCGCGAGCGGGGCCTTCTCGGAGGACACGCTCGAGCACTTCTTCCTGGCCGAACAGCTCTACATCCTCTGCGAGCTGAACGGGGCGCTGGCACCTGGCGCCGTGGCGCGCACCCTCATGCCCTCGTTCGCGCGGCTGCTCGAGTACTGCCGCGGCTTCAGCCCGCGCCCGGAAGAGTTCCTGCACGCCACCTTCGGCGTGGAGACCGAGGCCGACGCGGTGAACGCCGGCATGCGCTTCTCCGGCCACCGCTGGCTGCACGACGACGCGAGCCTCGCGCACCTCGCGGGGCTGGCGGGCTTCGAGGCGGTGAAGACCTCCTGCGCGCAGTCCTCGGTGCCCTTCCTCTCGAACCGCAACCTGCGCGCCGAGGAGGGCAGCGCCGCGTTCGCGCACGACCTCGTGAAGCGCCGCGGCCTCGTGCGCTCCAGCGTCGCGCCGGCGCGGCTGGAAGGCATCGAAGTGCTGGAGACCGTGGGCGAGGCGATCGCCTTCGCGGAGCTTCGCGATGCGGCACCGCGCATCGTGTACCGGCTGCCGCGCGCCGTCCGGGTGGACGCGATCGCCTGCGTCAACGCGCGCGGCGCCAACCTGTCGTCGTTCCGCGAGCACAGCCTGAAGCGGCTGGTCTTCCGCGGCGCCTGGGGCGAAGGCGCCTGGGCCCTGGACGAGACGCTCAAGTCGAAGGCCTGCATGAACCTCGCGATGCCGGCGGCCGTGGCGCTCGCGTGCGGAGGCGCGGACCGCGTGGTCGAGGAGATCGTTCTCGAGCCCGGGCGGCCGGGCGACCGGGTGACGATCGGGCCGCTGGAGATCTTCGCCTACGAACCCTCGCCCGGCTGAGGCGCGCGGCGGCCGAAGAGGGCGGCGGCGCGGGCGTAGTCCTCGGGCACGCCGATGTCGAGGAAGCGCGCGCGCGAGCACAGCCCGGCGAGGAGCCCGTCGGCGCACCACGCGGGGAGTGCCTCGCGCTCCAGGGAGAAGGCGACGGGTCCCGCGGCGAGAGCCTCCGAGGCCACGCGTCCCAGGACGTAGGTCCCGGCGTTGATCCACCCGGGCCCGGAGCGGCCCTTCTCCAGGAAGGCTTCGATGCGGCCGGCACGCGCGTGCACGGTTCCGAAGCGCGCGGCATCCGCCACCCTCGCGAGGGCCATGGTGGCGCCGGGACGGCGCGCGCGGTGAAACGCGAGGAGGCGGTCCAGGTCGAGCGTGAAGAGCGTGTCGCCGTTCATCGCGAGCACGGGTGCGGCCGGCTCGAACCGGCGCAGCGCGTGGCGAAGCGCGCCGCCGGTGCCCAGGGGGGAATCCTCGTGCGAGTAGTCGAGGCGCAGGCGCCCGAAGCGCGAGCCCAGCGCGGCCTCCACCGTGTTCGCCTTGTGTCCCACGCAGAGGATCACCCGGCGCACGGCTGCGCAACGCTCGAGATGCTCGAGCACCAGCGCGAGGAAGGGGCGGCCGGCCACCTCCGCCACGGGCTTGGCGCGGTCGGAGACCACTGCGGCGAGGCGCGTGCCCAGCCCGCCCGCGAGGATCAGGGCGTCCACGGGCCGCCGCGCGCGCGTCGCGTGGGATCGGGGTACCACGCCTCGGCACCACGCTGCACGAAGTGGAACGGCACCACGCGCCCGGGTAGTTCCGCGAGGGCCGCGAGGACCGCGGGCTTGAGCGCCGGGTCGACGAGGAACATCGCCACGCCGCCGCCGCCCGCCCCCGACACCTTTCCCGCGTGGGCGCCCGCGCCCAGCGCGGCGGCGAAGGCGCACTCGATGACCGGGTTGGTCACCGAGTGGGCGAGGCGCTTCTTCGCCTCCCAGGAGTGGCCCAGGCGCTCGGAAAAGCCGCGCAGGTCGCCGGTGAGGAGCTGCTCCTTCATCACGACGGCGTCCTCCTTGAGCCGGTGCATCGCCTCGACCGACTGCGACGAAGGGGAGGCCACGTTCGCCACCTGCTCGTCGATGATGCGCGCCGAATCGCGCGACTGCCCCGTGTGGTAGAGCACCGTCGAGGCCTCGAGCTCGTTCACGATCCAGTCCTTCACGCGCAGCGGGTTCACCACCACGCGCCCCGCCTCGCCGAACTCCATGAAGTTGAAGCCGCCGAATGCCGCGGCGTACTGGTCCTGCTTGCCGCCGGAGAGCCCGACGTCCTCGCGCTCGATCTCGAAGGCGAGGTGCGCCACGTCGTACTCGCCCAGGCCGAGGCGCAGCCACTCGTTGAAGGCCTGCAGCATCGCGACCACGAGCGTCGAGGAGGTGCCCAGGCCCGAACCGGCGGAAACGTCCGCGTGGGTGGTGATGCGCACCGACAGCGGCCCCGCGCCCGGGAACTGGCGGGCGATGCGGTTCACCAATCCCTTGTGCAGCTTGAGCGGCCCCGTGGTGTCGAGCGCGTCGCCGACGTCCGCGCGAAAGGACTCGCCGAGGTCCGTCGCGCGGATCTCGAGCGCGCCCTCGTCCGAGGGCTCCAGGGTGCAGTAGGCGTAGAGCCCGATGGTGGCGTTGAGCACGCGCCCGCCGTAGCGGTCGCTGTACGGGCTCACGTCGGTGCCGCCGCCGGCCAGCCCCAGGCGCAGCGGCGCCCTCGCGCGGACGATCACGGCCCCGCCTCCCGTCGCGGCGTCATGGCGAAGGTCTCCTCGAGGGCGCGCCGCGCGGCCTCCGGGGAGAAGTGCCGGCGCACGTTGGCGAGCCCGGCGGCGGAGAGGCGGTTCCACAGCGCCTCGTCGCGGTAGAGGCGGGCGATCGCCTCGGCGAAGGCGCGCGGGTCGTCGGCGACCAGGATCTCCTCGCCGTCGACCAGGTGCATGCCCTCCACGGACGGCGTCGTCGCGACCACCGGCAGCCCGAAGCTCATGCTGTGGTTGATCTTGCCCTTCACGCCGGCCCCGTAGCGCAGCGGCGAGACGGACAGGCGGCAGCGCCGGAACCACGGCTCGATCTCGGGCACGAAGCCCACGAACTCGAGCCCCAAGCCGGCGAGATCCTGCAGCACCTGCGGCGCGTTGCTCCCGATCAGGTAGGTGGTGACCCCGGGCAGGAGGCTGCGCAGGTGCGGCGCAACCTCGCGCGCGTAGAAGAGGGCCGCGTCCACGTTGGGCGGGTGGCGGTAGCCGCCGACGAAGACGATGCCCTCGCGGGAGGCGAAGGGCGGGACGTCGTCCTCGGGATGGTGGATGTTGGTGGCGACGACCACGCGCGCCTGGGGCACCTCGCGGGCCAGCACTTCCTGCTCCACCGGGCTCACCACCCAGGTCACGTCCATGCGGCGGATGCAGTCCACCTCCTGCTCGTACATCGCCTGCGCGCCCTGCGCCAGCGCGCGGCTGCCCTCGAGCTCGGCCAGGCGCCGCGTGCGCAGGTAGTGCAGGTCGTGGGTGTCGAGGACGAGGAGGGCCTGCGGCGCGTGGCGGCGCGCGCAGTCGATGTACTTGCTGGCCACGTAGTAGCGCGACAGGACGATCACGTCGTACTCGCGGCCGTGGTCCTCGATGTGCCCCTCGATCGAGCGCGTGAAGGGCCAGTGCAGGACTTCCACGCCCTCCTCGCGGAGCTGCGACACGTAGGGCTCGCGGTACTCGAGGTTGTCGGCGACGAAGGCGACCTTGCAGCCCATGGCCTGCATGACGCGGATCGTGCGCGAGGTGCGCACCGACCCCGAGTCCTGGTCGGGCGTGAGCATGCAGGCCTCGACCACCAGCACGCGGCGCGCCGCGCCCCGGTCGCGCTCGAGGCGCGGCAGGACGCCGTTCACGCGGTGGGCGCCGAGGACGGCCCGCCAGCGCTCGTAGAGCTTGCCGCGGTTTTCCAGCTGGTAGCGCTTGAGGCCCTCGGCCTCGTTCGTGCCGTGCGAGACGCCCTCGTGGTGCACGACCTCGGCGGCGGGCTGGTACCACACGGTGCGGCCGGCCTCGCGCACCTTGAAGCACAGGTCGGAATCCTCGCAGTAGGCCGGGGCGTAGCGCTCGTCGAAGCCGCCCAGCGCGGCGAAGAACTCGCGGCGCAGGAGCAGGCACGCGCCGGAGCAATAGTCCGCCTCGCGCAGGTAGTTGTACTCGGGGCTCGCCGGGTCGCCGCCGCGGCCGTAGTTCCACGCCGAGCCGTCGCGCCAGACGATGCCGCCGGCCTCCTGGAGGCGCCCGTCGGGGTAGACGAGCTTCGCGCCCACCGCGCCCGCGTCGGCCTTCGCGTCGAAGACGCGCAGCAGGGCCTCGAGCGCCCCTTCCATCATCACCGCGTCGTTGTTGAGGAAGAGGAGGAACTCCCCGCGGGCCAGCGTGGCGCCGCGGTTGCAGTTCCTCACGAAGCCCAGGTTCGCGGCATTGCGCTCGAAGCGCACGCCGGTGACGCCGGCCAGCGCCTGGGCGGCGGCGACGGGGGCGCAGTCGTCCATGACGATCACCTCGAGCGGCACGCCGGCGGCCTCCCGGGCCAGCGCCTTGAGGCAGGTGAAGGTGTGCAGGTCCTGCCCGTAGGTCGGCACGATGACGGAAACGAGGGGCGCGTCCGACGAGGGCACGTGCAGCGCCGAGATGGCGGGCTCCAGCGCGCCGCGCGGCGTCAGGCCGGAGGGCGAGGTGTTGCGCGCGAGCATCTTCGCCCGCAGGCGGCGCGCGAGCTCGCCGGGGCCGGCGTCCTTGAGGATCTGGCGGGCGGTGCCCAGGCGCGCGGGCAGCAGGCGCACCGAGTGACCGAGGGACCGCGAGGCCCGCGCGGTGAGCTTGGCGCGGTGCGCGACGGCGCGCATCGGGCCCGTCATTCGCCAGAAGGTGCTTTCCTCGAGCGTGCGGACGCGCGCGCGCGCTTCCTCGACGGCCTGCTCGAGGCTGCGCACGTGCTCCTGGTGCGTGCGCAGGGCGTCGGCGAGGTCGCGCTCGCGGCTCCTCGCCTCGACGCGCATCACCTCGAGGGCGTCGGCGCGGGCGTCGATCTCGCGGGCGCGCGCGGCGAGCGCGCGGCGCGATTCGCCGTGCCCGCACACAACGCCCGAGTCGAAGAGCTGCTCGAAGGCACGCGGGCGCTCGTCGCGCGCCGGGGAGCGGTAGAAGACGCGCGGCGGCAGCGCGGGCAGCGGCGTGGCCGGCGCGGGGCGGGCCGCGAGGGGCTCCAGGTAGGCCCGGCGGTACTGGCCGGGGCTCATCGGGCGGCCGCCGCGAGGAGGGCGTCGTTCATCGCGCCGGCGGTCGCGTCGGGCGCCACCAGCGTGGCGGCGGCGTAGCCGCGCAGCCGCTCGGGCAGCGCGCCGAGGTCGGAAGCGACGATGGGAAGCCCGGAACGCATCGCGGCGCTCAGCGTGTAGGAAAAGCTCTCGGGCACCTGCGCGGGAAAGAACACGACGTCGCCGCGCTCCAGGGCGATGAGCGGGTCGAGCGTCCCGTCGGGGTAGCTGCCGGTGATCGAGAGGGGGGCGTCCGGCCACTGCGGGAGCGCGCGCTCGAGATGCCCGAGCACGCGGAAGTGCAGCGGCAGGTCGCGCGCGAGGGCATCGCGGACGCAGGCCTCCACCACGGCGAAGCCCTTGATGGCCGCGAGTCCCCCGGGGAGGAGGACGCGAACGGGGGGCTTCGCGGGCCCCGTCTCGCTTTCCGGGTGCGGCCACTGCACGGGGGCGAGCCCCGGGAAGTGGCGCTGGTGGCGCGAGGCGATGTCGAGCGAGGGGGCGATGACGCGCCGAGCCCCAACGAGGAGCGCGCCGAAGCGCGCGCGCCAGGCGCGGATGCCCAGCGGCCACGCCGGCGGGCGCAGGGCGAGGCACGCCTCGCAGCCGGCCTCGTCGGGTTCGCCGCAGTAGCGGCCGTCGGCATCGGCCAGGTGGTGCTGAGGGCACACGGCGAGGTAGTCGTGCAGCGTCACGTCGTGGCCCACGCCCAGGCGGCCCGGCAGGTCGAGCACCGCCTGCGGCAGGCCGTGCGTGTGGTGGAAGTGCACGCTCGAGAGCGCGAGCGCGTCCAGGAGCGAGACGAGCAGTTCCCAGTCGGGCCCGCCGGCGAAGAACGCCTCGAATTCCTCGCCCTCGCGCAACCAGGCCAGGCCCACGCCGCCGTCCCCGGCGGGGCGCAGCAACAGCACCTGCGCGTCCTCCTCCAGCGACCGCGCCAGGTCGCGCACGTGCTTGTCGATGCCGCCGCCCCAGCCGTGGGTGACGAAGAGCAGGCGCGGCCGGGGGTCGCCGCGCAGGCGCTCGAGGTCGACGGCCCGGCGCAGCGGCCGCACCGGCTCGCGGGCGATGAAGTCGGCCAGCCGCGGCTGGAACTCGGGGTGGCGGGCGTCGATGAGGCGTTGCGCCTTCTCGCGGATGGCCGGGGCCCCGGGGCCGAAGGACACCTCGCCCTCGTGGAAGACGAAGACGTCGGCGGCGAGCAGGTGGCGCCATCCCGCCTTCGCCGCGCGCAGGCAGAAGTCGACCTCCTCGCCGTAGCCGCGCCCGAAGGCCTCCTCGTCGAAGGGCCCGGTCGCCTCCAGGCAGGCCCGGGCGATGTACATGCAGAAGCCCACGGCGGTCGGGAGGTCCACGGAACGGCCGGCGTTTGCCCGGGCGAACGCCGCGTCCAGCCCGGCCGGAGTGGCGCCGCGGGGCAGGGCGTTGGGCTGCGCGAAGCGCGGGTAGCTCGCGATCGTCGCGTTGTTGGAGAAGGGCGTTACGGTGCCGGCCTGCGGCTCCCGGGCGGCGCAGGCCGCGAGGCGGTCCAGCCAGTCGCCGGCCACCTCGGTGTCGCTGTTGAGGAGCACCACGTCCCGGCCGGCGTGCAGGCGCATGCCTTCGTTGACCGACGCCACGAAGCCGGCGTTGGCCGCGTGGGTGACGAGGGTGATGCGCCCCTCCTGCGCCAGGCCGCGCAGCCAGCCGGAAAGCTCGGGCTCCGGGCTCGCGTCGTCGATCACGACGACCTCGTGCGGGGCGCGCACCGGGGCCGAAAGGACGCTTTCGAGGCAGCGGCGAGTCTGGGCGAGCCCGCGGTAGGCGGGAATGATGACGTCGATCAAGGGGAGCAATCGGGGAGCGGAGAGAGATTTTATCTTGCCCGGGGGGCTCGCGGCCGTACTCCGGTGGTGCGCCGGTTTGACCCCTGTCAACCGGAGGGGCCGGTTTCGACGGCAAAGTGTGTGGGCCGAAACCCCCCTATTCCCCGGGGGGTATGGAGGAGCGCATGGATTCCACACCGAACGTCATCGCCGGCGTCGGGCTTGCCGATCGCCCGCGCAAGAGCCGCTGGCCCGCCCGCATGGACCTCGCGCAGAGCCTCACCGGCCTCGCCCTGGGCCTCTTCATGTGGGGCCACATGTTCTTCGTCTCCTCGATCCTGCTGGGCAAGGACGCGATGTGGACGATCACCAAGTTCTTCGAGGGCTACTTCGTCCTCGGGACGGCCTACCCGGGCATCGTCTCGGTGGTCGTGGCGGTGGTCTTCGCGCTCGTCATCGTCCACGCGTTCCTCGCGATGCGGAAGTTTCCGGCCAACTACCAGCAGTACCGGACCTTCATCGGCCACCGGAAGCTCATGGCCCACGAGGACACGACGCTCTGGTGGGTGCAGGCACTCACCGGGTTCCTCCTCTTCTTCCTCGCCGCCGTGCACCTCTACCAGATGATGATGCACCCCGGCGACATCGGCCCGTACCAGTCCGGCGAGCGCATCTGGTCCGGCGGCTGGGGGCCCCTCTACATCATCATGCTGCTCGCGGTCGAGTTCCACGGCGGCATCGGCCTGTACCGACTCGCGGTGAAGTGGGGCTGGTTCGAGGGCAAGGATCCCAACGCCAGCCGCAAGCGGCTGAAGACCCTCAAGTGGGTGCTGACGGCGTTCTTCCTGGCGCTGGGTGTTGCGACGTTCGTCGCCTACGCGAAGATCGGCTACCAGATCCGTGACCAGAAGGGGGCCGTCTACACGCCCTCGTGGGTCGTCCCGAACCCGATGGAGAAGGCCAAATGAAGATCGTCTACACCGACGTGCTGGTCATCGGCGGCGGGCTCGCGGGCTTGAGGCTCGCGATCGGCGCCAAGCGGCGCGGCCACGACGCGCTCATCCTCTCGCTCGTGCCGGCCAAGAGATCGCACTCCAAGGCCGCCCAGGGCGGCATGCAGGCCTCCCTCGGGAACGTGATCAAGGGGCAGGGCGACACCGAGGACGTCCACTTCGAGGACACGGTGCGCGGCTCCGACTGGGGCGCCGACCAGGAAGTGGTGCGCATGTTCGTGAACACGGCGCCCAAGGCGGTCCGCGAGCTGGCGGCGTGGGGAGTGCCGTGGAGCCGCGTGAGGAAGGGCGACCGCGACGTCATCATGAACGGCCAGAAGGTCACGATCACGGAGCGCGACGAGGCGCACGGCCTGATCGCGCAGCGCGACTTCGGCGGCACCAAGAAGTGGCGCACCTGCTACGCCGCCGACGGCACGGGCCACTCCATGATCAACACGGTGGCCGACCAGGCCATCGCCGATTCGATTCCCGTGCACGAGCGCGTGGAGGCCCTTTCGCTCATCCACGACGGCAGCCGCTGCTTCGGCGCCGTGGTCCGCGACCTCGTCACAGGCGAGGTTTCCGCCTACGTGGCCACGGCCACGGCCGTCTGCACGGGCGGGGCGGGCCGCGTCTACCGCAACACGACCAACGCGGTGATCTGCGAGGGCATCGGCCACGCGCTGGCACTCGAGACCGGGGTGTCGGCGCTGGGCAACATGGAGGCGGTCCAGTTCCACCCGACGGGCATCTTCCCGGCCGGCATCCTCGTGACCGAGGGCTGCCGCGGCGACGGGGGGCTGCTCAAGGACGTGGACGGCCACCGTTTCATGCCCGACTACGAGCCGGAGAAGAAGGAGCTCGCCTCGCGCGACGTGGTTTCGCGCCGGATGGAAGAGCACATCAAGAAGGGCAAGGGCCACAAGTCGCGCTTCGGCGAGCACATCTGGCTCGACATCACGCAGCTCGGCGAGAAGCACATCCACACCAACCTGCGGGAGGTGTGGGACATCTGCCACTACTTCCTGGGCGTCGACCCGGTGAAGGAAATGATCCCGGTGCGCCCGGCGCAGCACTACACGATGGGCGGGGTGCGCACTGACCCCTCCGGCCAGAGCCCGACGCTCAAGGGGCTCTTCTCCGCGGGCGAGGCCGCCTGCTGGGACATGCACGGGTTCAACCGGCTGGGCGGCAACTCGGTGGCCGAGACGGTCGTCGCCGGCATGATCGTGGGCGAGACCGTGGCCGACTACTGCGACAGCCTCTCCAACACGCCGACCGTGCCGCTCGGGCTGGTGCGCGAGTTCGTCGAGCGCGAGCAGGCGAAGCTCGAGGCGTTCACCAGGGGCGGCGGCACCGAGGACGCCTCCGCCATCAAGGGCGAGATGCAGGACCTCATGACCGCCAAGGTGGGCATCTTCCGCACCGGCAAGGACCTCGACGAGGCGGTGGACAAGCTGCAGAAGCTGCTGGTGCGCAGCCGCCGCATCGGGCTTCGCTCCCCGCAGCTTGGGGCCAATCCGGAACTCGTGACCGCCTACCGCGTGCAGCGCATGCTCAAGATCGCGCTTACCGTCGCCTACGGCGCGGCGGTGCGCACCGAAAGCCGCGGCGCCCACTTCCGCGAGGACTTCCCGCGCCGGAACGACGCCGAGTGGCTCAAGCGCACGCTCGCCACCTGGAAGGGCGAATCGGACACGCTTCCCACGCTTGCCTACGAGCCGCTGGACGTGGGGCGCATGGAGCTGCCGCCGGGCTGGCGCGGCTACGGCGCGAAGGACTACATCGACCATCCGGACACCCCCGGGCGCCAGAAGGCGGTGGAGGCCATCCGGGCGCAGCACGCCAGCGATCGCTTCGCGATGCAGGCGGCCCTCATGCCCTACGAGCACCTGCTCCCGCCGGGCCTGCGCGGTCGCAACGAACGCATCGACGAGCGTCTTTAAAGGAACATGGCCATGGCCGACAACGACAGCCACCGCAAGCTCCGCATCCACGCCCTTCGCTACAACCCCGCGAAGGCCGGCGACACGCCCCGCATCCAGACCTACGAGCTGGAGGAGGCGCCGGGCATGACGCTCTTCATCGCGCTCTCCGAGATCCGCGAGAAGCAGGACCCGTCGCTGCAGTTCGACTTCGTCTGCCGCGCCGGCATCTGCGGCAGCTGCGGGATGATGATCAACGGGCGCCCGGGGCTCGCCTGCCGCACCGTCACCAAGGACCTCGAGGCCGACATCTCGCTCGCCCCGCTGCCCGTCTTCGAGCTGATCGGCGACCTGTCGGTCAACTCCGGCAAGTGGATGCGCGGCATGAGCGAGAAGCTGGAGACCTGGGTGCACGCGCAGGAGCGGGCCCTGGACCTCAAGCGCATCGAGGAGCCGATGGACCCGGCGCTGGCCGAGGCCGTCTACGAGCTGGACCGCTGCATCGAGTGCGGCTGCTGCGTGGCCAGCTGCGGCACGGCGCGCATGCGCGAGGACTTCGTCGGCGCCGTGGGCCTGAACAAGATCGCCCGCTTCCGGCTCGACCCGCGCGACAAGCGCACGGACGCGGACTTCTACGAGCTGGTGGGTGACGACAACGGCGTCTTCGGCTGCATGTCGCTGCTGGCCTGCCACGACGTCTGCCCGAAGAACCTGCCGCTGCAGACGCAGATCGCGTTCCTGCGGCGCAAGATGGTGGTGCAGGGAACGCAGGGCTGAACCGGCGCCTGCGAAACAACGAAGGAGGAGGCAGGACCATGAAGAGAAACGCACTGGTTTTCGCGCTGCTGGCGGGATTCGCCGTGTCGGCGGCCGCGCAGGACCTCACGTGGCGCAAGGACGTCGCGCCGATCATCAAGAAGGGCTGCGCCGAGTGCCATGGCGTGGAAGCGCCGGAGTACGGCGACTGGATGCTGCTCGACGACGCCAAGCGCAAGAAGGAAGGCCCGCGCATGGACACCTACACGACGTTCATGAACTACGTCGTGTGGCCGGCGACGGGCGCGATGATGCGGCGGCTGGATGACGGCGCCAGCTCGGGCGGCAAGAAGGGCAACATGTACAAGTACCTCGGCGACGACGATGCCGAAAGGGCGAAGAACTTCGCGACGATCAAGGCGTGGCTGGGCGACGGCGCGTGGAACCTCAACCGCTTCAAGGAGCGCAAGGGCGTGCCCGGCATCACCAAGGAGCAGCTGGAGAAGGTGAAGGCGAAGTACTAGCGGCTGGCGCGCCCCCGCGGCGCTTCGCGGTTCGATACGGCGGTTCCCTTGCGGGGCCGCCGTATTTCATTTCCGGTCACGGATCGGTCTTTTGTTGGTCCAAGGGCCAACGGACCGGGTCGCGAATTGTGGTGGGTCAATTCGGCAGGGTGGGTGGCCCGGAGAATGGGGGCATTCCCGAAAATCTCACAGGAGCGCGACCATGGCACGCATCGAAAAGGATTTCCTGGGCGAGAAGCAGCTTCCCGACGATGCCTACTACGGCGTCCAGACCCTGCGCGGCAAGGAGAACTTCCACATCACCGGCATCCCGATGTCCACGGAGCCGTACTTCGTGAAGGCCTTCGGCTACGTGAAGAAGGCCGCGGCGATGGCCAACCGCGACCTCGGCGTCCTGGACAGGAAGGTCGCCGAGGCGATCATCCACGGCTGCGACCGCCTCATCGCCGGCGAATTTCGCGACCAGTTCGTCACCGACTTCATCCAGGGCGGGGCGGGCACTTCGACCAACATGAACGCCAACGAGGTGATCGCGAACCTGGCACTCGAGAAGCTGGGCCACAAGAAGGGCGAATACCAGATCGTCAACCCGAACGACCACGTGAACTTCGGGCAGAGCACCAACGACATGTACCCGACCGCGTTCCGCCTGGCGCTCATCCTCCGGCTCGCGGCCTACATGGAGGCGCTCACGAAGCTCCAGCAGGCGTTCTTCGCCAAGGCGAAGGAGTTCGACCGGGTTCTCAAGATGGGCCGCACGCACCTGCAGGACGCCGTTCCCATGTCGCTGGGACAGGAGTTCCACGGCTGGGGCACGACGATCGGCGAGGAGGTGCAGCGGATCGCGGAAGTCCGCCAGTTCCTGCACGAGATCAACCTCGGTGCCACGGCAATCGGCACGACGGTGACGGCGGCGCCGGGCTACCCCGAGCTCGCGACGAAGTACCTTTCGGAGGTGACCGGGACGAAGTTCATCCTCGCCGGCGACCTCGTGGAAGCCACGTCCGACACCGGCGCCTACGTGCTGCTCTCCGGGGTGCTCAAGCGCACCTCGTCCAAGCTCACCAAGATCTGCAACGACATCCGGCTCCTCGCCTCGGGCCCGCGCTGCGGCTTCAACGAGATCAACCTGCCGCAGATGCAGCCCGGCTCCTCGATCATGCCGGGCAAGGTGAACCCGGTGATCCCGGAAGTCGTGAACCAGACGGGCTTCCTCGTGATCGGCCTGGACCTCACCGTGACGCTCGCCGCCTCCGCCGGGCAGCTGCAGCTGAACGTGATGGAGCCGGTCATCACCTTCGCGCTCTTCACCTCGATCTCGACCATGGAAAACGCCGTGAACAGCCTGCGCGTGAACTGCGTCGACGGCATCACCGCGAACGCCGATCGCACGCGCGACATGGTGCTCAACTCGCTGGGCATCGTCACGGTGCTCAAGCCGTCGCTGGGCTACAAGGCGTGCGCGGAGATCGCGCGAGAGGGCTACGAGACGGGCAAGCCGCTGCACGACATCGTGGTGCTGGAGAAGAAGCTCCTCACCCAGGAAAAGTGGGACGAGGTGTTCTCCTTCGAGAACCTGATCGCGCCCAAGTTCGAGCAATAGCGCCCAACGCAGGACAACCCCGAGCGGGAGCCAAGCCATGACACTTACGATCTTCATGCAGTTCGCGGTCGTGCTCGCGGCCATATGGATGGGCTCGCGATTCAGCGGCGTGGGGCTGGGCCTGTGGGGCGCGGTGGGGCTCCTCGTCCTGGTGGTCGCCTTCGGGGTGAGCCCGACGTCGCCTCCCGTCGACGTGATGCTCATCATCCTGGCGGTGATCATGGCCGCGTCCGTGATGGAGGCGGCCGGCGGCATCGACTTCCTGGTGCGCGTCGCCGAGCGGATCATCCGGGCCAATCCCAAGTACGTCACCATCGTGGCACCGCTCACCACGTGGACGTTCACCTTCGTCGCCGGGACCGGCCACATCGTCTACCCGCTGCTGCCGGTGATCTACGAAACGGCGCACCAGAACGGCATCCGGCCCGAGCGGCCGATGGCGGTGGCCACCATCGCCTCGCAGCAGGCGATCACCGCGAGCCCCGTCGCCGCGGCGACGGCCGCCATGATCGGGCTCTTCTCCGAGAAGGGCTTGTCGCAGTGGGGCCTGCCCGAGATCATGATGGTGTGCGTGCCGGCCACGCTCACCGGCGTGGTCGCGGCCGCCATCGTGTCGATGTTCATCGGCAAGGACCTGAAGGACGACCCCGAGTACCAGGCGCGCCTCAAGGCCGGCCAGATCCCCGCGCCGGTGAATGCGGCCGATCGCCCGCCGCTCAAGCCCGCCGCCAGGCTTTCGGCCTACGTCTTCCTCGCGGGCGTGGCGCTCGTGGTGCTGTTCGGCTTCTTCCCCGCGCTTCGCACGCTTCCCGGCGCCAAGAGCGCGCTCGGCATGCCGATCGTCATCGAGATCCTGATGATGTCGGTGGCGGCGGTCCTGCTCCTCGTCACGAAGGTGGACGTGAACGAGGTGCCGAAGACCCCGACGCTTCGCGCCGGCGTGGTCGCGGTGATCGGCATCTTCGGCCTGGCCTGGCTGGGCGACAGCTTCATCGCCGCCCACAAGGACGTGATCGTCCCGGCCATCGGTGACATGGCGAAGGCCGCACCGTGGACTTTCGCCTTCGGCCTCTTCGGCGCTTCCGTGCTCCTCTACAGCCAGGCGGCGACGACCCGGGCCCTCATGCCGCTGGGCATGGCGCTCGGCATCCCGCCTCAGTTCCTCATCGCGATGTTCCCGTCGGTCAACGGCTACTTCTTCATCCCGACCTACGGCTCGCTCATCGCGGCGATCAACTTCGACCTGTCGGGCACCACGAGGATCGGGAAGTACGTCCTCAACCACTCGTTCATGATCCCGGGGCTCGTCGCCACCTCCGTCGCGGTGTTCACGGGGCTCATGCTCGCGAAGATGATGTTCTGAGCATGGCCTCGCGCCGCGGAGGTCGCCAACCGCTGCCAGTCGTTGCATCGATGCCATGAAAGCGCTCTTCCTCGTGCGTCGTGCCGGCCTGGTGGCGGGGCCGCTTCTCGCCGCGGCCTGCTTCCTTCTCCTGCCGGAAACCTACGCGACCGGCGCGTCGACGCAGGTCCCGTTCACCGTGGCCGGCCGCGCCACGCTCGCCATGGTGGCGTGGATGGCCACGTGGTGGATGACCGAGGCGGTCGACATCGAGGTGACCGCGCTCCTGCCCATCGCGGTCTTCCCCCTGCTGGGAATCGCCTCGATCGCGAAGGCGACCGCGCCCTACGCCTCGGACGTGATCTACCTCTTCATGGGCGGCTTCATCCTGGGGCTCGCGATCGAGCGCTGGGGGCTGGACCGGCGGATCGCCTTCTTCACCCTGCGGCTCACGGGCACGCGCCCGGGCGCGATGGTCGCGGGTTTCATGGCCGCCTCGGCGTTCCTGAGCATGTGGATCTCCAACACCGCCTGCGCCGCGATGATGGTGCCCATCGCCGTGAGCGTGATCGACCTCGTGGTGCGCTCGCGCACGGGCAAGGGGCTGCGGGAATCCGGCGGCATCCCGCAGGACCTGGTGGCGGAGCGCAACTTTTCGGTGAGCCTCCTGCTGGCGGTGGCGTATGCAGCGTCCATCGGCGGCATCGCCACCATCATCGGCACGCCGCCCAACGGCATCGCCTCGCGCTTCATCACGCAGAGCTACGGGACGGAGGTGACCTTCCTCGACTGGATGGCCTTCGGGCTGCCCTTCACCCTGGTGTTCCTGCCGCTCGCCTGGCTCATCCTCACCCGGTTCCTCTTCCCGGTGTCGTTCGGCGAGGTCGCGGGCGGGCGCGAGATGATCGCCGCCGAGTACGCGAAGCTCGGGCCCCTGGGGCGCGGCGAGAAGGTGACGCTCGCCGTATTCGCGGGCGCGGCATTCTTCTGGATCTTCGGCGCGCTGCTGCGCGACCTGGATGTCGCCGGGTTGCGTCCGCTGAAGGGGCTCACCGACAGCGGCGTGGCGATGCTCGCGGCGCTGGCGCTCTTCCTCCTGCCGGTCGATCGCGAGAAGGGCATCCGCGCGATGGACTGGGAAACCGCCGTGAAGATGCCCTGGGGCGTGCTGATCCTCTTCGGCGGGGGATTGAGCCTCGCCGCGGCGGTGGAGGCGAACGGCGTGTCGGCGTTCATCGGCCAGTCCGCGCGCGGTCTCGCCGTGCTGCCGCCTTTCGCGCTGCTTCTCGCGGTGGTGGCGCTGACGGTGTTCCTGTCGGAGGTCACCTCGAACACGGCGCAGGTCGCGACCATGACGCCGGTCCTCGCGGCGATGGCGCCCGCCCTCGGGCTCGACCCGCGGATGCTCGTGGTCGTGTGCGCGATCGCCGCCAGCAGCGCCTACATGATGCCGGTGGGCACGCCGCCCAACGCCATCGTGTTCGGCACCGGGCTCATCCGCATGCCGCAGATGGTGCGGGCGGGGTTCGTGCTGAACATCGCGGGCATCCTCGTCATCGCGGCACTCGGGTGGTGGCTCATCCCGCACATCGTCGCCGGGCGAATCTGAGCGCCAGGCCCGTCGGCGCATGGGACCAAAGGCCTACGCGCGACGCCCGTCGGGTTGCGGAGGGTCAAGGGCGGGGGGTATCCGGCGCGGAAAATGCCGTCAATACATGATCGTCCTGCCACGCGGCGGAGAAAGAGAAACTCACCATGGAACTGACCCTGCAACTCGTCATCATCCTCGTCTGCCTGTTCTACGGCGCCCGCAAGGGCGGCGTGGCGCTGGGCCTGCTCGGCGGCATCGGCATGGTCCTGATGGTCTTCGCGTTCAAGCTGCCGCCGGGCAAGCCCCCGGTCGACGTGATGCTCACCATCATCGCGGTGGTGGCCGCTTCCGCCACGCTCCAGGCGTCCGGCGGGCTCGACGTGATGCTGCAGCAGGCCGAAAAACTCCTGCGCCGCAACCCGAAGTACGTGTCGATCATCGCGCCCTTCACGACCTGCACCCTCACGATCCTCTGCGGCACCGGGCACGTCGTCTACACGATGCTGCCGATCATCTACGACGTCGCGATCAAGAACGACATCCGGCCCGAGCGGCCGATGGCGGCCTCGTCGATCGCGTCCCAGATGGGCATCATCGCGAGCCCGGTCTCGGTCGCGGTCGTCTCCCTGGTCGCCTTCCTCGCGAAGGTGCCGGGCGGCGAGAGGTTCGACTTCGTGACGCTGCTGTCCGTCACGATTCCCTCGACGCTGCTGGGCGTGCTGATGATCGGCATCTTCAGCTGGTTCCGCGGCAAGGATCTCGACAAGGACCCCGAGTTCCAGGCGCGCATCGCCGACCCGGAGATGAAGAAATACGTCTACGGCGAATCGAAGTCGCTCCTGGGCGTCACGCTCACCGGGTCGCAGTGGGCGGCCATGTGGATCTTCCTGGGCGCGATCGCGGTCGTGGCCCTTCTCGGGGCGGTGACCTCGCTTCGCCCGCTGGTGGGCGGCAAGCCCCTGTCGATGGTGCTGACGATCCAGATGTTCATGCTCCTCGCCGGCGCCCTCATCATCATCTTCACCAAGACCAACCCGGGCGAGATCGGCAAGAACGAGGTGTTCCGGGCCGGCATGATCGCCGTGGTCGCCGTGTTCGGCGTGGCCTGGATGGCCGACACCGTGTTCGAGGCCAACCTGCCGGCGGTGAAGGCGGCGCTCTCGGATATGGTGAAGACGGCGCCGTGGACCTACGCGATCGCGCTCCTCCTGGTCTCCAAGCTCGTGAATTCCCAGGCGGCGGCCATCGCCGCGATGGTGCCGGTGGGCCTGGCGATCGGCGTGCCGCCCGGCTACGTGGTGGCGTACGCGGCTGCGTGCTACGGCTACTACATCCTGCCGACCTACCCCAGCGACCTCGCGGCGATCCAGTTCGACCGCTCGGGCACGACGCGGATCGGCAAGTACGTGATCAACCACAGCTTCATCCTTCCCGGCCTGATCGGGGTGACCACCTCGTGCATATTCGGCTACCTGATCGCGGCGGGCCGGGGCATGTTGTGAGGACCGTCGCGGGATCGTGATCCCGCCCGCGGTTCGCGGGACGGCAGTCGGTGAATCCGGGCGGCTTCGGCCGCCCGGATTCGTTTTGCGGGGCGCCCCTTGCGGCTTCGCAAATGGTGCATTGCGGCATGAGTGGTGGTATGCTGCAAATAAGAATAGCTCTCAAGTACGCGGACATGACCCAACGCACGCCGCTTTCCCACCTGGCCCCCGGGCAGCAGGGGATCATCGCCTCGGTCGAGGGCGCGGAAGGCCTCAGGCAGCGCCTGGCGGCCCTCGGGTTCCGGGCCGGTCGGGCGGTGGTCGTGCTGCGCCGCGCAAGCCTTCGCGGCCCGCTGCACGTGCGCCTGGGGACGACCGACGTCGCCCTGCGCCCGGCCGAGGCGGGGGGCGTATCGCTGCGCGCCGTGGGGCCCTTCGCGGCGCAGGGCGCCTAGGAAGCGCCCCGCCGGGCACGCGCCGGGACCTCCCATGAAACGCGTTGCGCTGATCGGCATGCCCAACACGGGCAAGTCGACGCTCTTCAACCGCCTCACCGGCTCGCACGCGCGCGTGGGCAACTGGCCGGGCGTCACCGTGGACCTCGCCACCGCCCGCGTCCTGGTCGGCGCGCACATGGCCGAGCTGGTCGACCTGCCCGGCCTCTACGACCTGCACGGCTTCTCCGACGACGAGCTGGTCGCGCGCCACTTCCTCGAGGCGGCGCGCGTCGACGCCGTGGTCGTGGTGCTCAACTCCTCCCAGGTGGACCGGCAGCTGGCGCTCGCCCTGCAGGTGAAGGCGCTGGGCCTGCCCACGCTCGTGCTCCTCAACATGGCCGACGAGGCGAAGCGCTTCGGCATCGAGATCGACACGGCCCGCCTGGCGAACGGCCTCGGGCTACCTGTTGCCTCGCTGTCGGCGCGCTACGGCACGGGCGTGCCCGAAGCGCTGGCGCGCCTGGCCCACTTGCTGGACGAGGCCGGGCCCCCGCGCGAGGCGCTGGTGCGGGCCGCGCTGGCGGAGGACCACCGGCGCGAAGAGCAGATCGAGGCGCTGGTGAAGTCCTCGGTCGTGGTACCCGAGCGGCTCTCGGAGCACGCCTCCGACCGCATCGACCGCGTCGTCCTGCATCCGTGGCTGGGGCTGCCGCTCTTCTTCCTCGCGATGCTCGCCGTCTTCCAGGCCGTCTTCTGGGTGGGGGCGCCGCTGCAGGACGGCGTGGAGGCCGCGTTCGATTTCGCCCGCAGGAACGCGCTCGTGCCCCTCGTCGCCGGCCTGCCGGAGATGCTGCGCGGGCTCCTGGTGGACGGCATCTGGGCGGGGCTCGCCACGGTGGCCGCGTTCGTGCCGCTCATCGTCGTTTTCTTCTTCTTCCTCGCGGCGGTCGAGGACAGCGGCTACCTCTCGCGCGCGGCGTTCCTCACCGACGCCTTCATGGCGCGGCTGGGGCTGGACGGCCGCGCCTTCGTGATGATCCTCATGGGATTCGGCTGCAACGTGCCCGCGCTCATGGGCACGCGGGTGATGCGCGACCGGCCCATGCGGCTCCTCTCGATGCTCACCATCCCGATGTCGCTGTGCTCGGCGCGGCTGCAGGTTTTCGTCTTCCTCGCCGCGGCGGTCTTCGCGCCCGCGCAGGCGCCGTGGGTCCTCTTCGGGCTCTACGTCGCGAGCTTCGCGGCGGTGGTCGTGACCGCGCTCGCCTTCCGCGGCCGCTTCGCGAGCCGCGAGCCGTTCGTGATCGAGCTGCCGCCCTACCGTCTGCCGACGGTGCGCCAGGTGTGGCTGCGCGGCTGGACGGAGGTGTCGCATTTCCTGAAACGCGCCACGCGCTTCATCTTCGCGGGCGTGATCGCGGTCTGGTTCCTCACGCACTTCCCGGCGGGGGTCGCGCCGGCGGGACCGGACTCGATGGCCGGCTGGATCGGCACGGCGCTGCAACCGGTGCTGGGCCCGCTCGGCATCGACGAGAAGCTCGCCGTGGCCCTCATCTTCGGCTTCGTCGCGAAGGAGGTGGTGATCGGCGCCTTCGCGGTGATCTACGGGCTGGAGGGCGACGCGCTCGCCGCCGGGCTCGCCCAGTCGATGGACTGGGTGGCGGCCACGAGCTTCATGATCTTCACGCTGGTCTACACGCCGTGCCTGTCCACGGTGGCCACGCTGCGCGCCGAGTCGCGAAGCGCCGGGTTCACGGCGCTCGCGGTGGCGTGGCCGCTGGCGCTCGCCTGGGCGGCGAGCTTCGCCTTCTACCAGGGGATGCGGGCGCTGGGCTTCTGACGGTGCCGGACACGGTGACGGACACCGTGCCCGGCACGGGGGACGGCGCTACTTGTCCTTCTTGACCGGATGGCCGGCCTTCACCCAGTCGGCGAACTTCATGTCGACGGACACGGCGTTGGTGAAGCCGAGGTCCTTCAGCGACTTGGCAGCCAGCGCGCAGCGCCCTCCGGTCGCGCAATAGAGGGTCAGCCGCTGGTTCATGTCGACGGCGGCCGGGAACCCGAGCTCGCCCCAGATGCGGAACTCGATGAGGCCGCGCGGGACGTTTACGGCGCCCGGGACGTAGCCGTCCTCGAACTCGTTCTCGTTGCGCACGTCGATGATCTTGCCGACCGCCTTCTGGTCGATCGCCGCCTTGAACTCGTCCATCGTGATCGTCCTGATCTGCTTTTTCGTCTCCGCGACCATCTTGCCCACGGATGGCGGATAGGTCGGGGCGGGCGCTTTCTGGGCGAGCGCGAAGGCGGGCAGGATCAGGCCGGCCGCGACGAGGAGGGTGGCGAGAAGGGTTCTGCGCTGCGTTTTCATGGTGTGTCTCCGCTCGAGGGAAGCCGTGAATATCATCAACAGCTTATCCAGCGGCCTTGCGGAACGATTGACACGAGTCAAGCGGGCTCCCGGCCGCCATGGGACGAAGGTCCCACCGGGCCTCAGGCCGCGGCCGGCTGGATCGCGGCCACCGGCTCGGGAGCGAGCAGGGTGCCGTCGCGTAGCCCCTTCACCGTGGCGAAGGCGAGTGCCAGGATCAGGAGGGAAGTCGCCGCGAGGAGGAGGATGCCCACGCCCGCGATGGTGCTGCCGGGCGGCCCCAGTCGCAGCGTGAGCGCGGTGAACGCGGCTAGCGGAAAGGACATGGCCCAGTGCGGCATCGCGAAAGGCAAGGCTACGATGCGGCGCCACTGCGTGGCGGCTACGAGCAGGCTGAAGAACCCGAGGCCCCAGGCTGCCCAGGCGAGCAGGGGGTGCAGGCCGAACTGCGCGAAGGCGAGACCGACGACCGAGGGCGGCGCCACTGTTATGAACACGGCGGGCTGCAGCCGCTCGGGCCAGCTCCCCTGGGTGGCGAGCCGCACCAGGATCAGGGCGTGCACCAGGGGCCAGAAGAAGAGGCCCACCGCGAACTGCGCGGCCGACCAGGCCTCGTGGCCGAGCGGCACGCCCGCGAGCGGGACGATGACGTTGCCCACCACGGGAATGATGAGCGCCGGCGTGAAGCTCGCCCACGCGATGCCCCCGGGCTGGTTGCCGCGCCACCACTTCGACGCGACCCAGGCGGTCACGAGGAGCTGCGCGACGCTGCCCAGCCACCAGGCGGCCGCGGCAAGCGGGGAAGGGCCGGCGATCGCGACCGAGGCCGTGGCGAGGAGGATGACGGAAATCGGGATGGCGGCGACGAACGGATGGCGCATCGGATGCACGAAATCCTCGCGGAAGGCCTCCGGAAAGCGGCGGGCGCGAACGAACGAGGCGACGAGGAGCAAGGCGAAGACGAGGGCGGCCGCGAGCGAAACGACGACGGCGATGCCGCCGGCCATCTCGCCCATGGCCGGTACGGCCCGGTGCCACGCGAGCGCCAGGCCCGTGAGACCCATGACCACGGCGAACCAGCCGGGCATGAGGAACTTGAGGGGGGTGGGATGGGTGTTCATGACCTCAATGATAAGTCACCCCCGGGATTGCGCCGGGCGGTGGCGCCGGTTGCCCTTGCGCCGTGGCGCCCGCCTGGTGCATCGTGGATGTCCAGACGGGCGCCATCCCCGCCACCGTTTCCCAGTCACGGGCAGAGCATGACGCAGGGCGCATCCACACCGGAAGCCGAGGTCCGCGAGCTGAAAGGCACGCTGGCGGCGTTGCGCCTGGAGCTGGAGCGGGCCCGTGCCGATGCCGAGGCGGGCGCGGCGCGCGCCGCGTCGGCGGCCGGCGGCGAGATGGCGCAGCTGCGCGGCGCGATAGTCGCGCTGCGCGACGAGCTCGAGCGCGAGCGCGGCATCCGGGAGGAAATGGTGCGGCACGCCGAGGCGGCCAGCCAGGACGAGCTCACGCAGATGCGCCAGACCGTCGCCAGCCTGCGCGACGCGCTGGAGGGCGCGCGGTTCGACGCCGACAAGCGCGTGCGCGACTCCCTTGCCGGCGCGGAGGACGAGATCGCGCAGCTGCGCGCCACGACGGCGGCGCTGCGCGTCGAGATGGAGCGCGCGCACGCGGCCCGCGACGACGGCGCCGAGGCGGTCCGCGCCCGGTACCGGAGCGAGGTCGCCCAGCTCGAGGCCACGGTGCGCGCGCTTCGCGAACAACTTCAGGAGGCCGCCGCCAGGGCGGGTGCGTGATGGGATTCGAACAGGAAAACCGAAACAACGGCACGGCACCCGCCAGGAAGCCCGCACGCTCCCGGGGCACGCCTGCAGCCCGGGGCGAGGATGGCCACGGCCGCCTGAAGATGGTCGAGCTGCTGCTCGACGTCTCGCGCAGCCTCGCCGCCTTCGACAACCTCGACGACGTCCTGCA
>JAABQW010000134.1 GCA_011391275.1 Betaproteobacteria bacterium
CGCGCACGGCGCTCATGGTGCAGCAGGTGGCCGGGGCCGAGACGACGGTCACGCGCACGGAAGCCGAGGCGCTGATCCTCGAGAACAACCTCATCAAGTCGCTGCAGCCGCGCTACAACGTCCTCTTCCGCGACGACAAGAGCTACGGCTACATCATGGTGACCGGCCACCGCTTCCCGCAGATCCGCTTTTACCGCGGCGTGCAGGAAAAGCCCCACCGCTACTTCGGCCCGTTCCCCAGCACCTGGGCGGCCCGCGAGACGATCGGCCACCTGCAGAAGATCTTCCGCCTGCGCACCTGCGACGATTCGGTGTTCAGCCACCGCTCGCGTCCGTGCCTGCTGGCCCAGATCCACCGCTGCTCGGCGCCGTGCGTGGGCCGCGTGACGCCCGAGGACTACCAGCGCGACGTGGAGCACGCCGCCAAGTTCCTCGACGGCCGCGAGGACGACGTGGTCGCCGACCTCACGCAGAAGATGGAGGCGGCTTCCGGCGCGCTGCACTACGAGGTGGCCGCGCGCTACCGCGACGAGATCCGCATGCTGCAGCGCATCCTCTCCGGGCAGGCCGTGGAATCGGCGGGCGCCCGCGATGCCGACGTGGTGGCCGCCGTGGAGAAGGAAGGCCTCTGGTGCGTGACGCTCGCCATGGTGCGCGGCGGGCGGCACCTGGGCGACCGCAGCTTCTTCCCGCAGAACGCGGGCGGCAGCGACGCGGCCACCGTCGTCGAGGCTTTCCTCGCCCAGCACTACGCCGTGCAGCCCGTGCCGCCGCGGGTGATCGCCGATGCCGTGGAGGACGCGCCCGCTCTCGCCGCCCTCCTGGAAGCCATCGCCAACCGCGCGGTCACCGTGCTCACCCGCCCGCAGGGCGAGGTGCGGCTGTGGCTGGAAATGGCGCGCAAGAACGCCGAGCTGGCCCTGGCGAGCCGCCTGGCCGCGCACGCCACGCAGGAGGCGAGGGGGGCGGCGCTCACCGAGGCGCTCGGGGCGCAGGCGCCGGTGTCCCGCATCGAGTGCTTCGACATCAGCCACACGATGGGGGAGGCGACCGTGGCCTCCTGCGTGGTCTACGACAAGGGCGGCATGCAGCCCTCGGAGTACCGGCGCTTCAACGTGAAGGACGTGGCCGCCGGGGACGACTACGGCGCCATGCGCTACGCGCTGGACGCGCGCTACCGCAAGCTCGCCGGCGGGGAGGGGCGCACGCCGGACCTGATCCTCATCGACGGCGGCCTGGGCCAGCTCAACGCGGCCATGGCGGTGATGCAGGACCTGGGGCTCGCCGAAATCGCCATGGTCGGGGTGGCCAAGGGCGAGGAGCGCAAGCCCGGCCTCGAGCAGCTCTTCGTGGCGGGGGAGGAGGGCGCGCGGCGGCTCCCCCCCGACCACCCGGCGCTGCACCTCATCCAGCAGGTGCGCGACGAGGCCCACCGGTTCGCCATCACCGGGCACCGGGCCAAGCGCGGCAAGGCGCGCATGGCCTCGCGCCTGGAGGACATCGGCTCCGTGGGCCCGAAGCGCCGACAGAGGCTGCTGGCCCACTTCGGCGGGTTGCAGGGCGTGATGGCGGCGAGCGTGGAGGATCTCGAGCGGGTGGAGGGGATCAGCCGTAAACTGGCGGAACGGATCTACAACGAACTGCATTGATGCACGTCCCGCGACTCAACCTGCCGCTCGTCCTCACGTACCTCCGGATCGTGGCGATCCCGCTTTTCGTGGCCGTCCTCTACGTGCCGGAGTCGTGGATCAACGAGCGGACGGCGAACGTGGTCTCGATGTGGATCTTCATCGTGGCCGCGATCACCGACTGGGCCGACGGCTACCTCGCGCGCCGCTGGAACCAGACGACCTCCTTCGGCGCCTTCCTCGACCCCGTGGCCGACAAGCTCATGGTCGCCGCCGCCCTCATCGTGCTCACCGAGAAGGGCATCGTCGACCCGTTTGCCGCCCTCATCATCATCGGGCGCGAGATCACCATATCGGCGCTGCGCGAGTGGATGGCGCAAATCGGCCAGTCGAAGAACGTGGCGGTGAACATCCTGGGCAAGGTGAAGACCGTGACCCAGCTGGTCGCCATCCCCTTCCTCCTCTACAACGGCGTGCTCTTCGGGCTCGTCCACACCAACCCCGTGGGCCGGGTGCTCATCTGGGTGGCCGCGATCATCACGCTGTGGTCGATGGTGGTGTACCTCAAGGCGGCGCTGAAGCCCGCCTCGTCGTAGGGCGCCCCGCGCCTAGAAGCGGTGGCGCTGCAGGGAAACGGTCCTCCCGCCGGGCAGGGTCATGGTGGCTCGGGTCGCGTCGTGGAACTCGACCGTCACCGGCGCCACGTTGTCGCTCGTGCGCGTCGGCGGCTTGTAGGGCCCGGTCAGGGTCTGCCCGCCCGCGTAGCTCCACCAGTTGCCGGAGAACCGCCGCGGATCGGGCGTGGGGTAAACCGACAGGTACCACACGGGGTTGCCCGCATCGTCGTACATGTAGCCCGCGAGATCCGCCTGCGGCCCGCCCTGGCCGTTCTGCCACTCGATGAAGAACCCGCGGCCGCTCTCGGCCGGGTTCCACCACCAGCCGTTTTCCGGCTGGCCGGGCAGCGGCGCCGCCGCCAGCCCCCCCGGCATGATGTTGAACCGCTCGATGGGGACGGCTCCGCCGGGCCACACCATGGTGCCCTGCGAGGCGGTGTTGAACGAGAGCGTGATGGGGCCCACAGTCGAGATCGCGGGCGCCCGGTAGGGGCCGGAGAGCGTCTGGCCGCCGCGCGCGTCGAGGAGGTCGCCCACGAAGAGCGAGCCGTCGAGCGAGGTTGTCCCCGTGGCCACGTACCAGCGCGACCTTCCGGATTCGTCGTAGAGGAAGGCCGCGAAGAAGATGTGGTTCCCGGCGACCTCGATCGAGTAGCCGCGACCGCCTTCCGCGGGGTTCCACCACCATCCGGTCTGCGGGGGCTGCGGCGTGCACTCCCGGGCGGCGGGCACCGTGATGACGCCGCGGTTGAGGCCGTCGTTGAGCATCGAGGTTGGGTTCGCGCCGTACCCCACGTAGAACGTTGCGCCGCCGATGTTCACGAACGACGCGCCGTTCAGGATGTTGACCGCCTGCCCCTGCGCCGAGAGGGTGCCGCTCACGTAGGCCTGGAGCTGCCCGGCGGTGACCGCCTGCAACTGGCCCGCGGCGTTCAGTTGCGCGAGGACGCAGGCCACGGGCGTTTCCTTCGCGCCCCCCCGGGCCGTCGTCTTGCCGTAGGCGACGGGCCGCGTGCCGTCGGCCGCGGCCTTGACGGAAGTGGCAGGCGCCAGCGCGAAGACGTAGACGCTGCCCGCGGTCCCGATGTCCTCCGGGCGATAGCGGATGCGTGCGGTGACGTCGCCGCCGGCGGGAGAGGCGACCACCAGGAAGACCGGGATCCTGTCGGCGGGAATGGAGGAGGCCACCGTCGGCCGCAGGTCGAGGAACCAGTCGTTGGTGGCGACCGCGCCACCGCCGTCCCGCCGGAGCACGACCACGGGCGAGGAGCGCTGGACGAGCGTGCCGTCGCCCAGCTCGCCGTCCACGTTGTACCCCCACGACAGGACGCTGCCGTCGGCGCGGGTGGCGACCGTGTGGAAGTAGCCGGTGGCGATCGACTCCACCTGCGCGATGCCTTGCACGCGCCCCGCGACGCTCGTGTAGCCCTGCGTTGCGTTGCCGAGCTGCCCGCTGCCGTTGCCGCCCCAGGCGTAGAGGTCGCCGTTGCGTGCCATCGCCACGGAATGGCTCACGCCGCCGGCGAGCGCAATGACGTCGGCGGGCCCTGCGACGGCGACGGGCGCGGAACGGTTCGCGAGCGTCCCGTCGCCCAGCTCGCCGCCCGAGTTGCTGCCCCATGCGACCACGGTGCCGTCGCGCCTCGCCGCCAGCGTGTGGTATTCGCCCGCCGCGATCGCGGCCGCATCGGTGAGCCCCACCACGGCGACCGGGCTGGACCTCCCGGCGGTCGTGCCGTCGCCCAGCTGCCCATAGGCGTTCTGGCCGATCGTGAACACGCGCCCGTCGGCTCGCAGCGCGACGATGTGCGCAAAGCCTGCGGCGATGGCCGTCACCTGCGAAAGCCCCGCCACCTGCACCGGCGTATCCGACCAGAGGAAGGGCGCATTGGCCCCCAGCTGCCCGTCGAAGTTCATTCCCCAGGCCCAGACGGTGCCGTCGGAACGCAGGGCCACGCCGAGGTTGAAGCCTGCCGCGATCGCCGTGACCCCCGAGAGACCGGCCACGCGGGCCGGGGTCGAGCGCGCGTTGCCGGAACCGTTGC
>JAABQW010000135.1 GCA_011391275.1 Betaproteobacteria bacterium
GATCCGCCGATCGGCCCGGTGGTGAGGTACCAGACGGAATTGCCCGCGTCGTCGTACATGTAGCCGGCGATGTCCAAGTTGCCGCCCTGCCACTCCATGTAGAACCCGCGGCCCGACTCCGACTCGTCCCACCACCACCCGTTCTCCGGCTGCCCGGTCACGGGTGCCAGGTTCAGCCCGTTGGGCACGATGTTGAAGCGCTGGATCGGCACGGTGCCGCCCGGCCACACGATCGTGCCGGTGCTCGCGTTGTTGAAGGTGATCGTGATCGGTCCGACGCTCGTGAGCGCCGGGAACCCCGGGTAGGCGCCGCCCAGCGTCTGGCCACCGCGGGCGCTCAGCAGGTCCCCTCGGTAGTAGGACCCGTCCAGCGACACCGGGCCGGTGGAAACGTACCAGGTCGAGCGGCCGGAGACGTCGTAGAGGAAGGCCGCGAAGAAGATGTTGTTGCCGCGCACTTCGAGCGAGAAGCCGCGCCCGTCCTCGAGCGGGTTCCACCACCACCCGGTCTGGGGCGGCTGCGGATCGCAGACGAGGCTGCCGGGCACGGTGACCGCGCTGCGGTTGACCCCCGTTTCGATCATCGCCGCACTGCTGCCGCCGTAGCCCACGTAGAACGTGGCGCCGGCGACGGTCACGGTGGGCACGCCGTTCAGGATGGTCACCGACGCGCCCTGCGCGGAGAACACGCCGGTCAGGTAGGCCTCCAGCTGGTCGGCCGTGACCGCAACCATGTCGCCCGCCTTGGTGAGCTGCGCGAGCACGCAGGCCACGGGCGCATCCGCCTTGGCGGCGGCGCCCTTCGCGAGGCCGAGCCGCATGGCCTTCGGGTCCTGCCCGTTCTTCACGATCGTCGAGGGCGCGACGGCGAAGACGTAGACGCTGCCGCTCGTGCCCACGTCCTGGGTCCGGTACCTGATGTCGGCCGACACGCTGGCCGTGGAGGCGTTGATCACCGACGAGACCGTCATCGGGAAGACCGGCAGCGGCTGTTCGCGGGTGGCCGTGAACGAGCCGGAGATCTGGATCGGGTTGCCGTTGGCATCCCATTCGAGCGGGTACTGGAAGGTGCCGCCCGTTCCGTACCAGTTGCCCGAAATCTGCCTCTCCGACTGGATCGGCGTCGTCAGCGTGTACGTGCACGAGCCGTCCTGGTGCTTCGCGATCCGGGTATCCGTGGCCAGGAACATCATGTACCCCTGGAACGGGCCGGTTCGCGCGAAGTCGATGCCTTCGAGCTCCACGGAGCCGGTGTTGTGGAACGAGTTGGTGCAGGCCTCGTCCCTTTCGTCGATGTCGAACGTGCCGATGCACCAGTAGTGCGGGCCGCCCGAGACGTCGCAGCTGAAGTTTCCGGCCACCTGGTAGTACCCGACCGGCCTCGCGCCGGTGCCGAACGTCCCGGTGAGTCGCGTGACGGTCGCGGTCTGCGCGAGGGGTGCGGTCGGGCATATCGCCGCGACGGCCAGCGCGACGGGTACGACGAGGGCCCTGAGCAGCGCGCCGAGGCCCGCGGGGCGGGCATTCATTCTTGCGTTCATTGTGGAGGCTCCTTCCTGTGCGCACGGTCGGCATGGCGTGATGCCGTCCCGGGGAAGGCGTCGGGCACGCTCGCCTCCGCCGGAACGCGCCGGGCAGGAGAGCTACCGGAAGGACGACGTGGCAATTCGGGCGCCAGGCACGGAACCCTTCGCGGGCCCCACGCGGTAGCTGGGTGAAAATCCATTACCGGCAGTAACCAGTCTCCACCGAACGCCAGCCGCACCCCTGATCCACGTCAACCGATCGCAACGCCCTCGAAGACGAGCCATCCGTCGGAGGCGCGTCGATAGAGTCCCCGCTCGGTGACGACGAAGTCGGCGGGAATGTCCCACGCCTGCGGGTGGATGGTCTCCAGGCGCGCGATCTCGTAGGCGACGCCGATCACGCGCGGCCGATCCGCGAGGCTCGCGAGCGTGCGGTCGAAGAAGCCCGCGCCGTAGCCGAGGCGGTAGCCCTGCGCGTCCCAGCCGTTCATGGGCAGCAGCACCGTGTCCGGGATCACCTCGCGCGATTCGGCCGGGTACGGGATCTTCATCGCGCCTTCCGCGAGCCTCACGCCGGGGTGCCACTCGCGGAAGGCGAGCGGGGTGCGCGGCGCCACCACCACCGGCAGCGCCGTCATCGCGCCGCGCTCGCGAAGGCGCCGGCCGAGGTAGCGTGCGTCGTACTCGGCGAGCACGGGCCAGCAGAAGGCGACCGGGCCGCGCGCGAGGTCCGGGAAGCCCGCTTCGAGGTGCGCGTCGATGCGGCCGCGCCACTGCGCGAGGGTCGCGGGATCGACCGCCGTGCGCTCCGCGATCAATCGCTGGCGCTCGGCCTTGCGCCAGGCCTTCAGGTCTTGCATGTCCATGGCGGTCACGAGTCTAGCAAAACCG
The DNA here is from genome assembly GCA_011391275.1 of Betaproteobacteria bacterium. GTDB lineage: Bacteria > Pseudomonadota > Gammaproteobacteria > Burkholderiales > Usitatibacteraceae > FEB-7. The sequence goes on from JAABQW010000135.1 coordinate 2,418, forward strand.
TTCAGCGCAGCAGCGTCGCGGCACCGGAGAGGATCCAGAGGCCGAGGGCGACGAGCACGAAGGGCAGCGCCGCGTGCCCGTGGCGGCGAACGCGGGCGCCGATCGCCGGGTGGTTCACCAGGTAGTGCCCTAGCCAGCACCACGCGCCCGTCATGACGAGGAACACCGCCGCATAGAGGGTGACGCGCTCGATTGCCGCCGCGAAGACAGGCACGTAGACGCCCAGGTTGTCGCCGCCGTTGGCCACCGTGACGCCGGCCACCGCGAGGACCTGCGAGTGCAGCCGGCGCTCGGCGCGGCGCTCCTCGCCGCGGGTGCGCTCGTCCTCTCCCGCGTCCGCACTTCCCGGCGCGGCGCCTTGCCGCCGGGCCAGGAGGCGCAGCCCCAGCATCAGAGGCACCAGGCCGAGCAGGGCCATCCAGCCCCCCGCCACGGCGAGGGCAAGCCACGCGGCGACGGCGCTCGCGGCGGTGAGCACCGCGATGCCGAGAAACTGCCCGGCCACCACGGCACGGGCGCGAATGGCCGGGTCGGCGAGGAACGCCGCGATGACGAGGAGGTCGTCCACGTTCGTCGAGGCGAACACCACGACCGCGATGCCGAGCTCCGTGAGCACATTCCCCATCGCGACAGTTTGACTCATCGCCCCGCGGCCTGGCCGCCTGCCGCCCGGCGCTTGCCGCGCCTGCGCGATTGGGTACACTTCGCGCACGTTCGCAAGGGCGCCTCCCGCGCCCCCGGATCGATCGACAGGGAGTGCCCGCCATGCGCAAGGTCCTGCTCATCTTCAGCGAACTCACCGACGCCGACGTCGAGTGGCTGTCCGGGTCCGGCGAGCGCATCCACCTCGAGGCCGGCGCCACGCTCGTGCCCCTGGGCGCGCGCGTCGACAACGTCTGGTTCGTGCTCGACGGCGCGCTTTCCGTGCACACCGCGGCGGGCGCGCAGCTGGCGCTCATGGGCTCCGGCGAGATCGTGGGCGAGATGTCCCTGGTTGACCCGGCCCCCACCGCCGTCTCCGTGCGCGTGGCGAGCGACGCCACGCTCCTCAGGATCTCCAACGCGACCGTCCGCGCGAAGCTCTCCGGCGACCCCGCGTTCGCCGCGCGCTTCTACCGCGCGCTCTGCGTCTTCCTCGCGAGCCGCCTGCGCAGCACCACGCGGCGCATGGGCTACGGCAACGAGGCCGAGGACGCCGGCGCCAAGGACGAGCTGACCGACGACCTGCTGGACAACGTCCACCTCGCCGGCGCGCGCTTCGACCGCATGCTCAAGCGCCTGGCGGGCTGAGCCCGATGGCAGCGCCGGACAACTCCATCTTCCGCAAGGCCGCCCTCGAGCGCCTCGCCTCGCCGGAGCGCCTCGACGTCCGCCCGCGCCTTCCGTCCTATCCGCGGCGGCTCACCGCGGCCATCGCCGCCCTGGCCATCGCCGTGATCGCGTTCGCCGCATGGCTTCGGTAGCCGCGCAGCCGGCGGGGCCGGCCGCGGGCGCCGCGCGGCTTCCGGACACGCCGGTCGCGCGCGTGCCGACCATCCTGCAGCTGGAGGCGGTGGAGTGCGGCGCCGCCGCGCTCGCCATGGTGCTCGCCTACCACGGCCGCCACGTGCCGCTGGAAGTGCTGCGCGCCGAGTGCGGCGTGACGCGCGACGGCAGCAAGGCGGGCGGCATCCTGCGCGCCGCGCGCGGTTTCGGACTCGTGGCCCGCGGCTTCCGCAAGGAGCCCGGCGAGCTCGCGACCCTGCCGCTGCCGGCGATCGTTTTCTGGAACTTCAACCACTTCGTGGTCCTCGAGGGGTTCGAGGGCGGCGAG
>JAABQW010000136.1 GCA_011391275.1 Betaproteobacteria bacterium
GAGATGGGGGACGCCTACCCGGAGCTTCGCGAGGCCGAGGGGCGCGTGACGGCCACCCTGCGCCAGGAGGAGGAGCGCTTCGGCGAGACGCTGGAGAACGGCATGGCGCTCCTCGACGAGGCGCTGGCCGGCGGCCGCAAGGAGCTCGACGGCGATACCGCCTTCAAGCTCTACGACACCTACGGGTTCCCGGTGGACCTCACGGCCGACATCGGCCGCGAACGCGGATTCACCGTCGACATGAAGGCCTTCGACGCCGCGATGGGCGCGCAGCAGGAGCGCTCCCGGGCCGCGAGCAAGTTCAAGGCCGGCGCGCAGCTCGAGTACAGCGGCGCCAGGACTGCCTTCCGCGGCTACGAGACGCTCTCGGAGGAGGGGCGCGTCGTGGCCCTCTACCTCGAGGGCAGCCCGGTGAAGAGCCTCGCGGCGGGCGAGGAGGGCATCGTCGTGCTCGACCGCACGCCCTTCTACGCGGAGTCCGGCGGGCAGGTGGGCGACCGCGGCGAGCTCACGAAGGGCGGCGTGTGCCTCACGCTCTTCGCGGTCGAGGACACCCAGAAGATCCAGCCCGACGTCTTCGGCCACTACGGGTCCGTGAAGACGGGCGAGCTCGCGGTCGGCGACACGGTCGCGGCGAACGTCGACCTCGACAGGCGCGCGCGCACGATGCGCCACCACTCGGTCACGCACCTCATGCACAAGGCGCTTCGCGAGGTGCTCGGGCCGCACGTGCAGCAGAAGGGCTCGCTGGTCGACGAGGACAAGACCCGCTTCGACTTCAGCCACAACTCGCCGATGTCGGCGGCCGAGATCCGGCGCGTCGAGGAGATCGTCAACGCGGAGATCCTCGCCAACGCCGCCACGCAGGCGCGCGTGATGCCCATCGACGCCGCGCAGAAGATCGGCGCCATGATGCTCTTCGGCGAAAAGTACGGCGACGAGGTGCGCGTGCTCGACATCGGCACCTCGCGCGAGCTGTGCGGCGGCACGCACGTCGCGCGCACCGGCGACATAGGCTATTTCCGCATCGTCTCCGAGGGCGGCGTGGCGGCGGGCATCCGCCGCGTCGAAGCCGTCGCGGGGAGCGTGGCGCTCGCGCAGGCGTTCGCCGACCGCGAGCGCCTTTCCCGCGCGGCCGAGGCGCTCAAGGCCCAGCCGCAGGAGATCGACGCGAAGATCGCGCAGGTGGTCGAGAACGTGAAGGCGCTCGAGAAGGAAGTCGCGAGGTTGAAGGGCCAGCTCGCGGCCGGCCGCCTAGAGGACGTGCTCGCCGCCGGCATGCGCACGATCAAGGGCGTGAAGACGGTCGCGATGGTCCTCGACGGGGCCGACGCCGGGATGCTGCGCGACTCCCTCGACAAGGTGAAGGAGCGCCTCGGCAGCGGCGTGGCCATCCTCGCCTCCGTGGCGGACGGCAAGGTCTCGCTCATCGCCGGGGTCACCAAGGACCTGACGGCAAAGGTGAAGGCGGGCGAGCTGGTGAACTTCGTCGCCCAGCAGGTGGGCGGCAAGGGCGGCGGGCGGCCGGACATGGCACAGGCGGGCGGCACCAACCCCGCGGGGCTCAAGGACGCGCTCTTTTCCGTCGAGGGCTGGCTCGGCGAGCGGCTCTAGGCCGGGAACGGCGCCTGCGGCAGGCGGCATGGGAGCGACGATGTTCGAGAACCTGCTGTTCGCCTTCGTGGTCGCCCTGGTGGCGGCGGTGTTCGTCCGTGCCGCCATGCGCGCGAAATCCTCCTCGCCCGGCGCGGCCCGGGCAGGCGCGTCGCCGCAGGAGAAGGCGGAGGTCCTCTTCGTCTCCATGTTCCCGGAGCTGCAGCCGCTCTTCCACCCGGAAAGGCTGGTCGCCTACGTCGCAGCCCGGCGCGGGCGGACCCCGGCGCGGGGCGGCTTCACCTGGAAGCAGGCGCCGGGATTCGACGGGGCATCCGTGGACATCCGTTTCGTGAAGGAACGCGAGGAGTGCGCGATCGTGGATGCCGCGGGCGGCACCCTCGGGCTTTTCCGCTACGAGATTCATCCCGACGGCGGCGTGCTGCGAGTCGGCGCCGGCAAGCTGACCGTCGACCTGCGCAACGATCGCGACCCGGCGGTGCGCTACTGGCACCCGGAACGCGAATTCAAGTGGACGCGGCGCGGCGGCTGGCGATTCACGGCGCCGGTCGCGGAGCGGCCCATCGACTCGGGCGATCGCGGCACGAGCTGGTCCGAAGCCTCCTCGTCGTCGGACGCGGTGCGCACGGCCGCGGCGGCCGCCGGGATCGCGGGACTCGGAGGCACGTTCGACGGCGGTGGCGCTTCGGCGGGATGGGGCGGGGCGCCGGCGGCCGACAGCACGCGCGGATCGATCGACCCGGCGGGCCTGGCCTCCGCTGCCGTGCTCGCCTCCGGCGATTCCCGGGGAGTCGCAGGCGCCGATTCCGCCACCGTGTACGGTGTCGATGCGGGTAGCGACTGGACGAACGATACCGGCAGCGAATCGAGCGGTGATCCGAGCAGCGACCCGACCAGTGATTCGACCGGCGATTCGGGCAGCGACTCGAGCGGCGACTCCGGAAGCACCTCGTACTGATGGACGGCGCGGCCGACTTCCTGGTGGCCGCACCTGTTGCCGACGGGATCGGCGTCGACGACCGGCGGGAGCCCCTGCGCGTTCTCGTCACGTCTCTGGCCCGGGGCGGCGCGGAGCGCATCGTGCTCGAGTGGCTTGCCGCGGAGCAGCGCCGCGGTCGCGCCGTCGAGCTCGCGGTGCTGCACCGCCGACGCCACGAATACCGGGTGCCGCCCGGAGTCGCGCCGCTTCGCCGCGGCGAGGAGCCGGTCGATGCGTTCGTGTCGGCGCTCGCCGCGCGCTGGGCACGCTCGCCGGCCCCGGTCTCGACCCACCTTGTCGGCGATGAGCTGCTCGCCCGCTTGTGGGACGGTGGCGTGCGCACCGTGCCGGTCGTGCACAACGTGCGCGAGGGCTGGCGCAATGATCCGGCGCGGTGGCGCCCGGAACACGTGCCCTTCGCGGTCGCCTGCGCGGAGGCGGTTCGCGCGCAGGTCGCCGGCGCGGGCTGCGCGGTGCCGGTTTTCACGATCCGCCATCGCCCGTCGCTCGGCCCGGCGGCCACGGACGCCCGCGAGCGCGCGAGGCTGCGGGCCGGGTGGGGCATCGCGGCGGATGCCTTCGTCGTCGTGGCTGCCGGCGCGTTGAAGCCGCAGAAGGACTATCCGCGCGCGGTCGAGGTCCTCGCGTGCCTTCGCCGGTCGCGCGATGCGGTCCTCGTGGTGCTGGGCGGCGCCCTCGACGCAGCCGGCCTCGCGCAACTCGATGAAATCGCAGGAGCGGCCGCGCGGCTGGGCGTGGCGCGGGCGCTGCGCCTGCCGGGATTCGTCGATCCCGTGGAGCCGTGGTACGCCGCGGCCGATGCCTTCCTCAACGTGAGCCGCCACGAGGGCCTGTCGATGGCCACGGCGGAAGCGCTGGCGGCGGGGCTGCCCGTCGTCGCTGCCGACGTGGGCGGGCAGCGCGAGATTTCGCACGCGCATCTCGAACTCCTCCCGCCCGGCGCGCCGCCCGAGGCCTACGCGCGCGCGCTTGCCCGCCTGCCGGTGCGCGAGGCGCTGGTGGCGGACCCCGCACCGCGCCATCCGCGCGCGTGGTCGGTGAGCACCGCGTGGCGTCGACGCAGCGGTGCGCCGCTGGAAACGCTCTTCGCGACGGCCAACCTCAACGCCGGCGGCGCGCAGCGCTCGCTGGTGAACCTGGCGGAGCGTCTTGCCGGGCGGCACCGCTTCGCCATCGCCGTGTGCGACGGGAGCACGCACCCCGCCTTTCCGGCGCGCCTGGCGGGCGCGGGCGTCGAGAGGTTCCGCGCCGCGCCGTCCGCCGACCCCTTCGACGTCGCCGAAGGGATTCTCGCGCGCGCCACGGCGAGCGGCGCGCGCAACCTCTGCTTCTGGAACGCCGACCCGCGGGTGAAGCTCCTCGTGGCGCGTTTCGCCCCGCCGGCGTTGCGGCTGCTGGATGCGAGCCCCGGCGCGTACGCCTACGAGGAGCTCGAGTCGGCCGCGGCGCTCGCCGCGACGCTCGCCTTCGGGCCGGCCGACTACTACCGGCGCCTGGATTGCCTGGTGACCAAGTTCCACGACCGCGCGCACCCGCCATGCGGGCGCGTCGAGGTGATCCCCAATGGCGTGGCACTGCGCGATCCGGCACCTGCCGCGGTGGCGTTCCCGC
>JAABQW010000137.1 GCA_011391275.1 Betaproteobacteria bacterium
ACGGCGGCTCGACCACGGCCATCCTCGTCAACATGCCCGGGGAGGTTTCCTCGGCGGTGACGGCCATCGATGGCTACCAGATGGCGCGCCAGGGGCGTGCCGGGCCGGCGCTCGCCACCGCGGCGATATCCTCCTTCGTGGCCGGCATCATCTCGACCCTGGTGGTCGCCTTCTTCGGGCCGCTCGTAGGCAAGTGGGCGCTCGAGTTCGGCGCGGCCGAGTACTTCTCGCTGATGTTGATGGGCCTCGTCTTCTCCGCGGTGCTGGCGCACGGCGACCTCGTGAAGGCCCTCGCGATGGTGGTCGTCGGGCTGATGCTCGGCATTGTGGGCACCGACGTCACCTCGGGCATGCCGCGCTTCTCCTTCGGCGTGGCGGAACTGCTCGACGGCGTGGGCTTCACGGTGATCGCGGTCGGCCTCTTCGCCGTCTCGGAGATCGTCCAGAACCTCGCCCGCACCGACAAGGTCGAGGTCTTCACGAAGGACGTGAAGAACCTCATGCCGACCTGGGCCGACATCAAGACGATCACGGGGCCCACGCTGCGCGGGACGGCGCTCGGCTCGTTCTTCGGCGCGTTGCCGGGGATCACGGCCTCCATCGCGGCCTTCTCGGCCTACATGCTGGAGAAGAAGCTCGCGAAGGATCCCTCGCGGTTCGGCAAGGGCGCCATCGAGGGCGTTGCCGCGCCCGAGGCCGCGAACAACGCGGCGGCGCAGACGCACTTCATACCCACGCTGACGCTGGGCATCCCCGCAAGCGCGGTGATGGCGCTGATGCTGGGGGCCCTCATGATGCAGGGCATCCAGCCCGGCCCGCAGGTGATGACGTCGAAGCCCGAGCTGTTCTGGGGGCTCGTCGCCAGCATGTTCGTCGGGAACACCTTCCTGCTCCTGCTGAACCTGCCCCTGGTCGGCCTCTGGGCGCGGCTCACGCAGGTGCCGTACCGGTGGCTCTTTCCCGCCATCCTGATGTTCGCCGCGCTCGGCAACTTCAGCCTGAACAACAGCGCGATGGACGTCTACCTTTGCGCCGCCGTCGGCGTGCTGGGCTACGTCTTCGCGAAGCTCGATTGCCAGCCGGCCCCCCTCATCCTCGGCTACGTGCTCGGGCCGATGCTCGAGGAAAACCTCCGCCGCGCGCTTCTCATGTCGGAAGGCAGTTTCGCGGTCTTCGTGACGCGCCCCATCAGCCTCGCATTCCTCCTGGTCACGGCGCTGATCCTCCTCGCGATGATCGTGCCGACGCTGCGTCGCACCAGGGAACGCGCGCTGGAGGAAGGCGACGCCGGCTGAACCATCAAGGCTTCATATCCGCTCCAGAACCATGACAAAAGGATTCCCCATGAACACTCCGTCCCTCGCTGACGTCCGCCGTGATTTCGAGCGCGTTTCCCCCGACATCGTGGGGCAGGCCGCCCAGTACCAGGCCGCCATCCTCGCCGACGTCGCCGGGCGCCGCGGCACGATGGATCGCGTCGCTCCCCTGTCCCCCGGCATGAGAATCGCGGGGCCGGCATTCACGATCGAAGTGCGCGCCGGTGACAACCTCATGATCCACGCCGCCATGGCGATGGCGAAGCCCGGCGACGTCCTGGTGATCGACGGCAAGGGTGATACCAGCTGCGCCCTCATGGGCGCGCTCATGATCAACGCGTGCAAGGTGCTGGGACTCGGCGGCGTCGTCATAGACGGGGCCATTCGCGACACCGACGAGTTGCGGGAGCTGGGTTTCCCCGTCTTCGCCGTCGGCGCCAATCCCAACGGACCCACGAAGTTCATCCCCGGCCGCATCAACTGGCCCGTGTCCGCCGGTGGCGTCGCCATCAACCCCGGTGACCTGGTCGTTGGCGATGCCGACGGCGTTGTCGTGGTCGAGCGCGAAAAGGCCGCATCCCTCCTGCCCCTGGCCGCGAAGAAGGTCGCGGACGAGACGAAGCGCCTGGACGACATCAAGGCGAAGCGGGCGCTCAAGCCCGGCTGGCTCGATGCGTCCCTGCGCGCGGCAGGCGTGCTGAAGGAGGGCGAGACGCTGTGAGCCGCAAGCCCGCCATTCTCGTCACCGCGGCCGATCTTGCGCCGCAGGCCCTCTCGCTCCTGGCCGATTTCGAGGTGGTCTACACCGGCAAGACTCCCGACGAGGACACGATCGCCGCCCTGTGCCAGGAGCACCAGCCGGTGGCGATCATCGTGCGCTACGGGAAGATTCCCGTCCGGGTGATCGATGCGTCGAAGGCCCTACGCGTGATCTCCAAGCACGGCACCGGGATCGACACCATCGACACCAAGGCGGCGGCGGCGCGCGGCATCGCGGTGAAGGCCGCTGCGGGCGCCAACGCCGATGCCGTGGCCGAGCACTCCTGGGCATTCATTCTCGCGTGCGCCAAGAACGTGGTCTTTCTCGACGGGCGCATGCGCGCGGGCTTCTGGGACAAGGCCACGCACAAGAGCCTGGAACTGAAGGGCAAGACTCTCGGCGTGGTCGGGATCGGCGCGATCGGGCGCCGCGTCGCCGAGCTGGGCCTGGCCTTCGGCATGCAGGTCGTGGCCTTCGATCCGTTCGCCAAGGCGGCTCCCGCGGGAGTGGCGCTCGTCGAGCTCGCGGACCTGCTGGCCCGGTCGCACGTCGTGTCGCTCAACTGCCCGCTCACCGAGGAAAACCGGCACATGATCAACCGCGCGTCCCTCGGGACGATGCGTGACGGCGCGGTCCTCGTGAACACCGGGCGTGGAGGCCTCATCGATGAGACCGCCCTTCTCGAGGCGCTGGCCAGCGGGAAGCTGCGCGCGGCGGGGCTGGATGCGTTTGCCGTCGAGCCGCTCGTCGGCGAGCACCACTTCAAGGCGGTGCCGAACGTCGTGCTTTCCCCCCACATCGGCGGGGTGAGCGAGGATGCCTACGTGAACATGGGGACCGCCGCGGCGCGCAATGTGCTGGCCGTGCTGTCGGGGCCGCGCTCCGAAGCCGCCGCCTGATCGCGTACCATTCGCTGCTCCGGCACTCCTGCCGGCATCCCCGGGCCGTCCGATGAAATCCTGGTTCATGCAGTCCACCGCCGACCACGCCATGATCGAGCTGCGCGAGGTCTCGACGCCCCAGCCGGGCCCGCAGCAGATGCTGGTGCGGATGCGCGCGGCGAGCCTGAACCGCGGCGAGTTCATCGTCGGGCACGGCCTCATGAAGGCCGGCGCGGTCAAGGCGATCGGCATGGAGGGGGCGGGCGAAGTGGTGAAGACTGGCGCCGGCGTGACCCGCTTCCGCGCGGGCCAGCGCGTGATGGGGCGCTGCGCCAGCGCGTTCTCCGAGTACGCGCTGATGGACGAGCCCGAGACGATGGCCGTGCCCGACGGCGTCTCGTGGGAGGATGCCGCGTCGATCCCGCTCGCCTTCCTGGTGGTGCACGACATGCTCTTCGCGCAGGGGCGGCTCGAGCCCGGCGAGTGGGTGCTGGTGACCGGCATCTCCTCCGGCGTCGGCGTGGCCGCGCTCCAGGCGGCGAAGGATCGCGGCGCGAAGGTCATCGGCACGTCGGGTTCGCAGGGCAAGCTCGACCGGCTTGCGCCCCTGGGTCTCGACCTCGGGATCTGCACGCGGAAGGGTGACTTCCACGACGCGGTGATGAAGGCGACCGGCGGCAAGGGCGTCGGCCTGGTCGTGAACACCGTCGGCGGCTCGGTCTTCGCCGAGTGCGTGCGCTCGATGGCCTTCGAGGGCCGGCTCGCGACCGTGGGCTACGTCGATGGCGTGCTCAAGGCCGAGATCGACATCCAGGCCCTGCACGCGAAGCGCCTGACGCTCTTCGGCGTGTCGAACAAGCTGCGCACCGCGGAGCAGCGCGCCGCGGGCGTGCCGGCGTTCGTGGCCGACCTGATGCCTGCGATCGCCGCGGGGCGCATCAAGCCGGTCGTCGACCGCGTGTTCGCGTTCGACCAGCTCGAGGCGGCGCGGGCGCACATGGAAGCGAACCGCCACCTCGGCAAGATCGTGCTCGCGATGCCCGCGCCGGCAGCCGGCTAGGAGACCGCAGGAACCCTGCCGGCGAGAGGCCGGGCTGCGCGCCCGGCCACGGCCCTACTTCCTCGGCGCCCGCAGGAAGTCGAAGTCCACGCCCTGGTCGGCCTGCGTGACCGTGTCGAGGAAGAGCTTCAGGTAGCCGCGCTCGGCGGTCGGCGTCGTGACCGGGCTCGCTTCCCG
>JAABQW010000138.1 GCA_011391275.1 Betaproteobacteria bacterium
CGCGGTGGCGTTCCCGCGGTTCCTGGTGAGCGGGCGCATCGCGCCGAGCAAGCGCCTGGAGACGATCCTCGGCGCGTTCGCGGCGCTGGTGCGCCAGTACCCCGCCGCACGCCTCGAGGTGGCGGGGCAGGCCGAGGCGCGCCACCGCGGCTACCTCGAGTCGGTGCTCGCCCGGGCGCGCGATCTTCCCGTCGTGTTCCGGGGTGCGCAGCCCGGGCTCGACTACCTCGGCGAACCGTTCACCGCGGCGGTCGTGCTGGGCACGCACCAGGGATGTCCCAACGCCGTGCTCGAGGCGATGGCGGCGGGCCTCGCGGTGATCGCCAACAACAGCGGCGGCACAGCGGAGCTGGTTCGCGACGGGCTGACGGGCTGGCTCATGCCCGAAGCGTGCTCCGCCGGCGCGCTCGCGCGGGCGATGGCGGAGGCCGCCGGAAACCCCGGCAGGGCGAGGCGGCTGGGGCTCGCCGGCAGGGAGCGCGTCGCGCGCCACCATTCGCCCGAGGGCATGGCCCTGCGGTATCTTTCCCTCCTGGAATCCGGCCGCCCCGCCACTGAAGTCGAGACCCGCCACGCCCACGATGATTTCCCCCATCTTCGCCCTGCCTGAAGACAGCCAGCGCCTCGCCCTCAACGACGAGCTCCATGCGCGCCCGCCCGTGCGCCTCGCCGGCGCCCAGCACGTGGTGTACCTCGCCGTGCGGCACGGCCCGACGGAGCGCGACGCCCACCGGCAGGCGCTCGCGCGCCTGGCGCAGTCCTCGGGCGCCGCGGTGGCTCCCGGGGTGGACCACGCGGTGGTGACGCTGGCCGAGGGCCTTCGCTTCAAGTGGGAGGGCCATTCGGAGTTCGCGACCTACACGTTCTTCGCGGAGGGCGGCGGCGAACTCGCGCCGGCCGCCATCCTCGAGCGCGCCGGCTGGCCCGACGTGGCGTTCACCCTCCCCGGCGAGGTGCTCGTGGCGGTGTCGATCGACCTCGTGCCCTTCGCGGGCGACGAGCCGCCGCCGGAGGCGTTCCAGACGAAGGCCGACACGGTGATCGGCGGCGCCGTGGCCGAGGGGCGCGGCTGGGCCTACGCGGATTTCCGCATCCGCGAGGACGGGTTCACGCGCTTCCTGCTGCTCAACCGCGAGATGGGCCTCGGGCAGGCGGGCCGGATGGTGCAGCGCCTGCTCGAGATCGAGACCTACCGCATGATGGCGCTCCTCGCCTTCCCGGTGGCGCGCAAGTGGGCGCCGGACCTGGGTGCCATGGAAATGGAGCTCGCCGCCATCGTGGAGCGCATCGCGAGCACGACACCCGAGGACGAGGCGCGGCTCCTCGACGACCTCACGCGCCTGGCCGCCCGCGTCGAGCACCTGCAGAGCGCCACGCGCTTCCGCTTCGAGGCGGCCGAGGCCTACGAGGCGCTCGTCAACCGGCGCCTCGCGGAGCTGCGCGAAGTGCGCATCGCCGGGCTCTCCACGATCGAGGAGTTCCTGCACCGCCGGCTCGCCCCCGCCATGGCCACGTGCCGCAGCGCCTCGCGGCGCATCGGCAACCTCGCCGCGCGGGTGACGCGCGCGAGCGCCCTGCTGCGCACGCGCGTGGACATCGCCCGCGAGCAGCAGAACCAGAAGCTCCTCGAGGCCATGAACCGCCGCGGCCGGCTGCAGCTGCGCCTGCAGCAGGCGGTGGAGGGGCTCTCGATCGTGGTCATCACCTACTACGGCGTGTCGCTGGTGGGCGTGCTAGCCAAGGCGGCCAAGGCCGGCGGCCTCGACTGGAACCCCGACCTGGTGATGGGGTTCGCGGTGCCCTTCGTCGCCGCGGCGGTCTACGGCGGCGTGCACCGCGTGCGCAGGGCGCTCGAGGGCCGGGAAGGGAACGGCGCATGAGCGCGGAGGCCTTCGCGTACTGCCCGCGCTGCGCCAGGCCGCTCGCCGGGCGCCCCATCGCCGACGACGGCGGCACCGTCGACCGGCTGGCCTGTCCCGACGACGCCTGCGGGTTCGTGCAGTGGGGCAACCCCACGCCGGCGGTGGGCGCCCTGGTCGAGCACGAGGGCGGGATGATCCTCGCGCGCAACCGCGCCTGGCCCGAGGGCTGGTTCGCGCTCGTCACCGGCTACCTCGAGGCGCGCGAGGACCCGAAGGCGGCCGTCGTGCGGGAGGTGAAGGAGGAACTGGGCCTCGACGTCGTCGAGACGCACCTCATCGGCAATTACATCTTCGAGCGCAAGAACGAGATCATGCTCTGCTACCACGCGGTCGCCACCGGGACGGTGACGCTGGGCGACGAGCTGGCGGAATACCGCCGCTACGCGCCGGCCGAGCTGAAGCCGTGGCCGCGGGCCACCGGGTTCGCCGTCGCCGACTGGATGCGCGCCCGGGGACTGCCCTTCGAGTTCGTCGACTTCGCGGCCGCCGCGCCGCCACGCAAGTGAACACGCCGGGAACCCCATGCCCATGAAGCCCCCGTCCACCCTGCCGACCGGGGGCCTCGCGCGCATCGCGGGCTACCTGCGCGCCGCGGGCCTCGCCCAGCTCGAGAGCCACGAGGACGAGATCGCGCTCGCCATCGGCGACTTCCTCGAGGCGATGAGCGAGAAGGTGGCGATCGGCGATCCCGGCTCGCTCTACGCCTTCCCGGTGCCCATGCTCTCCGAGGACGGCACCTGCTCGATGCCCGACGAGCTGGCGCCGGTGCCCTACGACCTGGGTGCCATCCTCGGCGGCCGCAGCGAACAGGCCACGCGGCGCCTGGCCCTCCTCGAGCGGCTCGTGGAGCGCGCGCAGGAGACCACCGGCTCCGACTGGATCGGCATCTACCAGCGGCGCACGAACCCGGCCGGCACGCCGGTGCTCGTGAAGCTCTCCTATGTCGGGCGGCCCAGCCGCGCCGAGTTCCCGCTCACGCCCGAGTTCGCCGAGGGGAGCTCCAACAGCACCGTGGGCCTCACCGGGCGGGCGCTGGTGATCGACGACGTGGGCCTGCACGTCGAGGCCGGCGGCGGCTTCTACGTGTGCGATGCGGAAGTGAAGTCCGAGGCGTGCCTGCCGCTCCTCGACGACTCGCTGCAGGTGGTCGGGATCCTCGACGCCGAGGCGAAGCCGCGGTCGTTCTACGGGCCGACGCGGCTCGCCACCCTCGCCGCGCTCGCCATCGTCGCCTCCGCCGTCCTGCCGTAGCGCGGCCGGCCCGCGGGCCTCACGCCTCGCGCGTGCCGAGGGCCGCGCAGAACCCGTCCAGCTCGGCCTGCATCGCGCGCGCCTCGCCGGCGGTTCCGAAACGCACCGCGTGGAAGTGGTTGGGCTCGGAAGGGCCTTGCCCGATGGGCGCGAACTTCGCCATGAAGCGCTTCGCCTGCGCCTCCCAGGCGGGACCGAGTCCGCCGCGCGAGGCGTGCGCGACGAGGATCCCGGTGTCGACGGCGACCGCGAGCCCCGCCCGACGGGCGCGCAGGCAGAAGTCGAGGTCGTAGAAGTGGAAGCCGTCGAAGGTCGCCGCGTCGAAGCCCACGGTGCGGGCGGCGGCCGTGCGCGCCGCGATGAAGCAGCCGTCGAGCGCCTGCATCCCGGCGTCGAGGCCGGCGCGAAGCGCGAGCGCCGAGAAGTCCCACGTTGCCGACGCGCTCGAGCCGTGCACGAGCCAGCCGCGCATCTCGCGCTGCCCGGCCCAGCCAAGCGTCGGCCCGGCCAGTCGCCGCGTGCCGGCCACGCCCACCACGTCGGCCCGCGCCAGCGCCCGGGCGAGCAGGGCGTCGAGACCGGGCGTGAGCACCTCCACGTCGTCGTGGATGAAGAGGACGGCGTCGCCGCGCGCCTGCGCGAGGGCGCCGTTGTAGGCGCCGGCGAGAGAGCGCGGCGCGCGGATCTCGACGTGCTCGAAGCCGGGCGCGAGACAGGCGCGCAGCGCTGCCCGGCAGCGCGCGAGCTTGCCCTCGTCCACGCTGCAGGTCACGACCGTGAGCGAAAGCGGGGGGCCGGCATCCGGGGGCGCGCGATCCTGCGCGAAGACGCGGCGGGCGTCGCGGACGATCTCGGCGACGGCCTGGAAGGCGAACTCCACCGTCATCGGGTCGGCGTCGGGCAGCCCCGTCGCGGCGAGCGAACGACGGCATCCTTCCCGGTCGCCCGTCGCGAAGAGTGCGAAGGCCTCGACGAGCAGTGCGGGCACGAAGCCCGGGCGCCGCGCCAGCGACCGGC
>JAABQW010000139.1 GCA_011391275.1 Betaproteobacteria bacterium
CCGCGCACGAGCTGCGCACGCCGCTCGCCGTGCTGCGGCTGCAAGCCGACAACGCCGTGCGGGCAGCCGACCCGGTCGACCGCGAGCAGGCGCTCAGGCAGCTTGATCGCAGCGTCGTGCGCGCCACGCGGCTGGTCGAGCAGCTCCTTGCGCTGGCGCGGCTCGAGCCGGGCGCGGTCCGCCTCCAGGCGGACCGGCTGGACCTGGCTGCCGTCGTGCGCAACGAGATCGCGGAAATCGGCACGATGGCCTTCGACCGGGGGCAGGACATCACGCTGGAGGTCGACGAAGGGCAGGACTTCCACCTGCATGCCGACGAGCCCAGCCTGCAGATCCTGCTGCAGAACCTCATCAGCAACGCGGTGCGGCACACGCCCGAGGGCGGCCAGGTGCGCGTGTGGCTGCACGCGGCGCCGGATGCCGTGGAGATGCACGTGCAGGACAGCGGCCCCGGCGTGCCTCCGGAACTGCGCGCGCAGGTGTTCGAGCGGTTCTTCCGCGAGGGCCCCGGGCAGGGCGCCGGGCTGGGGCTGTCCATCGTCTCGCGGATCGTCGAACTGCACCGCGGGCAGGTCGCGCTGCGCGACAGTCCGCTGGGCGGCCTGGACGTCGTCGTGACGCTGCCGAGGAACCCGGCCATTGCCGGCGGAAGCCTGCACTAGGGTCGCGGCGTGAGCGACTTGCCCCCGGTCCTCCATACCGACGAGTGGCTGCTGGTGGTCGACAAGCCCGCCGGGATGTTGTCGGTGGCCGGCCGCGGGCCTGCCGGCGAGGATTGCCTCCACGCGCGCCTGTGCCGGCGCTGGCCCGACGCGATGGTGGTCCATCGACTGGACATGGCCACCTCCGGCCTCATGGTCTTCGCACGCGGCGCGCAGGCACAGCGCCTCCTGTCGCGCGCCTTCGCCGATCGCGCGGTCGACAAGCGCTACGTGGCGGTCGTGGCTGGAAGGCCCCTGGCTGAGGACCCGGACGGAGAGGGCTGGTCGGAGATCGATCTTCCCCTGGCGGCCGACTGGCCCGCGCGCCCGAGGCAAAAGGTGGATGCCGTGAACGGCCGGCCCAGCCTCACGCGCTGGCGGAAGGCGGGCGGGGGCATCCGTGATCCTGAGAATTGCACGCGGCTGGAGCTGCAGCCGGTCACTGGACGCTCGCACCAGTTGCGCGTGCACCTGGCCGCCATCGGCCACGCAATCGTTGGCGATGCGCTCTATGCGCCGGAGCCCATCGCCGGGGCTGCACCACGACTGTTGCTGCACGCCGAGCGGATCGCGCTCGCCCACCCGGCCGACGGGCGTCCGCTCGCCTGGCAGTGCGACGCGCCGTTCTGAACCGCTCAGCGGCCCGGGTCGTGCGCGACCGGCAAGTAGGCCTGGATGAACTCCGGCGGCATCCTCCTCACCCGCCCGCTGCTGACCTCGATGCACACCAGCTCCCAGCGCCCGCGAAGGACGGTGGCCTGGTCGCTGTCGCGAAGCAGCTGGAAGCGGCGCTCGAGCGTCAGCTTGCCGTCGCCAGGGAATATCCAGGTGCCCAGGGTGAGGCGATCACCCAGCTGGGTCGGCAGCAGGTAGTCGTATTCGGCCCGCCGTATCGCCATTGCGCGGTCCAGCCGCCGGTAGTCCGCCACGGCCAGGCCCAATGATTCGGAGTGCGCCCAGGCGACCTGCTCGCACCAGCGGACATAGGTCCCGTTGTTGGTGTGGTCGAGGCCGTCGATGTCGTCCGCCATCGCGGCGAGCGGCAGCGTGAACGGGTCCGGTTGGTCCCAGGTCATGGTCGAGCGTTGCCCGAAGTTCTCCATCGATCGCACGAGTCTACCAAGTGCGGCTCGAGGTCACGATCCGTCCTGGCGAAGTACGACGGAAGGGACCTTGTCATGCGCTAGGCGATGGGCGACCCTCCGGGAATGCCCCGAAAGCCGCCCGCCTCCCCCATCCCCCAGTCCCGCCTCGAACGCCTCGCCCGGATCGGCGTGGCGGCCGGGGAGCTCGCCTTCGGTGCCGCCGCCGAAGGGTTCCGCCGTCTGGCGCGCGGGGAATCGGCCGAGTTCGGCAAGGCGCTCCTTTCCGCGCCCAACGCGACGCGGCTGGCGACACGGCTCGGGAGGCTGCGCGGCGCGGCCATGAAGATCGGGCAGCTCGTGTCGCTGCAGGGCGATGACGTCCTGCCGCCGGAGTTCGCCCAGGCGCTCTCCGTGCTGCGCTCGCAGGCCGCACCCATGCCCGTGGAGCAGATCCGCCGCGTGCTCGGCCGCGAGTACGGCAAGGGCTGGGAGAAGCGCTTTTCGCACTTCGAGTGGGAGCCGGTGGCCGCCGCATCGATCGGGCAGGTGCATCGCGCGACGGCCTCGGATGGGCGCGTCCTTGCGCTCAAGATCCAGTACCCCGGCGTGGCCCGCTCCATCGCGAGCGATGTCGACAACGTGGCCGTGCTGCTGCGCCTCTTCAATTTGTTGCCGCTGGGCATCGACGTGGCCGGCATGGCGGCCGAGGCCAAGCGCCAGCTCGCGCAGGAGGCCGACTACGAGGCCGAGAGCCGCTTTCTCGAACGCTACGCGAAGCTCGTCGCCGGCGAGCCGGGACTCGTGGTGCCGCGCGTGCACTGGGACCTCACGACGCCGCGCGTCATGGCCATGGATTTCGTGGAGGGGGAGCCGCTGGAGTCGCTGGCCTCGGCTTCGCAATCGAAGCGGGACGCGGTGGGCACGCTGCTCGAGCGCCTGCTTTTCCGCGAGCTCTTCGAGTTCCGCGTCATGCAGACCGACCCCAATTTCGCCAACTACCTGTACCAGCCGGAGAGCGGGCGGGTGGTGCTCCTCGATTTCGGCGCGACGATGCGCTTTCCGCGGCCGTTCGTGCAGAACTACGTGCGAATCACGCGCGCGGTGATCGCGGGCGACCGCGACGCCGTCGCGCAGGAGGCCATCGCCATCGGCTATGCGGGCCGCGAGGATTCGCCAGAGCGGCTCGAGGCCGTGACGGACATCGTCTTCCTCGTCTGCGAGCCGCTGCGGCACCGCGGCCGCTACGACTTCCAGGGCTCCGATCTCCCGGCCCGCGTGCGCGACCTGGGCTACGACCTCGCGTTCAGGCAGGGGCTCGTTCGCGCCCCGCCCCCCGAGACGATCTTCCTGCACCGCAAGCTCGTGGGCAATTTCCTGCTGCTGGCGCGCATCGGGGCGCGGGTGGATGCGCGGGCGCTGGTGCTGGAGAGTCTCGATGGGCGATAGGCTCGTCGCGCGATCGGCCAGGACGGGAACCGGCGAATGAAGACGGATCTGGAACGATGAACCACGCCAGCCCGCGAAACTGCGGATCGGACTATGCGCGAGCAGTCCCGGACTGAACGTCGGCTGCTTCAATTGCGGCGTAACGCCCATGCACGGCCGCCCTGCCCAGACCGAGCCGGCCGACGATGAACGAGGCCAATGTGGTCGGCGCATCGAGGTCGAACACGGGCAGGGGCGCGTATATCTTCTGATCCGTCGCTATCGCAATGATCCCCGGGTCCGCAGGGTGGAGGATGGGCCGGCCGACGGCAGCGCGCCACACCTCTATGGTCGGAATGCGCGCACGCTTGAAGCCCTCCACGACCACCAGATCGCAATCCGCGAAATGTTCCATGTGCGATTCGATGTCGGGCTCGGGATCCCCGTCGAGCTCCGACATGAGCACCCAGCGACGCGACGATGACACGAGCACCTTCACGGCGCCCGCATCGCGGTGACGCCAGGAGTCCTTGCCGGGCTGGTCCACATCGAAGTCACTGCGCGCCTGCTTGACGGTCCCTACGCGCAATCCCAGTCCGGTGAAGATCGGGAGCAGCTTCTGGATCAGGGTGGTCTTGCCGCTTCCGGAGGGACCCGAGATCCCTATCGCTTTCGCAATCATGGCCGTAGTGGGTAGTCCTCGTGGCCGCCTCGCAGGGGCCTCCGTTCATCAGACGCAAGCATGGGAAAAAGCGGGGCCCCGAAGGGCCCCTGTCCACGCAGCGCCGTCGCGCTCATGCCTTCACGATCTTCACGCGAGTGCTGCTGAAGTCCGGAATGCCGCCGCAGACATCCACCAGGGGCGTGTTGCCGAAGTCCTCGTCGAGCCGCGCCACCGCGTTGAAGTTGAGCCCCGCGCCCATCTTCGGGTTCGGCTTCAGTCCCCGTCCATCGGTCACGTC
>JAABQW010000140.1 GCA_011391275.1 Betaproteobacteria bacterium
CCAGTGTGGCGAGCGTGGTGCCGGGGGCCGCGTTCCGCGCGGGTTGGGCGCGCAAGGCCTTCACCTCCGTCGCCTGCGCGCGCATCTCGGTGAGCGAGGCGCGCAGTTGCGGCAGTTCGGCCGCGAGCCGCGTGCGCGTGCGCTCCATGGGCAGCCACGCGAAGGCGAAGAGCAGGAGTACTGCGATGCCTGCGCCGGCCCAGGCGAGCACCTCGCGCTCGCGCGGGCTCCTGGCAGTCCAGATCGCGGGCGCCTTCACGGCTTGGCACTCCCGCGGTCGATCTCGAGCCGGCCGCCGGAATAGCCCAGGCGCTTCGGCGGTGCGGCTGCGCCCTTCGCGGCGGCGGAGGCGAGCGACAGGAAGTCGGTCGCGGCGGCGCGGCCGCGGGAGCGTTGCAGGTCGGCGAGGTTGCGGCGCATCTGCAGCGCCGGGTCCACCACCGTCTTCGCCTCCGGGAAGGCGGCGCGGAAGATCGCCTCGCGCTCGGCTTCCAGGGCGCGGCGTTCGCGCTCCAGGCGCCAGCCGTCGGCGACCGTGGCGGCGAACTGCACGGCGACGATCGCGGCCGCGAGTCCCCACGCGAGCCGCGGCACGCGCAGCCGCGCGAGCCCGGTGCCGCGCCGCGCGAAATCGCCCGCGAGGAGGTCGATCGCCCCGGCAGCCACGGGGGCGGAAAGCGGAGGCGTCGCGCCGGCCACGGAGACCTCGACGCCGATGCGCTCGCTCCAGACCCGGGCGTCGGGGCGTGCAAGGCCCGGTTCCACGAGGACGCGCAGGTGGCGCGGGCGCGCGTCGCGCTCGGCCGCCTCTTCCGCGGCGATGCGCACCGCGAGCGGCGGCTCGGCGCCCGTGGGCCGGTCGAAGGCGACCGCGTGGCCGTCGTCCTCGACGAGGAAGCTGCGCGCCTCGCCCAGCACCGCGTGCCAGTCGCCGGGCTCGCCGCGCAGGAGCGCGCTTTCGCAAAAGGCGCGCGCGGGGGCAAGGCCGGCACGGGAGAGCACGGCGATCGCTTCGGCAAGCCAGACGCGGTCAACGACGGCCACCAGCGTCTCGCCGGCGGCGTTCGTGGCGCCGGGCACCGCGTGGATCTGCGCCGGGTCGGCCAGCAGGCGGTCCTCCACGGCGAAGGGCAGGAGCTCGCGGATCGTCGCGGCATTCACCTTCGGCAGCTTCAGGCGCGCGAAGAGGACGCGGGAAGCGGGCAGCACGGCCTCCACCGTCTCGGCGCGCGGCACCTGCGCCAGCGGCGAGACGCCTTCGCGCAGCGCCTGCCCGCGCCCCGCCGCGAGCGACCACGCGAATGGCGTGTCGGCTCCCGGGTGGTCGGCGGCGGGAAGGAGGAGGCGAAGAATCATGGCGGGAGGACGGATTTTATAGTGCCGGCTCGCCGCCTGCCCGCGATCAGTACAGCGGCCGGCGCCAGAGCAGCGTCGTAGCGGGGCTGCGGCCCGGCTCGGCGCGCGCGACCAGCGCCTCCACGGCCACCTGCACGTCGTCCTGCGTCACGCCAACCTGCACGAGGAAATGGGCGCTCTTCACGTCGAGGTGGGCGTCGACGGAGGCGGCCGGCGCCCTCGCGGCGCGCGCCTTGAGGTCGGCCCGGTCCTTGAAGGGCTTCGCGCCGCGGCCGCGCACCAGCTCGGCGACCTCGTCGCGGGAGAGCTCGGGCAGGATGGCCTCGAGCAATTGCGCCGGCGCGCTGTTGGCGTTGACCTGGGTGCGCGCGGGCAGCGCCGTCACGAACGGGCGAAGCTTCGCGAAGGCCGCCGCATCGAACCCGCGCACCAGATAGAGCTCCTCGACCTGCGCGATGGGCCGGTTGGCGGCCCGGTGCGGGCGGGCGAGCGAGAGGTAATACGCGTCCTCGGCGCCGCCCTGGCCCGCGAGGTCGCCGTCGCCGTCCACCCAGTCCAGCACCGCGGCCGCGAGCGATTCGTCGAGCCCCAGCGTCCGGAGGAGGTGCGCGAGGAGCAACACGTCGGCTTCGCTGCGCCGGCCGTTGACCACCACGTTGTTCAGGTTGAAGCGCGACTGGGCGTCGACGATCGCGCCGCCCACCACCGCGCGCTCGACGGGCAGCCCCGCGAGCGGCCGTGCCCAGGCTTCCTCCAGCGTGTCCACGGCGCTCGCGCGCGCGTCCTCGGCGAGGATGCCGCGCGCCCAGTCGAGCCCGGCCTGCGCGAAGAGGTCGGCCTGCGCGCGCGAGGCGGAGAGCGCCGTCTGGTTGAGGGTCGCCGACTGCTGCGCGAGCATCCAGGTGGCCGCGGAGGCCGCCACCGCCACCACGAGGATCGCGGTCACCACGGCCACGCCGCGCTGTGCGGTCCGGCTCATCGCGGGATGTCCACGAGGCGGACGATGCGCTCGCCGCCGGCGAGTTCCACCGTCATCTCCACGGCGAGGGGCGCGCCCTGCATGGCGGGCAGCGCCCAGTCGCGGCGCCACTCGAGGTTGCGGTCGAGGAAGCGGAAGGCGAGGGCGCGCACGTCCTCGAGCACGGGTGTGGCGGCGGGCACGGAGCGCGGACCGGCATCCAGCCCGGTCCACGAAAGCCGCTCGACGCGGCCCTCCGCCAGCCGGTAGCCGATGCGCTGCGGCGCCGAGAGCGCGTTGGCGTACAGCGAGGCGCCGGCGCGCGTGAGGGCGAGCCCCGTCGCCGTGGCCCCGCCCAGGTCGATGATCGAGGAGACGGGCCCCTGCGGGGTGCCGGAAGGGCCGAGCGCGGGGCGGTCGACGAGGGCCTGCACGTCGCGCTCGAAGCGGCCCACGAAGAGGGCGAGGTCGCGCCACTTGCGGGAATCGCGGTCCAGCGCCTCGCGGCTGTCCAGCAGCACGCCGAGGCCGCGGTAGGCGAAGGCCGACAGCAGCGCGAAGATCGCCAGCGCCACGAGGAGCTCGATCAGCGTGAAGGCGCGTTGCGTGCGTGTCTTCATCGGGCTTGCCGGCGCGCGCCTCACGGCCTCGCGAGGAACGCCGTCTGCGTGGCGAGCACGCGGCCCGGGTCGGCGGCATCGGACACGGCGAGTTCGAGGCGCCGGATGGTGGGGTTGGGCGTGTCCTCCACCGTTTCGCGGATCACGAAGGCGAGCCCGCCCTGCTCGACGGGGGTGGTGGTGACGGCGGGCGAGGGATAGAGCCTTCGCGCGCGCAGGTCCGCGATGCGGTTGCCCGCGGCCCAGGTCGCCAGCAGCCGCGCGCGCGTCTCCCGCGCGCCGTCGGTGGCGAGCCCTGCCGCGCGAGTGGTCGCCGCCAGCGCGATGGCGAGGATCGCCAGGGCGACGAGGATCTCCACCAGCGTGAAGCCGCGCGGGCGCTTCATCGGACGATGGCCCGCACCGCGCCCGCGGCGTCGCCTTCGATCGCCTTGGGGATGCCGCGCACCGTGAGGGCCACGCGAAAGGGGACGCCCACGCCGTCGGGCAGGAAGACGAGGACCTCGCGCCGGTCGACCTCCTGGCCGTCGATGGCCAGCGCCGCAATCTGCATCGTGCCGGGAAGGCGACGGTCGCGCCCCGGGATGGCGCTCCACGAGCGGTCCGAGGCGAGGCGCAGCACGCGCACGCGCCCCTCGGCGAGCGAGACGGCCGTGGGCCGGCCGCCGAACCACGCGTCGTCGCGCGCCGTCTCGATGTCGAGGGCGAGGAGCGAGGTCTCGCGCCGCGCCACTTCCTCGTCGCTGGGGAAGAGGTTCACCGCGGCCACGGCGAGCACGATGCCCGCGATGGCGACCACGACGAGGATCTCGATGAGGGTGAAGCCCTCAGTCCCAGTTGCCGATGTCCGCGCCACTGCCCTCGCCTCCACGCGCCCGGTCGGCCCCGAGGCTGAAGACGTCGATCTCGCCCTTCACGCCGGGGTTGAGGTACTGGTAGTCGCCGCCCCAGGGGTCGCGGGGCAGGCGCTCGAGGTAGCCGCCCTGCTTCCAGTTGCCGGGGACGGGGTTGGTGCCCGGCTTCTGCACGAGTGCGGCGAGGCCCTGGTCCGTGGCCGGGTAGAAGCCGTTGTCGAGGCGATAGAGCTTGAGCCCCTGCACGATGGCGGCGACGTCGGCGCGCGCGGCCACGCGCTTGGCCTCGTCGGGCCGGTCCATCACGCGCGGCACCACGATGGCGGCGAGGATCCCGAGGATCGCCACG
>JAABQW010000141.1 GCA_011391275.1 Betaproteobacteria bacterium
CAGCGTGCTGAAGTCGAGCACCCTTATGTCTTGCAGCGGCAGCACCGTCCCCCCGACAAAGTAATCAGATCGGGAATCCTAATCTGATTGCGAAGGAAGGGCGTCGGCGACGAACTCGGCGATGTCCCTGGTCGGGATGTCGTCGCCGCGCCCGAGCTGGGCCACGCCGTCGCGCAGCATGATGGCGCAGTAGGGGCAGGCGGTCGCGATGGCGCTGGGCGAGCGCTCGAGGGCCTGCCCGGCGCGCAGCACGTTGATGCGCGTGCCGATGTGCTCCTCCATCCACATGCGCCCGCCGCCGGCCCCGCAGCACATCGCCTTGTCGCGCTTCATCGCGAACTCGAGCGGCGCGTCCTTCGAGACGGCGGCCAGCACGCGGCGCGGCGCCTCGTACTCGCCGTTGTGGCGCGCGAGGTAGCACGGCTCGTGGTAGATCACCCCTTCGGCGATCTTCCGCGGCGCGATCTTCCCGTCCCGGATGAGCCGGTCGATGAGCTGCGTGTGGTGCACGACCTCGAAATTGCCGCCGAACTCCGGATACTCGTTCCTGAGCGAGTTGTACGCGTGCGGGTCGCAGGTGACGATGCGCTTCACCTCCAGCCCGTTCAGCGTCCCGACGAGCGCCCGGGCCAGCGACTGGAAGAGCATCTCGTTGCCGGCGCGGCGCACGCACTCGCCCGTGGAGCCCTCCGCGGGCCCGAGGATCGCGAAGCGCACGCCCGCGGCCTGCAGGATCTTCACGAACGCGCGGGCGGTCTTCTGCGCGCGGTTGTCGAAGGACTGCGCCGAGCCCACGTAGAAGAGCCAGTCGATCTGCTTCGCCTGCTCCGCGCTCTCGAGCACGGGGACGCCCAGGTCCTTCGCCCACGCGCCGCGCGTGTCGGCCGGCAGCCCCCAGGGGTTGGACTGGCTCTCGTAGGCGTCGAAGACGGCCTTCAGCTCCTGCGGGAAGGCGCCCTCCATCATCACCTGGTGCTGGCGCAGGCGGTAGAAGCGCCCGAGGTGCTCCAGCCCGATGGGGCAGGCGCGCTCGCAGTAGCCGCAGGTGGTGCAGGCCCAGAGCGTCTCTTCCTTGATCACCCCGGGCACCAGCGCCGGCAGCTCCGCCTCCCGGCCCGCGAGGATCGCCTCGCGTTTCTCGAGCAGGTGGTGCTTGAGGGAATCGTTCACCCACTTGAGCGCCAGCGGCTTGCCCGTGAGGAACGTGGGGCAGGAATCCTTGCAGCGTCCGCACTCGGTGCAGGTGAAGGCGTCGAAGGCGTCCTTCCACACGAGGTCGACGACCGTCTTCGCCCCGACCTTGATGTCGTCGCCCGCGTCGTCGGCCATGATTTTCTCGAGGTCCACGGACGGCACCCGGTTCAGGGGCGTCTCGCGCGCGAGGAACACGGCCGGCAGCGCGGTCACGATGTGGAAGTGCTCCCCCAGCGGCAGCAGCACGAGGAAGGAGAACACCGTGATCATCTGCACCCAGTAGGAAGCCTGCAGGCCGAAGGCCAGCGACGCGGGCGAGGCCCCCTCGAAGAACGAGGCGACGGCCGCGCCCACCGGCGCGAAGGCGCGCTCGTGGGCGATTCCCGCGTCGGAGGCGAAGATCACGAAGCGCAGGCCGTCGAAGAGGAAGTCCGAGACGATGATGACGAGGATCAGCGAGAGGATGAGGATCGCCTCGCGGTTGGGCTCCAGGCGCCGGGGCTTCAGGACGAAGCGCCGCCAGAACGCGTAGGCCACGGCGGCCAGGACCGCGACCTCCACGAAGTCCTTGAACGCCGCGTAGGCCGCGCCCGCCGCGCCGGGGATGACGGCGAGCGGGTCGTAGCCGATCACGATGAGGTGGAGCTTCCTCACCAGCAGCGCGCAGAAGCCGAGGAAGATCGCCGCGTGCATGATGCCCGGCTTCCACTCGCCGGCCACCATGCGCGACTGGCCGAAGCCCATCGCGAGGACCCGCGCGAGGCGCGTGCCCACGTCGTCCCAGCGCACCTCCGGCTGCAGCGCGCGGAAGATGGCGATCTTGCGCCAGGCCAGGGCGGCGAACCCGCCGAAGCCAAGTATCATGAGGAGCGTAATCGCCCAGGGTCCCATGGGGAGCCAGACTCCAGTCGGTGTCAGACCCCGAAGGTAATCTGGCACCGGATATCCGACATGAGCCATATCAAACATTTCCGATGCCCCCGGGGGCAGGCATGACGCGCGAGTCGATGGAATACGACGTCGTGGTGGTCGGCGGCGGCCCGGCCGGCCTCGCGACCGCGATCCGCGTGAAGCAGCTCGCCGCCGCGAAGGGCGCCGAAGTCTCCGTGTGCCTGCTGGAGAAGGGCTCCGAGATCGGCGCCCACATCCTCTCGGGCGCGGTGATCGACCCCAGGGCGCTGGCCGAGCTCTTCCCCGACTGGCAGGAACGGGGCGCGCCCCTCAACCAGCCCGTGACCGAGGACCGGTTCCTGTTCCTGTCGCAGGCGGACTCGACGAAGGTCCCGGACTGGCTGCTGCCGACCTGCTTCAGGAACCACGGCTACTACGTCGCGAGCCTGGGCAACCTGTGCCGCTGGCTGGGCACCCAGGCCGAGGCGCTGGGCGTGGAGATCTACCCCGGCTTCGCCGCGGCCGAGGTGCTCTTCGACGAGGCGGGCCGCGTGCGCGGCGTGGCCACGGGGGACGCGGGCATCGGCAGGAACGGCGAGCGGACCGCCCGCTTCGCCGAGGGCATGGAGCTGCACGCGAAGTACACGATCTTCGCCGAGGGCTGCCGCGGGCACCTCGGCAAGCAGCTCCAGGAGCGCTTCGACCTGCGCCGCAACCGCGACCCCGCCGTCTACGGCATCGGCCTGAAGGAGCTGTGGGAGATCGACCCCGCGAAGCACCAGCCCGGGCTCGTCATCCACGGCGCCGGCTGGCCGCTGGACGACGACACCTACGGTGGCTCGTGGATGTACCACCTCGAGGGCAACCAGGTCTCCGTGGGCCTCGTGGTGGGGCTGGGCTACTCGAACCCCTACCTCTCGCCCTTCGAGGAGTTCCAGCGCTTCAAGACGCACCCGGCCATCAGGAGATACCTCGTGGGCGGAAAGCGCGTCGCGTACGGAGCGCGCGCCATCAACGCCGGCGGGCTGCAGGCACTGCCGAAGCTCGTCTTCCCCGGCGGTGCGCTGGTGGGCGACGACGCGGGCTTCCTCAACGCCGCGCGCGTGAAGGGCAGCCACGCCGCCATCAAGTCCGGGATGCTGGCCGCCGAGGCGATCTTCGACGCCGTGGCCGCCGGCCGCGCCCGCGACGAGCTGGGCGCATACCCCCTCGCCTTCGAGAAGAGCTGGCTGCACGACGAGCTGCATCGCGCGCGGAACTTCAAGCCCCTCATGGCCAACGGCCTCGTCGTGGGCTCGCTGCTCGTGGGAATCGACCAGGTCGTGTTCGGCGGCAGGGCCCCGTGGACGCTCCACCACCCCGGCCCCGACCACGAGCAGCTCGACCCCAAGGACCTGCATACCCCCATCAACTACCCCAGGCCGGACGGCGTGGTCACCTTCGACCGGCTCTCCTCGGTGTTCCTGTCCAGCGTGGCCCACGAGGAGGACCAGCCCGCGCACCTGACGCTCAAGGACGACGCGGTCCCGATCCGGGTGAACCTCTCCCGCTACGACGCCCCCGAGACGCGATACTGCCCGGCGGGCGTTTACGAGATCGTCACGGAAGGGCAGAATCCCCGCTTGCAGATCAACGCCCAGAACTGCGTGCACTGCAAGACCTGCGACATCAAGGATCCCACGCAGAACATCCACTGGGTGGTGCCGGAAGGCGGCGGCGGCCCCAACTACCCGAACATGTAGAGGAGAAGACGGCGATGAAGAACGTCACGGAGCTGCTGAAATCCAAGCCTGCGCGGGAGATGATCACCGTGAAGCCCGGGGACACGGTGCTCGACGCGATCAAGGTGCTGGCCAGGGAGGACATCGGCGCCGCCGTTGTCGTCGCGGACGGCAACCTCGTCGGCATCTTCTCCGAGCGCGACTACACGCGGAAGGTCGTCCTCCAGGGCCGCCATTCGGAATCGACCCGCGTCGAGGAGATCATGACCGGGAACGTGATCTGCGTGAACCCGCGCACCA
>JAABQW010000142.1 GCA_011391275.1 Betaproteobacteria bacterium
TGGAGTTCGTCGAGGTCGTCTCCGAGGTCACCGCCGACATCAAGCTGGGCTCGCTCCTCAACCGCGTCATGGGGGAAGCCACGCGGATGCTCAACGCCGAGCGCTCGACGCTCTTCCTCAACGACGAGAAGACCAGCGAGCTGTGGTCGGAGGTGGGGCAGGGCCTGGAATCCATGCAGATCCGCCTGCCCAACCACCTGGGCATCGCCGGGGCGGTATTCACGTCGGGCAAGTCGATCAACATCCCCTACGCCTACGCGGACCTGCGCTTCAACCCCGCGTTCGACAGGAAGACCGGCTTCTTCACGCGCTCCATCCTGTGCGTGCCCATCGTCAACAAGTACGGCAGGACGATCGGGGTCACGCAGGTGCTCAACAAGCACGGCGGCCCGTTCGGCCCGGAGGACGAGTCGCGCCTGCGCGCCTTCACGGCGCAGATCGCCATTTCGCTGGAGAACGCGAAGCTCTTCGCCGACGTCCAGAACATGAAGAACTACAGCGAGGCGATGCTCGAGTCGATGTCCAACGGGGTGGTGACGCTCGACGACGCCGGCAAGGTGGCCACCTGCAACGCTGCCGGGCTGCGCATCCTGCGCGCGAAGCCCGGGGAGGTCCTGCACCGCGAGGCCGCCGAGGTGTTCTGCGCCGGCAACGCCTGGGTCCTCGAGAAGATCGCGCGGGTGGAGGGCACCGGGCAGGTCGAGGTCACGATGGACGCGGAGATGTCCTTCGGCGGGGAGCGCATCTCGGCCAACCTCACGGTTCTGCCGCTTCGCACCTCGGAGCAGAAGAGGCTGGGCTCCATGCTGCTGATCGAGGACATCTCCAACGAGAAGCGGCTGAAGTCCACGATGTCGCGCTACATGGACCCGGGCATCGCCGACCAGCTCCTCTCGGACGGCGCCGAGGCGCTGGGCGGGCAGGCCGCGCTCGCGACGGTGCTCTTCTCCGACATCCGCAGCTTCACCACGATCAGCGAGGGGCTGGGCCCGCAGGGGACGGTGGCGTTCCTGAACGAGTACTTCGAGCTGATGGTGGACATCATCCAGCACGAGGGCGGCATGCTGGACAAGTTCATCGGCGACGCGATCATGGCGGGCTTCGGCGTGCCGGTGACGCACGAGGACGACGCGGACCGCGCGGTGCGCGCGGCAATCGCCATGATCAAGGCGCTGCGCGCGTGGAACGTGGCGCGCGCCTCCCACGGCAAGCCGGCCGTGGACATCGGCATCGGCCTCAACACGGACTTCGTGGTCTCGGGCAACATCGGCTCGAAGAAGCGCATGGACTTCACGATGATCGGCGACGGCGTGAACCTCGCCTCGCGGCTGGAGTCGGCCTGCAAGCAGTACGGCGCGCGCATCCTCGCGAGCGAGTTCACCTGCGCGGGGCTGCGCGGCACCTACCGCACGCGCGAGATCGACCTCGTGATCGTGAAGGGCAAGACCAAGCCCGTGGCGATCCACGAGATCATGGACTACCACACCGCGGATACCTACCCGAAGCTCCCCGAGGCCCTGGGCGAGTTCCGCGACGGCGTGCAGAAATACCGCCAGCGCGAGTGGGAGGCCGCCTCGCGCCTCTTCTCGCGCGTGCTCGCGCTCAACCCCGCGGACAAGGTCGCGAAGATCTACGTGGAGCGCTGCGCCCACCTCGCCGCGAACCCGCCGGCCGGCGACTGGGCGGGGGTGTGGGTGATGGACAGCAAGTAGCCGCAGACCTGGCGGGGAGCGGGGAAGCCTACCGCACCGAGATGTTCACCGGGAACTCGACGGGAACATCGACATCGCCACCGGAGAGGCGAATCCGGGCAACGCCGACGAGCTTCCCCTCAGGCATCGCTCCCATTGCGAGGCTCCTTCCCACGACGGACAGCATCGCCACGTTGTTCACGGTCACGGGGAAAGCGACCGTGTTCGGCCGGCCGCCGAAGATGAGGAAGTCGTCCTTGTGGCCGGTCGCGACAACGACGCCCTCCACCTGCAGCTCGCACCGGACCTGCAGCACGCGCAGGTGAAAGCGCAGCGGCGAGCGCACGACGATCCCGGCATCGACGGTCGTGGCATCCAGCCCGAGCGCGCCGATGCGCATGTCCCTCGCCTGGGCGAAGCGGGGAAGCGTCACCTTCAGCGGCTCGGTGAACTGGATCGCGGCTCGCGGAACGGGCGCTGCCCAGGCGACCTTCGTCTTCTTCCGGCCCTCGATCCGCTCGCCACGGACGCGGACCCTGAGCCGGTCGCTGCGGGCACCCTGAACCGCCTCCTCGTCGAGAGCGGACCACGGTATCGAGGTCCGCAACTCGCATCCCTGCGTGCCCGCCGCGAAGGTTCCCGCGACCTGCACGCCCGGCGCCGCATCGAGGAAGCCCAGCTCGCCGCGGAACTGCCCGGCGCACTTGCCGGCTGCGGAGGGCGCGACGAGAAGCACCACGCCCAGCTTCGCAGGCTCGATCGGGCCGATGCGCAGACCGGTCAGCTGGGGTGCCGGAACGGCTTGCGCAGGGGCGAGTAGCGGGACAGTTGCGGCCAAACAGCCGATGAGCCGGCGTATCGCCCCAATTCGTGGATGTTTCATGCACACTCTGCGAGCTGCCCGCTTTGGATGCTGTCGAAGTCCCGGAGATGATCGCACCGAAGCAGGTGCGAGTGGGTCAAGGGCATCATCGCCGGGCCACGACGACCTGCCGTGGTGCCGGGGTTCGTCAACCGCCGGGCTTGACCAGCGGCCAGCCCCTGCGGGCCCATTCGCTCATGCCGCCTTCGACGATCCGCACGTGGTCGTAGCCGCCGCGCTGCAGAAGCGCGCCGGCGATGACGCCGGCGGCGTGCTCCCCCGGCTCGCGGATGTCGAACACGACCGCGGGGCCTTCCTCGAGTTTCTGCTTGAGCGTCTCGATGCTCACCACGTGGGTCATGGGATGCCTGCCTGGCCGGGAACCAAAAAAATCCCGACCGGGGAGGTCGGGATAGGGGTGATGGTGGAGGCGGCGGGAATCGAACCCGCGTCCAGATGCCATTCCACAAACAGATCTACATGCGTAGCCGGTTGTTCTGCTTTAGCAGGTGGACCGCGAACCAGCTCCCGGCCTTCCCCACGAGCCACCTATTGGTTTAGGTTTTCACCAAGTGACGCGATGAATTCCGATTCCATGTTTATGACTCCGCTGCCGGTGTTCTGGCCCAACCCATGGAAAAACTGGTGCGGAGCTGGCCGGTATTAAGCGGCCAGGGCGTACGTTTCGTCGTTCGCAGTTAAGTTTGCGATTCCAGCGGTTTTACGAGGCGTTGGCGCTCGGCATGCCCTGCCTGCTTCACTGCACCTGTCGAAACCAGGTCGCCCCCGGAAATCGGTATGGGAACGCCGCCATTTTACGCCTGCGGCGGCCCCATCGGGGTCCTGCAGAAGATTAGATGGGGGCAGTCCCCGGGAGTTCAACGCGCCGGCCGAATTGCGTGCGCCAGCGAACCGATGAGCCGATGGCGAACTGATACGGTGCGCCGATGGACCTTCGGAGAACCGACATGAAGCTCAGCACACTCACCCTGGCATTGATGGTTTGCATCGGTTCCGGATGCGCCAACTTGCAGTCAACGTCCCAGGTTGCGACGTCCGACCTGCCGAATTGCCTCGACTCCAATTATGACGCGCAGCGGGGCCTCTTCACGATCAGGAACGCCGACGCACGCACGGCGAGCCAGCAATGCGTTCTCACGGTGGGGCCGTCCGGTGACACTGCGTCGACGTCGCGACTCGCGGCGGGCAGCTACGCGATCACCCTTGCCAACGGCGGCGGCGGCGGGGCCGGTGGCGGGCAAACCGGCGGCGGGGGCGGCGGCGCCGGCGCCCTCGAAGAACGGGCCACCTCCATCCTGACCGAGGGGATGTACAAGTTCACCATCGGAGCGGGCGGGCCGGCCGGAAGCGGGTGCGCGGATTTCCGGACGGTAACCTTCCCGGGCGGCCCCGGTTGGGCCGGAAGTCCAAGCAACATCGTCCGTGTTGCCACTGGCCAGGTCGTCCTGGGCACCCCGGGAGCCGACACCTATGCCCGACCCAGTCGCGGCGAGAACGAGCGA
>JAABQW010000143.1 GCA_011391275.1 Betaproteobacteria bacterium
GCCGGGGGCGTTCACGTCGAACCGGGCTGACTTCCCCGGCCGGGTGGTCTTGTATCCGGCGAGGCTGCCGTCGTAGGCGACGACGGGGCTGTCCGCCATCCGCACGATATGGAGCCCGTTCGCCGGCGCCGGGCCGGCCTTCGGGGCCGGGCCCGCGGCGAACGCCAGCCCGGTCACTCCCATCGCCAGCACGAGCGCGATTGCGGTAACGCTACGCTTTCCCTTCACCGATTCCATCGACGTTTCCCCAAGCATGCGAACCCGGCCGCGAAGCCGAAGGACTTCAAAAAGTGAAATTCCTCGCCTGGTCGGCGGATGCGCCAACCGGAAGCGAAACGAGTGACCCAAAGGGATGGTCGATTCCAGGTACCCGGAATCGGCAAGCCAGATCACCTTGTTCTCGATCTTGTAGTGCTCGGCAACTGACTTGCGCGAACGCGGCCGCGTGAACGGCGTGACGCACAGTGCCTGCGGAACTGCCGTGCGTCAAGCATCCGGATCGCCCCGCCGCGAGGGATTCCGGCTGCCCCCTTCATGAGGCGGCTGGTGCGGTTCCCCGACGAGAACCACCGGGTGCTGAGGCCGCGCAACTCGAAGCTCCGGTACACGGAGTTCTTCGACTGGCTCGCGGCGCACGATCCCGCGCGCAAGGGCGGGAAGCGCTAGCGGTCCAGCTCCGCGTAGTGGCGGAAGATGCCCTGCTCGTTGAAGGGCAGTTGGCGATCGGAGGCGAGGTAGGCGGCGATGCGCGGCCGTGCCGCCACGCGATCGTGCAGCGCGAGCACCAACGGGTGCCCCTTCGCCTGTCGTGCCATGGCCTTCGGAAAGGCGTACCGCAGCCCCGCCACGACCTGGAACAGCGAGAGGTCGGCGTAGGTGAGCCGGGCGCCGACGAGGTGGGCGGCCCCGGCCGCGTTGCCCGCCAGCACGCGCTCGAAGTAGCGGAAGTACTTCGGCAGCCGGGTCGCGACGAAGTCGGCGGCGCGCCGCTTCGCCTCGGCGCGCTGGTCCTCGTAGTAGAGGCTCCCCGCGATCGGATGGTGGGTGTCGTGGGCCTCGGCGACGAGGTCGGCGATCGTGAGCTGCAACTGGTGGGTGAAGAAGCGCCCCGCCTCGCTCTTCGGCGCGAGGCCATGGCGCTCGCCCAGGAAGAGCAGGATGTTCGCGGTCTGCCCGATCACGAGCTTGCCGGCCTTCAGGAACGGCGGCGCGAACGGCGGTCGGGCGAGCGCGCCGTCCTCGAGGAGTGCCAGCATGCGCTCCTGGCCACCCCTCGTGCGCGCCACGTCGACGTAGGGCACGCCGGCTTCCTCGAGTGCCAGACGGACGAATTCGCCGCGACCCGGGATCGAGGGCCAGTAATGCAGTTCGTAGCGCATGGCGGCCTCCTTGAATCCGGATCCTGACGTCCAGCGTACGTGTCCTGCTAAGCCTCGACGGTTGAGCCGGGCACGATTTCATAGGGCCAGGTGTTGATTCCACCACGCAAGGATACGGCCTGGATACCCCGCTGCCTGAGCAGCAGGGATGCAACGGCGCTGCGTTTGCCGCTGCGGCAATAGACTACCCAGCGAGCCGACCTGTCGAGTTCATCGGCACGGGAGCGCAGGTCGGGAAGCGGGATCAGCATCGCTGTCGGAATGCAGGCATCCTCGAACTCCTCGGCATAGCGGACGTCGAGCAGTCTGTAACCCGACTTCAGCATCGTCTGCGCCACCGCGGGCTCGGCTTCATCCACCATCTGCTGGGCAATCAGCGACTGGTAGTCCGTCTTGCCGAGGGTGAGCAGCTCGGCGTCAGCCGTGACTCGCACCGTGGCAGAGCGCGTCCCCCCGGTGACCAGCGCCTCGTCGCCAAAGGAGTCGCCCGGGCCCAGCTCGGCCACCCTCTGGGGTGCATCGTCATGGAGTCCCGTCTGCCAGACCTCGGCCCTGCCCTGGGTGATGACATAGAAGAGTTCCCCCTGGTCGCCTTGGCGAATCACTTCCGTTCCGGAAGCCACATGCATCCGGTTCATGCGGCGGAGCGCTTCCTCGACGCACTCCAGGGGGACGCGGCGAAATGCGGGCGATCGCCGCGCGCGCTCCAGCGCTTCCATCGACAGCTTGTCGGTGCTCCTGGCTCCGTCGATGAGGGATTCGAAGGACATCAGCTCGTCGATGCTTTCGCTGTCTGCAACGCAGACGACGGCTCCACCGGTCGTGCTGGCGCGAAGGATCCCGTCATGCGGCGAAAGCAGTCGCGTTTCGCCTCTGCGAACATCGATCCGCTCCCCACCGCGCGCTGCGACTCCGACGATGCCGTCGAGCACCGAAATGTAGACTGGCTGATCGTTGGTGACGACGCTGAAGCCATCACCGGCCCTCAGGTCGAAAACCCTCAGCACGTCCCCCAGTGCGGCGCGACGCCGATCCGGGAAGTGGGTGTAGGGCACGTGTCGCTGCGCTCTCAGTGTCGCGAACAGGGCGTCGGATCGAATCAGGGCCATGGATGATTTCAGTTCGGGAAGGAATGACAGTCAGGTCATGAATCTGTCGAGCCGGCATCGATGAACCGGACATTCATGCAGACCGGCCGCTGCCTTTCCGGTCTGCATGGCCGAAGAATAAAAGTTCTGCTCCGATGTCCGCAATGGGTGGAGGCAGACATTGCCCGGAAGACTCGAGAGCAGGCGGCTGGCCTCGCGCACCACCGGCCGGGAGCTCCGCGCAAGCAGGAAGAAAAGGGGCCGAACATCATCTGTTCGGCCCCGGTCATTTCGGTAGCGTTTCACCCGACACACCACGTTTCCAAACCGGGGAGTCCTGAGAAGCCTTGGCTGGGCCCCCGCCCCCCGATTGAGGCATTCGGGGGCAAGCTTCGCGGGGTGACGTGCCTTATCCGGCTCAGACGAAGTTCTTGTATTTCGCCAGGTGTCGCACCGGCTTCGAAAGCGCGTCGCGTCGGAACGGGTCTCCCAACTCCTTTGTGACCATCATCTCGATCACCGTGGTCTTCCCCTCCGCCTGGCGCTTGACGGACTCGGTCAGCGCCGCACCCACGTCGCCCACCTTGTCGACCACCACGCCCTCGCAGCCGAAGCTCTTCGCCACCGCCACCCAGCTCGGGTTCACCAGCTCCACGCCCTGGTAGCGGCGCGAGTAGAAGTCCACGTGGTTCTTCTTTTCCGCGCCCCACTGGCCGTTGTTGAAGACGACCACCGTCACGCCGATCTTCTCGCGCGCGCAGGTGAGGAGCTCGTTGAGCGAGATCCCCCACGCGCCGTCACCGACATAGGCGATGGCGGGTCGGTCGGGGCGAGCCACCTTGGCGCCACAGGCAACCGGGAAGGCGTAGCCGCAGTTGCCGAAGCTCATGGCGGCGAGCATGGAGCGCGGCTCGTCGAAGCGCAGGTAGGAGTTGGACACCGAGCAGATGTTGCCGATGTCGGTGGAGACCATCGCGCCGTTGGGCATCGCGCGCTCCAGCGCGCGCAGCATCTGGCGCGGGTGCATGGCGGAGCTGCCGGAGGCGATCTCGACGGAGTACGGGTCGGTCTCGTGCGTCCACTTGTCGAGCTCGGCCTCCCACGCGGCCTTCTCGGCCTTGATCGTGGCATCGCGCTCGGCCTTGTTGGCCTGGCAGGCGAGCGACTTGCCCGAGAGCCGGGCCACCAGCGCGGAGGCCGCGGCCTTCGCGTCGCCGCAGATGCCGACCGAGATGGCCTTCACCAGCCCCAGCATCTTCGCATCCGCATCCACCTGGATGATCTTCGCGTCCTTCGGCCAGTACTCCATGCCGTACTGCGGGAGGGTCCCGAACGGGCCCAGTCGCGTGCCGAGTGCCAGCACCACGTCGGCCTTGGCGATGAGCTTCATCGCCGCCTTCGCGCCCTGGTAGCCCAGCGGGCCGACCCACAGGGGGTGGGAAGCGGGGAAGGCATCGTTGTGCAGGTAGCTCACCGCCACCGGCGCGTGCAGCAGCTCGGCCAGCTTGGCGGCCGCGGCCGTGCCCTCGCCCATGACGACGCCGCCGCCGGAAAGGATCACCGGGAACTTCGCCGAGGCCAGGAGC
>JAABQW010000155.1 GCA_011391275.1 Betaproteobacteria bacterium
GGTTGGAGCCGACCACGTCGAAGCCGCCCTCGGCGCGCACGCGGGCATCGGCCACGCCGCACTCGCCGAGAACGACGGCGTAGACGCTGTGCTCGAGCGCCGACTTGTCGATGCCGCTGCCCGTCGTGGCGTTGCCCTGGGGGTCGAGGTCCACGAGCAGCACGCGGCGGGCGTAGTGCGCAAGGCTCGCCGAGAGGTTCACGGCGATGGAGGTCTTCCCGACCCCACCCTTCTGGTTGGCGATCACGTAGGTGCGGGCCATCAGGCGGCTTCCAGTCGGACGAGGTGGCGTTGCGCGTCGAGCGTCGGGACGGCGAGCGCCACGACGCTCTCGACGCGATGGGAGGTGGGCAGGCGGGCGATCTCCTCGAAGGGATGCACGCCCTTCATCGCGAGGAGCGCGCCGCCCGGGGCGACGAGGTGGCCCGCCTGGGCCACGAAATCGGCGAGTTCCGCGAAGGCGCGCGAGACGACGACGTCGAACGAAACCGGCGGACGCCACCGCTCGACGCGCTCGCACGCCACCTCGACGTTGGCGAGCGCGAGCTCCGCCTTCGCCTGGCGCAGGAACGCGGCCTTCTTGTGGCTCGAGTCGAGGAGCGTCACCGCGAGGTCGGGGCGCGCGATGGCGAGCGGGATGCCCGGCAGCCCGGCGCCGGAGCCCACGTCGAGGAGCGTCCTCGCCCCGGCCACGTGGGGCAGGACCGAGAGGCTGTCCAGGAGGTGCAGCACCACCATCTGCGCCGGCTCGCGCACAGCCGTGAGGTTGTGCACCTTGTTCCACTTGTCGATGAGGCGCAGGTAGGCCGCGAGCTTCGCCTGCGCGGGCGCATCGAGCGCGATCCCCATGGCGGCCAGCCCCCCGGCGAGTCGCGCTTCGATCGTCATGCGCTTCTTTCCTCGGCCCGCGCCCGCCCGGCGAGCGCGCGGCGCTTCATGTGCACGAGCAGCAGCGAAATGGCCGCCGGCGTGATTCCCTGGATGCGGGCGGCCTGCCCCACGGTCTCGGGGCGGTACTGCGCGAGCTTCTGCCGTGCCTCCGTCGACAGCCCGCGCACCTTGGCGTAGTCGAGGTCCGGCGGCAGGGCCAGCGTTTCCTGGGCGAGCGCCCGGGCCACCTCGTCCTTCTGCCGGTCGATGTAGCCCGCGTACTTAGCCGCAATCTCCACTTGCTCCGCGACTGCGGAATCCTCCACACCCTCGCCAGCATTGGGCAAAGACAGCAGTGAGCGATAACCAACACTCGGGCGGCGCAGGAGATCGAAAAGCGTGTACTCGCGTTCCATGGGCTGCCCGAGCACGCGCACCTGGTCGGCTTCGGGAACCCGGCCGGGATGCGCCCACGCGGCCTTCAGGCGGGCGGTCTCGCGCTCGATGGCCTCGCGCTTGGCGCAGAAGGCCGCCCAGCGCGCGTCGTCCACGAGCCCCAGCTTGCGGCCGGCTTCCGTCAGGCGCAGGTCGGCGTTGTCCTCGCGAAGCTGCAGCCGGTACTCGGCACGGCTGGTGAACATGCGGTAGGGCTCGGAAACGCCCCGGGTGACGAGGTCGTCCACCAGCACGCCCAGGTAGGCCTCGTCGCGCCGCGGGCACCAGCCGGCCTCGCCCCGCGCGTGCAGTGACGCGTTGATGCCGGCGAGGAGCCCCTGTGCGGCGGCCTCCTCGTAGCCCGTGGTGCCGTTGATCTGCCCGGCGAAGAAGAGCCCCGCGATGGACTTGGTCTCGAGCGTTGCCTTGAGGCCCCGGGGGTCGAAGTAGTCGTACTCGATCGCGTAGCCGGGCCGCACGAGGTGCGCGTTCTCCAGCCCCGGGATGGAGCGCACCAGCGTCACTTGCACATCGAAGGGAAGGCTGGTGGAGATGCCGTTGGGGTAGTACTCGTGGGTGGTGAGCCCCTCCGGCTCGAGGAAGACCTGGTGGCTCGCCTTGTCGGCGAAGCGGTGGATCTTGTCCTCGATGGACGGGCAGTAGCGGGGGCCGACCCCCTCGATCACCCCCGTGAACATGGGCGAGCGGTCCAGCCCGCCGCGGATCGCCTCGTGGGTCCGCTCGTTCGTATGGGTGATCCAGCAGGGGAGCTGCCGCGGGTGCATCTCGCGCGACCCCAGGAAGGAAAAGACCGGCTCGGGCGCGTCGCCGGGCTGCTCGACGCACCGCGAGAAATCGATGGTGCGGCCATCGAGCCGCGGCGGGGTGCCTGTTTTCAGGCGCCCGACCGGCAGCGCGAGTTCGCGAAGGCGCGCGGCGAGCGAGATCGACGGGGGGTCGCCCGCACGCCCTGCCGCATAGTTCTCGAGGCCGACGTGGATGCGGCCGCCCAGGAACGTGCCCGCCGTGAGGACCACCGCACCCGCCCGGAAGCGCAGGCCGATGGCCGTCACGGCGCCGGCCACGCGGTCGCCCTCGACGATCAGGTCGTCGACCGCCTGCTGGAAAAGCCAGAGGTTGGGCTGGTTCTCCAG
The DNA here is from genome assembly GCA_011391275.1 of Betaproteobacteria bacterium. Classification (GTDB taxonomy): domain Bacteria; phylum Pseudomonadota; class Gammaproteobacteria; order Burkholderiales; family Usitatibacteraceae; genus FEB-7. The sequence continues at coordinate 2,460 of JAABQW010000155.1, forward strand.
GCGCCGCCGGATGGCGGCGCGGTAGAGCACGCGGTCGGCCTGCGCGCGCGTGGCGCGCACCGCCGGCCCCTTGCTCGCGTTGAGGGTGCGAAACTGGATGCCCGCCTCGTCGGTGGCGAGTGCCATCGCTCCGCCCAGCGCGTCGATCTCGCGCACCAGGTGCCCCTTGCCGATTCCGCCGATGGACGGGTTGCAGGACATCTGCCCCAATGTCTCGATGGCGTGCGTGAGCAGCAGCGTGCGCGAGCCGGCCCGGGCCGCGGCCAGCGCGGCTTCGGTGCCGGCGTGGCCGCCGCCGACGACGATCACGTCGAAGCGGGTCGGAAAATCCATGGTAGTGCGCACTCGCCGGGCGAAACACCGGCGGCGGAAGGAGAAGAAGGAGAAAGGGAACCGCGAATTCTACGTGGAAAACCCCGCCGGACCTAGCCAGGTTCCACGTGGAACAGGGGTTCCGCGTCCCTTGCGCACCACCCGGCGGGCCCGCGCCCCGTCGCGCGCCGCTGGGGCTGTTCCACGTGGAACCTCGCGGCGGTCCGCCCTCAGCGGTCCGTCGGCCGGCGGGCCACGCAGTGGCTGTAGCCCAGGGACGCGAGCTCGTCCTCGGTCAGGTGCGGTGCCCGCGAGGCGGCCAGAAGCATGTGCGCCTGCACACCCTCGAGCCAGGAGTCGGGCACCTTCTTCACCTGCGTGGCCGGATCGATGTTCGTCCGCTGGGCCAGCGCGATGGTCCGCGCCGTCTGCGACGACACCGACCGGCAGGTTCGCTTCACGGCCTCGCTCGCTTCCCCGGCCGTTGCCGGGACCGGCCCCAGGGCCAGGAGGATGGCCAGGAGCCGGGCGGACGTCATCATCTTCGACTCTCCTATTTGCCGATGCAGAAGCGGCTGAAGATCTGGCCAAGCAGTTCGTCGGCCGTCACCTCGCCCGTGATCGAGCCCAGCGCCTGCTGCGCCACCCTCAGGTCTTCCGCAAACAACTCGAAGGCCTGCGCGTCCTTCCCTGCCGCCGCGGATAGCTGCGCCTGCGCCTGCCGCAGCGCAACCAGGTGCCGCTCGCGGGCGAGAAACACCCCCTCGCCGGAGGGTCGCCACCCGGCCACCTCGAGTAGCCACGCGCGCAGCGCCGCCACCCCTTCGCCCGACTTCGCCGACAGGCGGATGCGGACCTCGGTGCCGTGGGCCTCGCGCCCCGGCGCCAGCCCCGCCAGGTCGATCTTGTTCGTCACCCGTGCCAGCGGCAACCCCGGCGGGATGCGCGCAAGGATGCGCGACTCCTCCTCGCTCTCGTCCTGGCCGGCGTCGGTGATGAGCATCGCAGCCCCGGCCTTCGCGATCGCCTCCCAGGTGCGGGCGACGCCGATGCGCTCGACCTCGTCTCCCGACTCGCGCAGCCCCGCGGTGTCGATCAGGTGGACGGGTACGCCTTCGAGCAGGATCGTCGCGCGCACGTAGTCGCGCGTCGTGCCGGCCACGGCGGTCACGATCGCGACCTCCTCGCCCGCGAGGCGGTTGAGGAGGCTGGACTTGCCCACGTTGGGCCGGCCCACGAGGACGACGGTGAGGCCTTCGCGAAGGACCGCGCCCTGTGCCGCCTCCTCGAGGAGGCGCGCCAGGTCCGTGCGGACGGCTGCCAGCGCCTGGTGCTGCGCCGCGCGATCGGCCGGGTCGATCTCCTCCTCGGGAAAGTCGATGCACGCCTCGACGTGCAGGCGCAGCTGCGTGAGCGCGGCCACGAGCGCGTCGATGCGTGCCGAGAACTCCCCCGCGAGGGACCGGGCCGCGCCGCGCGCCGCTTCGGCACTCGCCGCGTCGATGAGGTCGGCGACCCCTTCGGCCTGTGCCAGGTCGAGGCGCTCGTTGAGGAAGGCGCGCCGGGTGAATTCCCCGGGCTCGGCCAGGCGCGCGCCCAGCGCGGTGCAGCGCCGGACGATTTCGCGCAGGACTACCGGGCCGCCGTGGCCCTGGAGCTCCAGGACGTCCTCGCCGGTGTAGGAATGGGGCGCGGGGAAGAAGAGGGCGATCCCCTCGTCGAGGATGGCGCCGCCCTCGCCTGCGAACCGGCACCGGGTAGCCCGGCGGGGCTCGGGGATGCGCCCGGTGATCGCGCCGGCGATTTCGCCCGCGAGCGGTCCGGAGACGCGGACTACGCCGATTCCGCCGCGGCCCGGAGCCGTCGCGATCGCCGCGATCGTGTCCGGGCGGGGGTCCACGGCGCTAGCGCTTCCCCTTCGCCTTCGCCGCCGCCTCTGCCTCCAGCGTGCGGTTGATGTGCCATTGCTGGGCGATGGACAGCAGGTTCTGCACCACCCAGTAGAGCACGAGGCCCGACGGGAAGAAGAAGAAGAAGATGCTGAAGACGATCGGCATCGCGAGCATCACCTTCGCCTGCACCGGGTCGGTCGGCTGCGGGTTGAGCTTGGTCTGCACGAACATCGACACGGCGTAGATCACGGGCAGGATGTACCAGGGGTCCGGCGCGGAAAGGTCCTGGATCCAGCCCAGCCAGGGCGCGTGGCGCAGCTCGATCGAGGCGAGCAGCACCCAGTAAAGGGCGATGAACACCGGGATCTGCACGACGATCGGCAGGCACCCTCCGAGCGGGTTGATCTTCTCGGTGCGGTAGAGCTCCATCATCGCCGTGTTGAGCTTCTGCCGGTCGTCGCCGTAGAGCTGCTTCAGCTTCTCCATCTTCGGCGCGAGTACCCGCATCGAGGCCATCGAGCGGCCCGCCTTGTGGTTGAGCGGGTAGAAGACGAGCTTGATGAGGATGGTGAGCAGGATGATCGACCAGCCCCAGTTGCCCACCAAGCCGTGGATGAAGTTGAGCACCCAGAAGAGGGGCGCGGCCAGGATGTAGAGCCAGCCGTAGTCCACCACCAGCTCGAGCCCCGGGGCGATCCTGGCGAGCTTCTCGGTCTCCTGCGGCCCGATGTAGAGCGGCATCTCGACCTTGGCGGCGGCACCCGGCGCGACGGTTCCCACCGGTACGATCACGCCCGCCGTGTAGAGATTCTCCCCGACCTTGTTGGTGAAGAACTCGCGTTCCGCGGCGCCCTTGGGGAGCCAGGCCGAGACGAAGTAGTGCTGCACGAGGCCGATCCAGCCATCCTTGGCCTTCTTCGCGTGCGTCTGCTTGCCCTTCTCGATGTCCTTGAAGTCCACCTTCACGAACTTCGACTCGTCGGTGTAGACAGCCGGGCCGGTGTAAGTAGCCACTCCGGCGATGGCGCTCGTCTGTGCTGCATCCTGGCTCGGCTGGTTGCTGTCGCGCAGGAACTGGAAGTAGGCAAACGGCGCCAGGGGCCTGTCTCCGGCGTTCTTCACCTCGTAGCTCACGAGGATCTCGTAGGTGCCGCGGCGGAAAAGGAACTTCTTGACCACTTCCACGCCAGCGAGGTCCTTCGCGACGAGCCGCACTTCGACCTGGTCGCGGCCCTCGGCCAGGCTGAAGGCGTTCGACTCCGCCTCGTAGAGTGCCTTGTGCGAGGGCAGCCCGTCGCCCAGGAGGCCCGACTGGGTCACGAAGTACTGCTTGGGATCGGGCGACATCAGCACGAGCTGCCTGGTGCGATCGAGCGCCGAGAACACCTTGAAGAGCGTGACCCGGCGGATGTCGCCGCCGGCCGTATTGAGCTCGGCTTCGAAGAGGTCTGTCTTGACGATGACAGCCTGGCCCGTCGCCTCGACGATCGCGGTGGCTGGCGCACCGGGAGCCGGGGCGGAGGCCGCCGGCGCGCCGGGGGATGAAAGCGGCACGGTAGGCGTGGGGGCGGTGCCGGGTGATGACGGCGCGGCGGGGGCGCCGGCGACCTGGCCCGTCGGGGCAGGCACCTTCGGCGCATTGTGCTTCTGCCAGGCATCCCAGAGGAGCAGGGCGGAGAAGCTGAAGACCACGAAGGCGATGAGGCGCTGGATATCCATCAGGAAGCGAGCTTCAGGAAGAGGTGAACGTCACGGGACGGGATCATAGCCGCCCGCACTCCACGGGTGGCACCGCAGGATTCGCTTGATCGCGAGCCAAAGACCCGCCAGGGCCCCATGCCGCTCCAGGGCCTCGACGGCATAGTGCGAGCAGGTGGGCGTGAACCGGCAGTGGTTGCCCCACCAGGGCGACAACAGGTACTGGTAGGCACGGATGACCCCGATGAGGACGCGGCGCACGTCACCGGCCCTCCGCCGCCCGCCCCAGGAGCTCCTGGACCTGCGCGAGCCACGCCCCTTCCGCTTCCCGCGTGAACGGCTGGCGCATGGCCAGGACGAGGTCCAGGCCAGCGGCTTTCACCGGGTGGCGGCGGAAAGCTTCGCGAGCCAGGCGCTTGAGGCGGTTTCGATCCACGGAGCGGCGCACGAGGCGCTTCGGCGCAACGAGGCCCATCCGGGATGCGCCGGCATTGCCGGCGGCCACATGGAGAAGCAGGGCCTGGCTGCGAAGCTTGCGCGGGCTGCGAAGGGCGGGCACGAACGATCCGCGCCCCGTAAAGCGGTGGCGCCGGGAAAGGCCTTCCTTCCGGGCGCCGCGAGTCATGCAGTCGTCAGACCGCGACGCGCTTGCGGCCCTTGGCGCGGCGGGCGTTGATCACCGCGCGGCCGGCGGCCGTTTTCATGCGGACACGGAAGCCGTGCGTCTTCTTGCGGCGCGTGTTGGAAGGCTGGTAAGTGCGTTTCATGGAAACCTCTGTCGTGGGTCTTCGGCCTTTCGGACGAAAAGCGCGCGATTATAGCCGATTGACCACCCGAGCGCCACCTTGCCGGCCCGGGGCCGCCCCTGAGCGCCTGTGGATAACCCACCCCGTTCCCAGTAGAATCCCCCATCTTCCCGCCCCACCGTCCCACCCCCGACCCAGGTCCCTGCCGCCGCTATGGATTCGCTCTGGCTTTCGCTCGTTTCGGAATTGAAGAAGGACCTGCCGGCGCAGCAGTACGACACCTGGATCAAGCCGCTTCGGGCGGAGCGCCACGGCAACCACCTGCGCGTCCTCGCCCCGAACCACCACGTGCTTCGCTGGATCCGCACCAACCTCCTCGCCAAGCTCGAATCCCGCGCCGAGGGCGTGGCCGGCAGCGGGCTGCGGGTCGACCTCGTGCTGGATGAAAAGCCGGCCATGGAGGCCGAGATCGTGATGCCCGAGCCGGTCGCCCTGCCGCCCGAGAAGCCCTCTCGGGAGGAGCACCGGCTGAACCCCTCCTTCACGTTCCCGAACTTCGTGAACGGCAAGGCGAACCAGATCGCGCGCGCCGCCGCCATCCAGGTGGCCGAGAACCCCGGCACCGCCTACAACCCCCTCTTCATATATGGGGGCACCGGCCTGGGCAAGACGCACCTGCTCCAGGCGATCGGCCTCGACGTCCTGAAGCGCAACCCGAAGGCGAAGGTGCGCTACATCCACGCCGAGCAATTCGTGGCCGACGTGGTGCGCGCCTACCAGCACAAGAGCTTCGATTCCCTCAAGCGCTACTACCGTTCGCTGGACCTGTTCCTCATCGACGACGTGCAGTTCTTCGTCGGCAAGTCGCGCTCCCAGGAGGAGTTCTTCTACACCTTCAACGCGCTCTTCGAGGCCCACAAGCAGGTCGTCATCACCAGCGACAGCTTCCCGAAGGAGCTCACCGGTATCGAGGACCGCCTCATCTCCCGCTTCGGCTGGGGCCTCACCGTGGCCGTCGAGCCGCCCGAGCTCGAGATGCGCGTGGCGATCCTCCTCAAGAAGGCCGAGATGGACGGCGTGCACGTGGACGAGGCCGTCGCGTTCTTCATCGCCAAGCACATCCGGTCCAACGTCCGCGAACTCGAAGGGGCGCTGAAGCGGGTGCTCGCCTACGCCAGGTTCAACAGCACCGTGGTGACCGTGGCCACGGCGCGGGAGGCCCTGAAGGACCTCCTCGCCGTCCTCACGCGTCAGGTCTCCATCGACAACATCCAGAAGACCGTGGCGGACTACTTCAAGATCAAGGTCTCCGACATGTACTCGAAGAAGCGCTTCCGCTCCGTCGCGAGGCCGCGGCAGGTCGCGATGGCGCTCGCCAAGGAACTCACGCAGCAAAGCCTGCCCGAGATCGGCGAGGCCTTCGGGGGCCGCGACCACACGACCGTGCTGCACGCCTGCCGCAAGATCCAGGAATTGCGCGACACCGACCAGGAATTCTCGCGTGACTACGCCCAGCTCCAGCAGATCCTTCTCGGATGAGGGGCCGAAATGGGCGGGAAAACCTGTGGATCGAATCGGCCCCGGGTTTGCGGGCCGAAGTTATCCACAGCCTCAGGGCCCGGGCAAGACCCGTTGTCCCCAGCCGGCATGAGTTGCAGCTTGTTGAAACAAAAGAGAAAACAGAGTTGTACCGGATTCCGGTCGTCTCCTATTAACTGCTAACTATTTAGAGATAACCCTATGGTCAAGATCAAGGCGACCAACCAGGCCCTGCTAGCGCCCCTGCAACACGTCACGGGCATCGTGGAGCGGCGGCACACGCTGCCGATCCTCTCGAACGTCCTCATCCAGGCGCACGGCGGCGTCGTCGATTTCGTGGCGACCGACCTCGAGGTCCAGATCACCGCCAAGGCGACCCTCGATGGCGACACCGCCGAAGGTGTCGTGACGGTTGCCGCGCGCAAGCTCTACGACATCCTGCGCTCCCTGCCGGACGACGCCGAGGTGGCCCTCGACGCGAAGGAAAACCGCATGGTCGTGCGCGCGGGCAAGAGTCGCTTCAACCTGCAGACGCTCGCCCCCGCCGATTTCCCGCGCATGGTCGAGGCCAGGGATGCCACGCGCACCTTGTCGCTGCCGCAGAAGGCGCTCAAGCACGCGCTCGGGCTCGTCCAGTTCGCCATGGCCGTCCAGGACATCCGCTACTACCTGAACGGGGTCCTCTTCTCCGTCGAGAAGAACATGCTGCGCGTCGTGGCCACCGACGGTCACCGGCTCTCGTTCGCGGCCGAGGCGCTCGCGGGAGAGCACGAGAGCGTGGAGGCGATCCTGCCGAGGAAGACCGTTCTCGAGCTCATCAAGCTCCTGTCCGACACCGACGATCCCGTGACGCTCTCGATCGGCTCGAACCAGGTGCGCTTCTCCTTCGGCGGCATCGAGATCGTCTCGAAGATCGTCGAAGGCAAGTTCCCCGACTACCTCAAGGTCATCCCGACGACCCACCGCAACAAGGTGGTCCTCGAGCGGGCCGCGCTCGCCCAGTCCCTCAACCGCGCCGCCATCCTCTCCAACGAGAAGATCCGCGGCGTGCGACTGGTGTTCACCAAGAACGCGCTCTCCATCATCTGCACGAACAACGAGCAGGAGGAGGCGGAGGAAGGCCTCACGATCGACTACGACGGCGATCCGCTCGACATCGGCTTCAACATCTCCTACCTCCTCGACGTGCTCAACCACGTAGACGCGGAGACATTGACCGTGACCATGGGCGACTCCAACTCGAGCGCGCTGGTCCAGATTCCCGGCAACGACGACTTCAAGTATGTCGTGATGCCGATGCGGATCTAGCGGAACGGCCAAGCGACACACCAGGCAACAACGACGGGAACAGAATGACACAGCAGAACGAGCGGTCCAGCGAGCGCCAGGACGACGAATACGACTCCACGAGCATCAAGATCCTGAAGGGCCTCGAGGCGGTCAGGAAACGCCCCGGCATGTACATCGGCGACACGTCCGACGGCACGGGCCTGCACCACATGGTATTCGAGGTGGTCGACAACGCGATCGACGAGGCCCTCGGCGGCTACTGCAACGACATCAAGGTGGTCATCCACACGGACAACTCCATCTCGGTCGTCGACAACGGGCGCGGCATCCCCACGGACATCAAGGAGGACGACGAATTCAGGCGCTCTGCCGCCGAGATCGTCATGACGGAACTGCACGCCGGCGGCAAGTTCGACCAGAATTCCTACAAGGTCTCCGGCGGCCTGCACGGCGTGGGCGTGTCCGTGGTCAACGCGCTGTCGGTGTGGCTCAAGCTGCGCATCTGGCGGGGGGGCAAGGCGCACTTCATCGAGTTCCACGACGGCGTGGCGGTCGAGGCCCTGAAGGTCACCGGCGACACCGACCGCCGCGGCACCGAGGTGCACTTCCTCGCCTCGCCGGAAACGTTCAACAACATCGAGTTCCATTACGACATCCTGGCGCGGCGCCTGCGCGAGTTGTCGTTCCTGAACAACGGCGTCAAGATCGAGCTGATCGACCAGCGCACGGGAAAGAGCGAGAACTTCGCCTACTCCGGCGGCGTGAAGGGGTTCGTCGAGTACATGAACCGCTCGAAGAACGTCCTGCACGGCAACATCTTCTACGCGATCGCGGAGAAGGATGGCATCACCGTCGAGGTCTCGATGCAGTGGAACGATTCGTATGGCGAGTCGGTCCAGTGCTTCACCAACAACATCCCGCAGCGCGACGGCGGCACGCACCTCACCGGCCTGCGCACGGCCATGACGCGCACGATCAACAACTACATCGAGAAGGAGGAGATCGCAAAGAAGGCCAAGGTGGAGACCACCGGCGACGACATGCGCGAGGGCCTCACCTGCGTCCTCTCGGTCAAGGTGCCGGAGCCAAAGTTCTCCTCTCAGACGAAGGACAAGCTCGTTTCCTCCGAGGTCCAGCCCGTCGTGCAGGAGGTCGTCGCCCAGAAGCTCGCGGAGTTCCTGCTCGAGAAGCCCGCCGACGCGAAGGTGATCTGCACCAAGGTCGTCGAGGCGGCGCGCGCGCGCGAGGCCGCCCGCAAGGCGCGCGAGCTCACGCGGCGCAAGGGCGTTCTCGATGGCGTCGGCCTCCCGGGCAAGCTCGCCGACTGCCAGGAGCGCGACCCGAAGCTGTGCGAGCTCTACCTCGTCGAGGGCGACTCCGCCGGCGGGTCGGCCAAGCAGGGCCGCGACCGCAAGTTCCAGGCGATCCTGCCCCTCAAGGGCAAGATCCTCAACGTGGAGAAGGCGCGCTTCGACAAGATGCTCTCGTCGCAGGAGGTCGCCACGCTCATCACGGCGCTGGGAACGGGCATCGGCAAGGACGAGTTCTCGCTCGACAAGCTGCGCTACCACCGCATCATCATCATGACGGACGCGGACGTCGACGGCGCCCACATCCGCACGCTGCTGCTCACCTTCTTCTACCGGCAGATGCCGGCCCTCGTCGAGAACGGCCACATCTACATCGCCCAGCCGCCGCTCTACAAGGTGAAGAGCGGCAAGGACGAGCGCTACCTCAAGGACGAGCACGCGCTGCGCTACCACCAGTTGCGCCGCGCTCTCAACGGCGCCATGCTCGTGCCTCGCGACGCGGGCGCACCGCTGGCGGGCGAGGCGCTCGAGCGGATCGCCACGGAATACCTCACCACCGAGGCGATCATCGACCGCCTCTCGATGGGCATGGACGCCGGGGTGCTGCGCGCGCTGCTGGACATGCCGCGCATCAGCCTGGAGACGAAGGAGGGGGCGGCCGACGCCTCGAGGGCGATCTACGACGTCCTCGCGCCGGCGGCGCCCAAGGCGCATATCGAGCGCGACCCGACCTCCGACGGCTGGCGCGTCCGCCTCGAGAAGCTCGTGCACGGCAACAGGGTGGAGACGATCCTCGACCACGCCTTCGTGGAAAGCGGCGACTACACCCAGATCGTGAAGACCTCCGAGATGCTCGCCGGCCTGGTCCAGGAGGGCGCGCAGGTCAAGCGCGGCGAGACGGCTCGCGCCATCCGCTCCTTCAAGGAGGGGTTGGACTGGCTGCTCGCCGAGGCCAAGGGAGGCATGGCGATCCAGCGCTACAAGGGGCTGGGAGAGATGAACCCCGAGCAGCTCTGGGAAACGACGATGGACCCGACCAAGCGCATCCTGCTGCGGGTGCAGGTGGAGGATGCGATCAGCGCCGACGAGATCTTCTCGACGCTCATGGGCGACGATGTCGAGCCGCGGCGCCAGTTCATCGAGACGAACGCCCTGGGCGTGCACAACCTCGACGTCTGACGGGCCACCCGCCGGCCGGGGCCGCTGGCCGGGAGGCTACGCCGCCTTTTTAACGGTCCTGGACTTCTTCGCCGGCTTTGCCTTCGCTTTCGCCTTCGCCTTCGGCTTCGTCCCGGTCTTCGACTTGGCGGCGATCAGGACCAGGGCCTCCTCGAGCGAGAAGGTGGCGATGGCGTCCTTGTCCGGCAGGGTCGCGTTCACCTTGCCGTGCTTCACGTACGGACCGTACTTGCCCGCATAGAGCGCGACTGACTGGCCGTCGTCGGGGTGCTTGCCCAGGACGCGAAGCGCCCCGCGGCCGCCGGCGCTCCTGGGCTCCTTGAGGAGCGCCACCGCGCGCTCGAGCCCGATGTCGAACACGTTCTCGTCCTTCGGGATCGACTTGAATGCCCCGTCGTGGTTCACGTACGGGCCGAAGCGGCCGATGTTGGCGACGACTTTCTTGCCGGTCTCCGGGTGGGGACCAAGGTCGCGGGGCAGGGCCAGCATCTTCAGTGCCACCCCGAGGTCTGCCGCCTCCGGTGTGACGTTCTTGGGCAGCGAGACGCGCTTGGGCTTCTTGTCGCCTTCGGCCTCCCCCAGCTGGAAGTACCAGCCGAAGGGGCCCTGCAGGAGCTGGATGGCCTTGCCGGTCTTCGGATCGACGCCGATGTCGCGCTTGGCGGCACCCTCGGCGGAATCCCCGCTGCCGTCCAGGTTGCGCGTGTAGTCGCATTCCGGGAAGCCCGAGCAGCCGATGAAGCGCCCGCGCCGCCCCAGGCGGATGGAGAGCTTGTGCGCCTTGCACTTCGGGCAGTCCTCCTCGAGGACCTCCTGGGTGACGTCCTTTCGCGAGACCGACTCCTTCTCGCCGAGCTGGGCGGAAAAGTCCTTCCAGAAGCGCTCCAGGACGGGGAGCCACTCCTCCTTGCCGTTGGAGATGTCGTCGAGCTCGTCCTCGAGCTTGGCGGTGAACTCGTAGTCGACCCAGCGTGCGAAGTGCTCGGTGAGGAACTTGTTCACCACGCGGCCCACGTCCGTGGGCTGGAAGCGCTTCTTCTCGAGCACCACGTACTCGCGGTTCGTGAGCGTCGAGATGATGGAGGCGTAGGTGGACGGGCGCCCGATGCCGTACTGCTCTAGAGCCTTCACCAGGCTCGCCTCGGAATAGCGCGGCGGCGGCTGGGTGAAGTGCTGGTCGCCGTAGAGCCTGAGGATGGGCACGGTGTCGTCCTTCTCGAGGGCGGGCAGGCGCTTGTCCTCCTCCTCGACCGCGTCGTCCTCGTCCTCGTGGTAGACGGCGTAGAAGCCCGGGAAGACCATCGTCTGCCCGGTGGCGCGGAAGGTGTTGCCGGGGCCGCCGACGGTGAAGTCGACGGCGACCGTGTCGAACTTCGCCGGCGTCATCTGGCAGGAGAGCGCGCGCTTCCAGATCATCTCGTAGAGCTTGCGCTGCTCGTCGTTCAGGTAGGGCGCCACCGATTCCGGGGAGCGCGCGATGGAGGTCGGCCGGATGGCTTCGTGAGCCTCCTGGGCGTTCTTGGCCGTGCTCTTGTACGCGATGGGCGACTTCGGCAGGTAGTCCGGGCCGTAGTTCTTCGTGATGTAGCCGCGGATCTCGGAGACGGCCTCCTTGGACAGGCTCACGGAGTCGGTCCGCATGTAGGTGATGAGGCCCGTGACCGCCTTGCCGAGCGACACCCCCTCGTAGAGGCTCTGCGCCACCTTCATGGCGCGGTCGGTGGAGAAGCCGAGCTTGCGCACCGCCTCCTGCTGGAGGGTGGAGGTGGTGAAGGGCGGCGCCGGCGAGCGGAGCTTGCGCTTCTTCTCGATCTCCGCGACGCGGGCCGCGCCCGACGCGTGCGACTCGAGGAAGCCCGTGATCTCGGCGTTGCGCCCTGCATCGCCCACCGAGAACTGGTCGAGCTTCTCGCCCTGGAAGTGGGTGAGCTTCGCGGTGAAGGGCGCCTTCGCCTTCTCGGAATCGAAGTGGATCGACCAGTATTCTCGCGACTTGAAGGCCTCGATCTCGATCTCGCGCTCGACGATGAGGCGAAGCGCGGGGCTCTGGACGCGGCCGGCGGACAGCCCGCGGCGGATCTTCTTCCAGAGCAGCGGCGAGAGGTTGAAGCCGACGAGGTAGTCGAGCGCGCGGCGCGCCTGCTGGGCGTTCACGAGCTCCATGGAGATGTCGCGGGGGTTCCTCACGGCCTCCTTCACGGCGCCCTCGGTGATCTCGTAGAACACCACCCGCTTGAGCGTCTTGTCCTTGAGGGCGCGCTTGGCCTTGAGGATCTCGGAGAGGTGCCACGCGATCGCCTCGCCTTCGCGGTCCGGGTCCGTCGCGAGGAGGACCGTGTCGGCGTCCTTGACCGCCCTGGCGATCGCGTCGACGTGCTTCGCGTTGCGGTCGATGATCTCGTACTTCATGCGGAAGTTGTCGTCGGGATCGACGGCGCCGGTCTTGGGCACGAGGTCGCGGACGTGGCCGTAGGAGGCGAGGATCTCGTAATCCTTGCCGAGGTACTTCTTGAGCGTTTTCGCCTTCGACGGCGACTCGACGATGAGGAGGTTTGAGGCCATGGGAGCGGTGTCTGCTTTTCTTTTGAAATCCGTAATGCGGGGTCCGGCGGGCCGCCGGCTACCCTTTCGCGGCGATCAGGGTACAGCAAGTTGCCGGAAGAGCCCGCCGGGAAGCCTCTCCAGGCGCCCGTCCAGCTCCAGGCGCGTGAGCTGCGCAGCCAGCTCGGGCGCCGCCTGGCCGGTGCGAAGGACGAGAGCATCGATGCTGGCTGGCGCGTGCCCCAGCGCCTCGAGGACGGGGTCGCCGGGACATTCCGCGCGGGACCCGGGCGCACCGGCCGGCAAGGGGGTGGCCTGGCCCAGTTCCGCCAGGATGTCGTCGGCGCATTCGACCAGTTTCGCGCCCTGCTTGAGGAGCCAGTGGCAGCCCTTGGAAAGCGGGGAATGGATCGAGCCGGGGATGGCGAACACTTCGCGGCCCTGCTCGAGCGCCATGCGCGCCGTGGTGAGCGAGCCGCTGAGCAGGGCTGCCTCGACAACGAGCACGCCGCGGGCCAACCCGCTGATGATCCGGTTGCGGCGCGGAAAGTTCGAGGCGACCGGGGCGGTTCCCAGGGCGAACTCCGACAGGAGGACGCCGCGCGCGGTGATTTCCCGCGCCAGGTCGCGGTTGGCCGCGGGATAGACCCGGTCCAGGCCGGTGCCCACTACGCCGATGGTGGAGGAGGGGCCAGCGAGCCCGCCCCGGTGCGCGGCGGCATCGATGCCGAGGGCCAGGCCGCTGGCCACGGTGAACCCTCGGCAGGAGAGCTCCCGGGCAAAGTCCCGCGCGTCCTGCACGCCCTGCCGGGAGGCGTTCCGGCTGCCGACGATGGCAATGGCCTGCCGGTTCAGGAGCGAGACATCGCCCATCGCGTAAACGATGGTGGGAGGGTCGGAAGTCTGCAGCAGCGCCCGGGGATAGGCTTCGTCGCCAAGGGCGAGGAGGTGGTGGCCGGGCTCCTCGAGCCACGCAAGGGTTGCGGCCAGGAGGCCCGCCGCAGGCCCGCCCGCGAGTGCTTCCGCCGCTTCGTGGCCGGCCACTGCCGCCACGGCCGGGCTCCGGGCATCCGCGGCGCAGGCCGGGGTACCGAACGCCTTGAGCAGCGCGCGCTGAGCGGTCCCGGAAACCCCCGGGACGAGGCAGAGGCGAAGCCAGTCGGCGGCGTCGTTGCGCATGCGGGGTGACCTGGGAGGCAGGGCCAAAAAAGGGGAGAGATCCTACAACGACCGGGGCACCCTTCCGGCTGACGCCACCACGAAATGGAAGCGGGGGCCGAAGCCCCCGCGACCCACGATCCCGGGATGACGCCGGGTCAGGGCGTCTGCACCACGTCGCCGACGGAAATCGGCCGTACGCTCTTGAGGATCATGCCGTAGGAGATCTTCTCGAAGGTGCGGAAGACGATCAGTAACCCGCTGCGCTCGTCCGGCAGCTGGTAGGACCGGAATGTCCCTGCCGTCGGCACCGTCTCGGGATCCTGTCCCGCCACGATGGTGTCCGGCACGGGCGGGTTGGGTGTCACGGCGATCTTCATGTCGGCAAGGTTCGGGAACAGGTCCACGCCGAGCGGCGGTCTCGCGCTCTTGGTGCCGTAAAGAAGGTCGCCGCTGCGCATCGTCGCCAGCACGTGGCCGACCTCGACGCCGTCGCGGGAGCCGCGATTGATGGCCACGATCGAGTACTGGGCGATGTCGGAAACGCTCCCGCGCACCGAGAGGATCCTGCCCTTGATGGGCTTGTCCGGCGCGCGCGGGACGTAGGAGGGGAAGGTGGCCTCCCGGGCGGGCATCAGCCGGTCGTTCTGGTTGATTTCCTGGCGCGCGCGCGTCACCTCGATCGTGCTGGGCGAGCCGAAGCGCTTCACGCGGGCGTCGCCCACGTGGATCGCCTCGAAGCCGAGCACCTCGCCGGTGTCGGGGTCGGTGAGCGTCTCGCCCGGACGGAAGATCTGCCAGTTGATCGCGTCGCCTGAACGCAGGCCCATCACATAGGCGGAGTTGCCGGCGCCCACGATGACGCGCTCCTCTTCCGTTGCGACGATTCGCGGCAGCGTATCCATCACGCCCGGGTCGACGATCAGGGGCTGGGTCAGGAAGGGGCCGATGGCCGAGCCGGGAATGGTGGGAACGGCCGTGGAGAGCGGCTGCACGCGGGTGCGCGGCTCCAGCCGCACGACAGCGTCCGCGGGAATCGCGCCGCCGGCGATGAGGGACAGGGACGGGTACGCCCCCGAGCGGTCGAGCCGGATGATGTCGCCGGGGTAGATGAGGTGCGGGTTCTTGATCTGATCCCGGTTCATCTGCCAGATCTGCGGCCATTTCCAGGGTTCCTTCAGGAACTTGCCGGAAATCGCCCAGAGGGTATCGCCCTTCTGGACCTTGTACTCGGACGGGGCGTCGGCCTGCAGGTCGTTCATCGAGGCAGCCGCCGTGGCGGTGGCCTGCGATGATGCCAAACCCGGAACCAAACTGGCCGAAGCGACGACTAACGCTATAATGAGCTTTCGCATCGCGGCTCTCTCTTTTGGATATGGGGCGCAGGACCCATATTCTGAAAAAGGGTTACGACCTCTTTTTCAAGTAGTGCGGTAAATTCTGCGCTTAATCTGTTCTATTCGCAAGCATTTATGGCCATTCTCGAGATACTCCAGTACCCCGACCCGAGGCTGCACCTGCCGGCGGCACGCGTCGAGAAGATCGACGCGTCCACCCGAACGCTCGTTTCGAACATGGCCGAAACCATGTACGCGGCCGAGGGCGTGGGGCTTGCCGCCACCCAGGTGAACGTTCACCAACAGGTGATACTCATCGACACGAGCCCGGACCGCTCGGAGCTGCGGGTTTTCATCAACCCGGAAATCACCCGCCGCGAGGGCATGGCGCTCAACCAGGAGGGTTGCCTGTCCGTTCCCGGCGTCTACGAGAACGTGGAGCGCGCCGACAGCGTGACCGTCACCGCGCTGGACGAGAACGGCGCCCGGTTCACCCTCAATGCCTCGGGGCTCCTGGCCGTGTGCATCCAGCACGAGATGGACCACCTCCACGGCAAGGTCTTCGTCGAGCACCTCTCGGAGCTCAAGCAGAACCGCATCCGCGCCAAGCTCAAGAAGCGCCAGCGCAAGGCCGCCTAGACTTCCGCTTGCGCCTCGTCTTTGCCGGGACGCCCCCGTTCGCCGCCCGCGCGTTGTCCGCGCTGCACGAGGCGGGGCATGACATCGCCCTGGTGCTGTCGCAGCCCGACCGGCCGTCGGGGCGCGGGCTGAAGACCCGGCCCAGCGCGGTCGCCGAGTTGGCGGCCGGCCTGGGTCTGGCCATCGCCAAGCCCGTTTCGCTCAAGCTGCCCGAATCCCGGGCTCCCATCGAGGCGGCAAACGCCGAGTTGATGGTCGTGGCTGCCTACGGGCTGATTCTTCCGAAGTCAGTGCTTGCTATCCCTCGTTTGGGGTGCCTGAACATCCACGCGTCATTGTTGCCCCGCTGGCGGGGTGCGGCCCCGATCCAGCGTGCGATCCAGGCCGGCGACGCGGAAACGGGCGTGGCCATCATGGTGATGGAGGCGGGGCTGGACACCGGCCCGGTCCTCCTGGAGCGCCGGGTGGTGATCGGGTCGACCGATACCGCCGCCACCCTCACGGACACCCTGGCCGGGCTGGGCGCTGTCGCGATAGTGGAGGCTCTTGCCCGGTTGCCGACGCTTGCGCCCAGGCCGCAGGACCCTGGCGGGGTGACCTACGCCGCCAAGATCGAAAAGTCCGAAGGCGCGCTGGACTGGCGTCTCGATGCGGCGGCCCTCGACCGGCAGGTGCGCGCTTTCGATCCTTTCCCCGGTGCGGAGACGTCCCTCGGCGGCGAGCCCCTGAAGGTCTGGCAGGTTCGGCCGGTGGACGGAACCGGCGAGCCGGGCACGGTCATCCGCCAGCAAGACGGCTGTCCTGTGGTTGCCTGCGGGGAAGGCGCGTTAGCGCTTACTGTCATGCAGCGGCCCGGCTCGCGACGCCTGCCGGCCGCAGAGTTCCTCAAGGGTCGGCCAATGCCGCCGGGGACGCGCCTCGGGGCGACCGCAACCGGGGGAGCTTGATTTCCGCGCGACCGAAGGCATGTAGCGGATGCCGCGATCCCGCGGGCTCGTGAAGCGAGGACTTCGAAACGATGTTCGGCAGCTGGCTGAAGACTTCCCTCCTGATGGCCGCGATGCTCATCCAGTTCGCCATTTCGCAAGCGCGCGAGTTCGATGCGGACCGCGGTGGCGCGCAGATCAGCGGCGACCCGCGGGCGCTCGCTTCTGCGCTGGACAAGATCCGCCGGTACGCGCAAGGCATCCCGATGGCGACTGCCGAGGCGCATCCCGCCACGGCCCAGATGATGATCATTGACCCGCTTTCCGGCGGCGGCGTGGCGGGGCTCTTCAGCACGCACCCCGACACCGGTGAGCGGATCGCGCGCCTGAATGCGATGGCCGCCGTGGTAAGTACATACTGACAGCTGCAGCCGCGGGTGACGCGGCGGCCACACCCCACCCGTGCTCGATATCCAACTCTGTGCCGCGGCCGTCCTCGGCGATACCCTCGCAGGCGGCAACCTGTCGACCGCGTTCGAGGACGGGTTTCGCCGGCACCCCGCGCTGAGCCCGGGCGAGCGCGCCGAAGTCCGGGAGATCTGCTACGAGGGCCTGCGCTCCCTCGGGCTGCTCGAGGCTCAACTCGGGAAGCTGCTGCTCACGCCCGTTCGCCATGCCGGCCTGCGCAGCCTCCTGCTGGTCGGCCTGGCGCAGCTGCAGTTCACGCGGGCCAAGCCGTACGCGATCGTCGACCACGCGGTGCAAGCCGCCGAGCGCCTTGGCCAGCCCGCGGCGCGCGGGCTCGTGAACGCGGTCCTGCGCAACTTCCTCCGCCGCCGCCATGACCTCGGCCGCGATGCATGGCACACCCCGGAGGCGCGGCTCGGGTTTCCCGCCTGGTGGGTGCAGAAGCTGCGCGACCAGTATCCGGCGGGCTGGGAGGCAGTCCTCGCCACGGAAAACCTGCACCCCCCGATGACCCTCCGGGTCAACCGCCGGCGCACCACGGTGGACAGTTACCTGGAGATGCTGTCACAGGGGGGCATCGAGGCGAGGTGCCTGGGGGACGTGGCGGTGCGCATCGACCCGCGCCCGGTGGCCGAGGTCCCGGGGTTCGCCGAGGGCCTGGCGAGCGTCCAGGATGCGGGCGCCCAATGGGCGGCGAGGCTCCTGGAGGTCGTCGACGGCCAGCGCGTCCTCGACGCATGCGCCGCCCCGGGCGGCAAGACCGGCCACCTGCTCGAAATCGCGGACGTCGATGTGGTGGCCCTCGACAACGACTCCGCCCGCCTTCACCGGATACGGGAAAACCTCGTCCGGCTCGGGGCCAGCGCCACCCTCACCTGCGCCGACGCGGCGGTGCCCGCCGCGTGGTGGGACGGCCGCCCGTTCCAGCGAATCCTGCTCGACGCCCCCTGCAGCGCCTCCGGGGTCGCGCGGCGCCATCCCGACATCCGCTGGAACCGGCGGCCGTCGGACCTGGCGAAGTTCGCCGCCCGGCAGGCCGCCCTCCTCGATGGAGTGTGGCAAGTCCTTGAGAGTAGTGGTAAATTGCTTTACGCAACCTGCTCGGTTTTCCGCGAAGAGAACGAGGCTGTCGTGGAAGCCTTTTTTGCGCGGCAACCGGATGCCCGGATTGCCCTTTTCCAGCCCGGCGCGCCCGAAGGCGGCCGGATTTGGCCGGACGACGATCACGATGGTTTCTTCTACGCTCTCATCGAAAAGCGCTAGCGCCGCGTGGCGCATCGCGCTGGGAGCGCTGTTGCTCGCGATCCACGCGTTCGTCGCGCCGCAGGCCGCGTTCGCCGACGGCATCAGCCCGGTGCGCGCGAAGGTCGAGGCGGGCAAGGACGGCTACCGGCTCGATGCGGAATTCGACATCCGCTTCAGCCCCGGCCTCGAGGAGGCCGTGAACCGCGGCGTCGCCCTCTTCTTCGTCGTCGAGTTCGAGCTGTCCAAGCCACGCTGGTACTGGTTCGACGAGAAGCCGGTGCAGCTCTCGCGCACCTACAAGATCACCTACACGCCGCTGCTTCGCCAGTATCGGCTGTCCTCGGGGGCGGCCTACCAGAACTTCACCCGTTTCGAGGACGTCGTGGGCGCGCTCGCGCACGTTCGCGGCTGGCCCGTGGCCGACGCCGGCGCGCTGCGCAGGCAGGGCGAGTACCAGGCGGCCATCCGCATGCGCCTGGACACGACGCAGCTGCCCAAACCCTTCCAACTCAACGCGGTCGCCTCGAGCGACTGGAACCTCGCCTCGGATTGGTATCGGTGGACCGTCAATCCATGAGGCCGTTGATCCTGCTGTGCGTGGTGACGGGCGCAGGCCTCGTCTACCTGATGTCGCAGGCCTCTTCGAACACCGCGCTCTTCACGCAGAACTACCCCGCCCTCCTCGGCCTCGGGGGCCTGCTCTCGCTGGGCCTCATGCTCCTCATCGGCTACCAGCTGCTCGTCCTGCGGCGCAAGCTCCGGGAGCGCGTCTTCGGCTCCAAGCTCACGCTGCGCCTCATGGTCGTCTTCGCTCTCATGGCCCTGGTGCCGGGCGGCCTCGTCTACGCGATCTCGTTCCAGTTCCTGCAGAGCTCCATCGAGTCCTGGTTCGACGTGCGCATGGACAAGGCGCTCGAGGGCGGCCTCAACCTCGCGCGAAGCTCGCTGGACAGCTCGCTTCGCGAGCTGGGGCAGAAGGCCGACACCATGGCCCAGTCGCTCGCCACGGCGCGGGCCGCGGAGCCCGCGACGCTCAGCCGCCTGCGCGAGCAGTACGGCGTCGAGGAGGCCACGCTCTTCAACCAGCGCGGCAAGGTCATCGCCTTCGCGGGGACCGAAGCGACGTTCCTGCAGCCCGAGGTCCCCAGCGCCGGCGTGCTGCGCCAGATCCGCGCCCAGCAGCCCGTGCGCTCGATCGAGTCGATTCCGGAGCGCGGCCTCTTCCTGCGCGTGATCGTGCCGGTGAACGTGCTCACGATCGCCGAGGACATCCGCGTCCTGCAGGTCCTGCAGCGCGTGCCCACCGCCGTCGCGCAGGACGCACGCGTGGTCGACCAGGGGTGGCGCGACTACCAGGAGCTCACGCTCGCCCGCGTGGGCCTCAAGCGCATCTTCGGCCTGACCCTCACGCTCGCGATGCTCCTCACGCTGTTCTCGTCCATCGCGGTGGCGTTCCTGCTCTCCGAGCGGCTGTCGGCCCCCCTTTCGGCGCTCGCCGAGGCCACGCGCGCCATCGCGAAGGGCGACTACTCGCGGCTCAACCCGGTGCGCAGCCGCGACGAGTTCGGCGTGCTCACGCAGTCGTTCAACACCATGACGCGCCAGATCGCCGACGCCACCGAGGCGATGGAACGCAACCAGCAGCAGCTCGAGAACGCCAAGACCTACCTCGAGAGCATCCTGTCGAACCTCACGTCGGGCGTGCTCACCTTCGACGAGCGGCACTACCTGAAGACGGTCAATGCGACCGCCTACGAGATCCTCGGCGTGCCCGCAGGGGCGTTCCACGGCCTGAAGCTGCAGGACTGGACGACGCACGTGGCGGCGGTCTCCCCGTTCGCGGAGGTCGTGCTGAAGAACTTCTCCCCGTCCGCCACGCGCCAGTGGGAGCAGCAGCTCGAGTACCGGCGGCTCGACGGGGCGCGCACGCTCCTCGTGCGCGGCACGCGGCTTGCCACGCGCGGCGACACGGGCTATGTCGTGGTCTTCGACGACATCACGCACCTCGCGCAGGCGCAGCGCGACGCGGCCTGGGGCGAGGTCGCGCGCCGGCTCGCGCACGAGATCAAGAACCCGCTCACGCCGATCCAGCTTTCCGCCGAGCGCATCCAGCACAAGCTCCACCAGAAGCTTCCCGCGATCGACGCCGAGATGCTCAAGCGCGCCACGGGCACGATAGTGAACCAGGTCACGGCGCTCAAGGGCATGGTCGACGACTTCAGCCAGTACGCGCGTGCCGCGCGCATGACTGCCGAGCAGGTCTCGCTCAACGACCTCGTGCGCGAGGTCCTGGTGCTCTACGAATCCATGGGCGTGCCGATCGAGCCGCAGCTCGCGGAAAACCTCCCCCGCGTGGCGGCCGACCCGGCCCTGCTGCGCCAGGTGCTCCACAACCTCATCCAGAACGCGATCGACGCGCTGGTCGGCGCGGAGCACCCGAGGATCGTCGTGACCTCGACGATCGGTACCGACGGCGTCACGCTCTCCGTGCGCGACAACGGCTCGGGCATCGCCGAAGCCGTGCTCGGCCGCATCTTCGAGCCCTACGTCACCACCAAGCCCAAGGGCACCGGGCTCGGCCTCGCGATCGTGAAGAAGATCGTCGACGAGCACCACGGCCACATCGTGGTGGAGAACGTGAAACCGCACGGCGCACACGTGAGCATCGTCTTGCCCCTGCGCGAAGCGGCCTAGGGCCGCCGCTGCCATGTCGGCCAACCAGATCATGGTCGTGGATGACGAGGTCGGCATCCGCGAGCTCCTCTTCGAGATCCTGCGCGACGAGGGTTACGGCGTGCGCCTCGCCGAGAATGCGCAGACGGCGCGCAACCTGCGCCGCGAGATGCGCCCCGACCTCGTGCTGCTGGACATCTGGATGCCCGACACGGACGGCATCACGCTCCTCAAGGAGTGGGCGGGCTCGGGGCTGCTCACCATGCCCGTCGTGATGATGTCGGGCCACGGGACCATCGATTCGGCGGTCGAGGCCACGCGCATCGGCGCCTTCGACTTCCTCGAGAAGCCCATCAGCCTCCCCAAGCTCCTCGCGACCGTGGGCAAGGCCCTGGCCGGGGGGCGCGCGCTTCCGCGAGCCGGCCTCACCATGCCCCAGCTCGGCAAGGCGCGCGTCGTGCAGGAGTTGCGGCAGAGGCTCGACCAGGTGAGCCGGCTGCGCACGCCGGTCCTGCTCGTGGGGGATCCCGGCTGCGGCTTCGACATCGCCGCGCGCCAGCTGCACCTGCCCAACACGCCCTGGGTGGCGCCCGAGGACACGGAGTGGCTTTCCTCCAACCCCTTCGGGCCGCTGAACGAGGCCCGGGACGGCACGCTCTTCATCCAGGAGCTCAGCGTGCTGGGCAAGGCCGAGCAGAAGGGCCTGTCGCAGCTCGTGGCGAAGCTCGACAAGTTCAACGTCCGCCTGGTGTGCGCGGCGTCGGGGCCGCTCGCGGGCATGGTCGACGACGGCAGCTTCGACGCGACCCTCTACCACCAGCTCTCGGGGCTCACGATCCGGGTGCCGTCTATCGCGGAGCACCCGGAGGACGTGCCGGACCTCGCCACAAGCCTTCTGACCACGCTGGTCGACGCCAACGAGGTTCCCCTCAGGGTGCTCACGGTCGGCGCGCAGAATGCGCTGCGCAACCTCGACTGGCACGGCAACCTGCCGGTGCTGCAGAACGCGGTCAAGACGCTCGCGCTCACGGCGCTCGGGCAGGAGATCGGCGGCGACGACGTCGCGCGCGTTGCGAGGGAATTCTCGCTGCTCCCCCGCGACCAGCCGCCCGTGGAAGTCGGCGTGTCGCTCGACATGCCGCTGCGGGTGGCCCGGGAACAGTTCGAGAGGCAGTATTTCCTGCACCACATCCGGCGCGAGGAGGGCAACATGTCGCGCGTGGCAGAGCGCGTCGGCCTCGAGCGCACGCACCTCTACCGCAAGCTCAAGCAGCTGGGCATCCGCCCCTCCTCTAGGGGCGACGAGCCGGTCGCCTAGGCTAAAGCGGACGGCCGCGACTCGATGCGGCCCAGGCGCACCGCGGTGAGGCCGGTCTTGATGTTGTTCGGGACCGGCATCACGAGGACGCAGTTGTCGTAGGGGGCGCGGACCGTCTGCGCGCCGTCGTACGCGATCACGTCGCCCTCCCTCGCCACGACCTCCATGCCGCCGAACGCGCGGGCGAAGCGGAATTCCGGCGTGCGCGCCACGACCGCCTCGGTGACCCGCACCAGTCGCTGCGGCGGCGGGGGCTCCAGCGCGATCTCGCGGGCGGCCGCCCCGGCCTCCACCACGCCGACATGGCGCAGGAACCGCCACGTGGTCTGCCACGCCACGTGCGCGGCGGCGCGCTCCCAGTGCTGGCCGCACTCGACCAGGAGGGCGTTCCTGGGGCTCGCGGGGTCCCCGAAGCCCTGGAAGTCGCGCATGCGCGTGCCGTTGGCGTGCCCCGTGTCGCTCACGATGTCGCGCGGGATGGCCACGTCGAAGGCGAAGCGGATGCCCTTGTCCAGCGGCCCGCAGATCATCACCGGGGGGCTGGGCTCGAGCATGGAGTGGATGTCGAGGAGGAAGTCGGCCGCCTCGACGAAGGGTCGCAGCTGGCGCGCGCGGCGCAGTTCCACGCTGTCGCGCGGGCCGTCTAGCGTCTGTGCGTTCCACACGCGGTTGAAGTCCTCGTCGATGAAGCGCGTCGCGTAGGGCCGGGCCGGGTCGAAGCGCGAGAACGCGTCGATGTTCGCGAACGAAAGCGTGAGCGTGCCGCAGGCCGGGCGCACGCCCATGCGCAGCAGGCGGTCGACGGCGATGGCGCCGCAGATCTCGTTGCCGTGGGTCACGGCGTTCACCATCACGTGCGGCCCGGCGCGGCCGCTCTCGAAGGTGTGGACGAAGTCGACGCCGGTGGAGGAGCGGCGGTGGTCCTCGATGTCGGGGGCGGTGAGTTCGATGGCGATGCGGGTCATGGCGGTCAGTGCTCGTCCTTGCTGTGGCCGTGGTCGTGGCCGTGATGGGGGTGGTGGTGCCCGTGGTCGTGTTCGTGCCCGTGCGGGTGGTGATGGTCGTGGCCGCACGCTGCGTGGTCGTGATGCCCTTCGCACGGATGCGACCCGCGCTCGGCGGCGTAGCCGCAGATCGCCTTCACGAGCCGCTCGATGTCTCGTGCCAGGCGCGCGAAGCCGGGAGACTTCTCCCCGGTGCGCTCGTCCATGTAGAGGCGGCGGTTCACCTCGACCTGCAGGCTGTGCCTCCCGTCGGCGGGGTCGGAGAACGCGCGGACCAGCTCCACGCCCTTGTACGGGTCGTTCACCTTCACGTCGTAGCCCATGTCAGAGAGCGCGCCCGCGACGAAGGCCGTGAAGGCGGGTTCGCAGGTGGTGCCGTCGCGGTCGCCGAGGACGAAGCCGGCGCGCGGCTTGCCGGGCCCCTCCTCGGAGATCACGCTGCTCACTGCCGGCATGGAGTGGCAGTTCAAGTGCCACACGGCGCCGAAGTGGGCGCGGGTCTCGTCCAGCGCGTCCTTGACGGCCTTCTGGTAGGGCTGGTGGAACCCGGTGATCCGCCGGCGCACCTCGTCCACCGAGAGCTTGCGCGCGTAGATCGGCTCGCCGGTGTCGAGCACGCGCCAGATGAGGCCGATGCCCAGCTGGGTCTTCCGCGAGGCCGCGGCGGGCCCCGGCCACGGCGCGTCGAGGAGCGCGGTGTCGACGTCGAGGACGGACCGGTTGGCGTCGATGTAGGAGCGCGGAAAGCGCGCGGCGATGAGCGTGGCGCCGTGGCGCGGCCCGCACGCGTAGAGCTGGTCGACGAACGCGTCCTCGGCGCAGCGCAGGGCGGACATCGTCACCGCGTGCCGGAAGTCCTCGGGATAGACCGTGCCGCTGTGGGGCGAGTCGAGGACCACCGGCGCGCGGGCGCCGTCGGGGTCGGTGCGGAGGTAGGCTGGGTGTGCGGTCATGGCGTGTCGTTCAGGTGGCAGGCCGAAAGGTGGCCGGGGGCGATCTCGCGCAGCCGCGGCGCCTCGGCCTGGCAGCGCGCGGTCGAATGCGGGCATCTCGGATGGAAGTGGCAGCCGCGCGGCGGGTCGAGCGGCGACGGGATCTCCCCCTTGATGGGAATGTAGGCGCGCTTCGTGGCCTGGAGCGTCGGGATTTCCGCGAGCAGGGCCCGCGTGTAGGGATGATTGGGCCGCGCGAACACCTCGTCCGTGCTCGCCGACTCCACGACCCGGCCGAGGTACATGATGACGACGCGGTCGGAAAGGTGCCGCACGACGCCCAGGTCGTGGCTGATGAAGAGGTAGGTGAGACCGAACTCCTCGCGAAGGCGGATGAAGAGGTTGAGAACCTGCGCCTGGATGGAGACGTCGAGGGCGGCCACCGCCTCGTCGCAGACCAGGAAGCGCGGCTTCACCGCGAGCGCCCGGGCGATGCCGATGCGGCTCCTCTGCCCGCCGGAAAACTGGTGCGGGAAGCGCCGCGCGAGGCTCGCGTCGAGGCCCACGTGCCCCATGATGTCGGCGACGTAGGCGTCGCGCTCCCGGGGCGTGACGAGGCCGTGCACCACCGGCGCCTCCCCGATCACGTCGGCGATGCGCATGCGCGGGTTCAGGGAGGCGAAGGGGTCCTGGAAGATCATCTGGACGGCGAGCCGCTCGACGCGCGACGCGGGCGACTCGTATTCCGCGTAGGGCCGCCCCTTCCAGCGGCGCTCGCCCTCGGTGGGCTCGAGGATCCTGGCTACCATGCGGCCCAGGGTGGATTTCCCGCAGCCCGATTCGCCCACTAGCCCGACGACCTCGCCGGCCCGCACCGCGAGGTCGACGCCGTCGACCGCGTGGACCGTCTGCGCCGCGGCGCCCGCGCCCAGGCGCGCGGCGATCCGCGACGCGAGGTCGAGGCGCGAGGTGAAGCGCTTGGAGATCGCGCGCAGCTCCAGCAAGGGGGCGTCGCCCGGCGCGCCCGGGATCGCGGCGGCCACCCTCAGCCTCCCGCGCGGGGCACCAGGCCCCGCGAGTCGCACATCCGCATCAACGCATCCTCCATCGAGCGCGCGAAGGCCGCCTCGTCGCGCAACGGGC
>JAABQW010000145.1 GCA_011391275.1 Betaproteobacteria bacterium
ACGAAGACGGCCATCGTCATCGGCAAGTTCACGACGCTGTCCACCGCGAAGGCCGGCAGCGGGATAGTCATGGTCGCGGCGGGAGACCCGATCGAGGTCCACGTCGAGTCCGAGCCCGACATCAGGACGACGGTTGGCGCCGACGGGTCGTTCACGCTGCGCGGCTTGCCCGAAGGCAACGTGACGCTCGTCTTCACGCAGGGGGGCACGGCAATCGGCACGCTCACCTTCCGCGAGGTGGCGGCGAACCAGCAGATCACCGTCACCATCCAGGTCGCCGAGGGCGAGGTGGTCCTCGTCGACGAGGATCGCCGCGGCATCGGCCACGCCGGCGTCGAGCTGCAGGGGATGGTGCAGAACGTCGTCGTCCTCGATCCGGCGGGCGACAGCCGCTTCGTCATCGCCGACCGCTCGGTGGTGGCGCGCCCGGGCGTGACCGCCATTCGCGAAGGCATCACACGCAGGACCGTCGAGGACGTCGCTGCGGGCAGGCAGGTCCACGTGAAGGGGACGACGGTCTCGGACAGCACCGACGTGCTGGCCTACGAGATCAAGCTGCAGAACCCGGCGACGGACCCGGCGGACCCGGCCGGCACAGGCGGCCGGCCGATCACGATCTGCCACGTTCCGCCCGGCAACCCGGCCAGGGCCAGGACGCTCACCGTCGACGAGAGCGCGTGGCCCGCCCACCAGTCGCACGGCGACACGGAGGGGGCGTGCCCGCCCTGACGCGGCCGCTGCATCCGCGGATTCCGGGGCGCCTTCGGGCGCCCCCTCAGAACCAGGCTTCGGGGTAGCGGCGCGAAGCGGGGATGTTGTTCACGGCCAGCGCCACCGTCACGAGCAACAGCGGGCCCAGCGTGCAGGGCACGAGCACGTAGAGGAATCCCAGCTCGTGCACTTCGCGCGAGCCGATGACCGCGATGAGCGCCGTGGCGCCACCGGGCGGGTGCAGCGTGCGCGTGGCGTGCATCACGGCGATGGCGGTCGCCACGGCGAGCGCGCCCGCGAGCCAGGGCGCCTGGTGCATGAGCTTCCAGCACGCCACGCCCACGAGCGCCGACAGGAGATGCCCGCCGATCACGTTGCGCGGCTGGGCGAGGGGGCTCCTCGGCGCGCCGTAAAGCAGCACGGCGGAGGCGCCCAGGGAGCCGATCATGAGCGTGAGGTCGGTGCCCGCGAGGAGAGCCTCGCTGAGGAGCCCCGCCGCGCCGATGCCGAGGAAGGCCCCGACCCAGGACCAGGCGATCTCGGCGACGCTCACGCGCGGCGGGCTGCCGCGGGGGGCGCCCGCCATCTTGCGGAAATACTCGGGAAGGCTCACCGGTGCGCCTCCCGGTCCAGGGCCTCGAGGAAGTCCTTGCGGAAGAGCAGGCCGCGCAGGCGCCCGTCGGCATCGGCGACCGGCATGCTGCGCCCCGCGTGGCCGCGGAAGGCCTCCATCATTTCGCGGAACCCCGCCTCCGGCCGCACCGTGATCGCGGGCGCCGTCATGGCCTCGTGCACGGGCGTCTCGTGGCAGCGGTGGCTCACCTCGCAGGAGTCGTCGATCATGCGCAGGAGGAGCTCCAGGAAGGTGCCCGCCTGCATCCGGCGGAGGAAGTCCGTCTCGGTGAGCATGCCCACCACGCGCCCGCCGGCGTCCACCACGGGAAGCGCCTTGAAGCCGCTCGCCACCAGCGCCCGCGCGGCCTCGCCGAGCATCATGCCGGGCGCGAGCGGCGCGGGGACGGGGCGCATCAGGCTGTCGGCGCGCAGCCCGCTCAGCAGGCGCTCCGTCGCGTGCCGGTGCGCGAGGTGGTAGATCTCGCGGAAGTCCCCGGTGGAGATGTCGAGATAGCCGGGGATGTGGCGCATGGCGTCGAGGATGTCCTCGTCGGAGAGTTCCACCTCGGGGACGGTCTCGTCGGCCGCGTCTTCCGGCGGCCGGGCCGCGTGCTCGTTCATGTCCTCACCTCGCGTTGCGCTCCTGGGATTCCTTCAGGATAGGCCGCGGGAGGGGCCGCGCTCAAGCCCGCTTGCTACACTTCGCCCACCATGTCCCGCAACGCCCAGGCGCAATTCGACGTCGTCGTGATCGGCGCGGGGGCGGCGGGCATGATGTGCGCGGCGACGGCCGGGCAGCGCGGGCGCCGCGTGCTCCTCGTCGACCACTACCCGAAGCTCGGCGAGAAGATCCGCATCTCCGGGGGCGGGCGCTGCAACTTCACCAACCTGCACGCCTCGCCCGCCAACTTCCTCTCGAGGAACCCGCACTTCTGCCGCTCGGCGCTGGCGCGCTACACGCCGCGGCACTTCATCGCGCTCGTGGAGCGGCACGGCATCGCGTATCACGAGAAGACGCTCGGCCAGCTCTTCTGCGACGATTCCGCCAGGCAGATCATCGACATGCTGCGCGCCGAGTGCGACGCCGGGGGCGTGGAGTGGCGCATGCCGTGCGAAGTGCGCGGCGTGGCGCGCGAGGCCGCGGGGTTTGGCGTCGACACCGCGGCCGGGCCCGTCGCGGCCACCTCGCTGGTCGTGGCGACCGGCGGCCTCACGGTGCCGAAGATCGGCGCCACGCCCTTCGGCTACCGCCTCGCCGCGCAGTTCGGGCTCGCGGTCGTTCCGCCGAAGCCGGCGCTGGTTCCCCTGAGCCTGGATCCGCAGGCGTTCGCGCGCTACGGCGACCTGTCGGGGGTCTCGCTGGAAGCCGAGGTCTCGTGCCGCGGCGCTCGCTTCCGCGAGAGCCTCCTCTTCACGCACCGCGGCCTGTCGGGCCCGGCCATCCTGCAGGCTTCCTCCTACTGGCAGGACGGCCCCCCGGCCGACCCCCTGCACGTGAACCTGCTGCCAGGCATCGACGCACACGCCTGGGTGGCCGAGCACCGCCGCGCGAGGGCGCTTCCCGCCACGCTCCTCGCCGAACGCCTGCCGAAGCGCTTCGCCCAGGCGTGGTGCGAGGCGCACGGCATCGCGAGGCCGATGGCGGAGCTTTCCGACAAGGCGCTCGACGAAGCGGCGCGGGCGCTGGCCGACTGGCCCGTGCACCCCTCGGGAACTCTCGGCTACAACAAGGCCGAGGTGACGCTGGGCGGCGTGGACACGCTGGGGCTATCGTCGAAGACGATGGAGGCGACCGAAGTGCCGGGCCTCTTCTTCGTCGGCGAGGTTGTCGACGTCACCGGCCACCTCGGCGGCTTCAACTTCCAGTGGGCCTGGTCATCGGGTCACGCCGCCGGCGAAGCCGCCTAGAACCGGCCGCTACTTCACGGTGCCCGTTCCTGAAGGAGACCTTCGGCTTAGAACGCCGTTATCACCATCGGTCGAGCGGGAGGTCAGGGTCGCGGTTGGACGTTCGCGTTTTGGGTTTTGGGCCAGGTCAAATTGCTTCGGGCGTCACGATCCGAACCTATGTCGAGGTGTCTCCGGAGTCGCAGTCGGACGCAAGTTAATCTGGCCCAAAACCCAAAACACGAACGTCCAACCGCGACCCATCGGCCCATACTTTCACCGGCGTCATTACCGGGGTCCTAGCGAAGAAGGTTCCCTCCAGGAACGGGCACCGATGAAGTAGCGGCCGGTTCCAGGCTGCTTCGCCGGCTCGGTCTAGGGAAGGAACCTGTCGCGGAGGGCCTGCGTGGCGCCGCGGAAGAGCCCGAGGTCGCTGCCCACGGCGACGAATGTGGCGCCCCATTCCATGAAGCGGCGGGCGTCGGCCTCGACGGGCGCGAGCGTGCCCGCGGGCTTCCCGCCGGCGCGGGCGCGCTCGATGATGTGCTTCATCGCCGTCTGCACTTCCGGGTGCGAGGGGTTGGCCAGGTGCCCCATTGCCGCGGCGAGGTCCTGCGGGCCCACGAAGATGCCGTCGACGCCGTCGACCGCGGTGATCGCGTCGATGGCCTCCAGCCCCGCGCGGCTCTCGATCTGCACCAGCACCGCGATGTTGTCGTCGATCACCTTGAAGTAGTCGGGAACCGTCCCGAAGCGGTTGTTGCGCTGCATGACGGACAC
>JAABQW010000146.1 GCA_011391275.1 Betaproteobacteria bacterium
TGTCGATGCGCAAGCGCCGGGCGGTGACCAACCACATCGGCACCGTGCACGCGATCGCGATGTGCAACCTCGCGGAACTCGCGGCGGGGACGATAACCGAGGTCACGATCCCGCCCTCGATGCGCTGGCTGCCCAAGGGCATGGCGGTCGAGTACGTGCGCAAGGCCGAATCCGACGTGGAGGCGCACGCGAGCGTGGGCTCGATCGCCGAGGGGCCGGGGCGCGACGTGCCGGTGACCGTCGAGGTGAAGGACCGCGCGGGCGAGCTGGTTTGCCGCGCCGTCATCACCATGTGGGTCGCGCCGCGGCGCAAGGCCTGAGCCGCGCGAGGGGCCGCCGCATGAGCCTGCGGGTGCGCGACGCGACAGAGGCCGACCTGCCGGAGATCGCCGCGATCTACGCGCACCACGTGCGCACGGGGCTGGCCTCCTTCGAGACCGAGCCGCCGGACCTGGCCGAAATGACGGCGCGGTTCCGCGCCGTGCGGGAGAAGGGCTTCCCATGGCTCGCCTGCGAGACCGGCGGGCGTCTTGCGGGGTACGCCTACGCGAGCCACTACCGCGCGCGCCCCGGTTACCGCCACTGCCTGGAGGACTCGGTCTACGTGCATCCCGACTGCGCCGGGCGCGGCGCCGGGCGGGCGCTCCTCTCGCGCCTCGTGGAAGCGTGCGAGGCGGCAGGCTGCCGGCAGCTCGTCGCGGTCATCGGCGACAGCGGCAACGACGCTTCCATCGGACTGCATTCGGCGCTAGGCTTCCGGCTGGTCGGCACGCTGCGCGCGATCGGCTTCAAGCACGGCCGGTGGGTGGACAGCGTGCTGATGCAGCGCCCCGTCGGCCCCGGCGACGCCTCACTTCCCCCGGAATAGACCCGAAGACCTTTCCCCAGAGACTCGAGCCGAGGTCCGCCCCGTGCCCGCCCGCGACAAGCAGTACGTTCCCGTCACGCCGCAAGACTCCCTCGCGTCCGCGTTCGCCCGGCGCGTGGCGCTCTCGCCCGACGCCCCGGCCTACCGGGAATATGACGCGGCGAGCCACTCGTGGAAGGCCCACACCTGGGCGGAGACCGCGCGGATGGCGGGCCGGGTGCGAGCCGGGCTGGCGGCCGAGGGCCTCGCCCCGGGGGAACGCGTGGCGATCATGCTGCGCAACTGCAAGGAGTGGGTCTGGTTCGACCAGGGCGCCCTTGCGCAGGGCCTGGTCACGGTGCCCGTCTACGTCGACGACCGGCCCGACAACATCGCCTACTGCCTGAACGATGCCGGCGTGAAGCTGCTGGTGGTGGAGGGAGAGGAGCACGTGAAGCGCCTGGCGGAGGTGCGCGCGGCCCTGCCCGGCGTCGCCCGCATCGTGACGGTGAAGAAGGTCGACCTGCCCGGCGACCCGGTGGTGCGCTCCCTCGCCGGCTGGCTCCCGGAAGAGCCCGCCGCCGGGCCCCCGGTGGCCGTCGACGGGGGCGCGCTTGCCACCATCGTCTACACCTCGGGCACGACGGGCCGCCCCAAGGGCGTGATGCTCTCCCACCAGAACGTGCTGCAGAACGTCCTGTCGGGCCTGGGCGGCATCGACGTCTTCACCAGCGACGTGTTCCTCTCCTTCCTGCCGCTGTCGCACATGTTCGAGCGCACGGTGGGCTACTACCTCACGATGGTGGCGGGGTCGCAGGTGGCCTTCGCGCGCTCCATCCCGCACCTCGCGGAGGACTTCCGGACGGCGCGGCCCACGGCGATCGTCTCCGTGCCGCGCATCTACGAACGCCTGCACGCCACCATCCATGCGCAGCTGCAGGACACCTCCGAGGCAAGGCGCCGCCTCTTCGAATTCGCGAGCCGCACGGGGTGGGACCTGTTCCAGTGGCGGCAGGGGCGGGGGCCGTGGAAACCTGCCTTCCTTCTCTGGCCGTTGCTGCGGGCGCTGGTCGCGGCGAAGCTTCTCGAGCGGCTCGGCGGGCGGCTGCGTCTCGCGGTCAGCGGGGGCGCGGCGCTCAACCCGCAGATCGCGCGGACCTTCATCGGGCTGGGGCTGCCGATCTGCCAGGGCTACGGCCTGACCGAGGCCGCGCCCGTGGTGTCGGTGAACCGCCTCGAGCGCAACGACCCGGCCTCGATCGGCGGGGTGCTGCCCGGCATCGAGGTGGCGTTCGGCGACAACGGCGTGCTGCTGGTGCGCGGCCCGAACGTGATGATGGGCTACTGGAACAACCCCGAGGCCACCGCGGGCGTGATGAACGCCGGGGGATGGCTGGACACGGGCGACCAGGCGAGGCTGGAGGACGGGCTTCTCTACATCACCGGGCGAATCAAGGAGATCATCGTGATGTCCAACGGCGAGAAGGTGCCGCCGGTGGACATGGAGCTCGCCATCCAGCTCGACCCGCTGCTCGACCAGGTGCTGGTCGTGGGCGAGGGCAAGCCCTTCCTCGGGGCGCTGGTCACGCTCGACATGGACGAGTGGACCCGGGTTGCGCAGGCCGAGGGACTGCCGGCGGACCCCTGCGGAGAAGGGCGGGAGCGGGCGGAGAAGCTCGTGCTCGCGCGCATCACGAGGCAGGTGCACGCCTTCCCCGGCTACGCCCAGGTGCGGCGCGTGGCACTGCTTGCCGACAAGTGGACGGTGGACAACGGGCTCCTCACGCCGACCCTGAAGCCCAAGCGCGCGAAGATCCTCGAGCTCCACCGCGACCGGCTGGCCGAGATCTACCGGGGGCACGAGGCGTGAAAAAGGGACCTGACCCCAATTCCATGCGCCGGAGTAGAATTCAAACGCCCGTTTGAAACCCCCTCCCATGACCTCCCGACTGCCCAGCGACGAAATGCCCGTCCTCCGCATCATCCCGATGCCGGCGGACACGAACGCCCACGGCACGATCTTCGGCGGCTGGGTGATGGCGCAGGTCGACCTCGCGGGCAGCGTCCCGGCCTACGAGCGCGCCCAGGGGCCGATCGTGACGGTGGCCGTGAACTCGTTCCTCTTCAAGGAGCCCGTCTTCGTCGGCGACCTCGTGAGCTTCTACGCGCGCGTGGTCAAGGTCGGGCGCACCTCCATCACCGTGGACGTCGAGGTCTTCGCGCAGCGCGGCCAGGGCGGCCGCACCGACGCCGTGAAGGTCACGGAAGCCCAGCTCACCTACGTCGCCATCGACGCCGAGCGCCACCCGCGCCCGATCCCCGGCGGCGTGTCCGGCGAACACAAGGCCTGATTCCACCGCATCCGACAACCAGCCCGCCCGGGCGGGCACGCTCCAGGAGACAAGTCCGTGTCGAAATTCCTCGTCCGCAAGGCCGCCGTCCTCGGCGCCGGCGTCATGGGCGCGCAGATCGCCGCCCACCTCGCGAATGCCGGCGTGCAGCCGGTGCTGTTCGACCTGGCCGCCGAGGGGCGCGACAGGAACGCCATCGTCCGCAAGGCGCTCGAGGGCCTCGCGAAGCTCGAGCCCAGCCCGCTCGCCACGAAGGGCGTCGTCGAGCGCATCACGCCCGCCAACTACGACGAGCACCTGCCGCTCCTCGCGGAATGCGACCTCGTCATCGAGGCCATCAGCGAGCGCATGGACTGGAAGAAGTCCCTCTTCGAGAAGGTGGCGCCGCACCTGGCGCCGCGCGCGATCTTCGCCTCCAACACCTCGGGGCTTTCGATCACGGCGCTCTCCGACGTGCTGCCGGAGGCGATCCGGCCGCGCTTCTGCGGCATCCATTTCTTCAACCCGCCGCGCTACATGCGCCTGGTGGAGATCATCCCGACCGCGTCCACGGACCCGGCCATCGTCGACGACCTCGAGGCCTTCCTCACGACGACCCTGGGCAAGGGCGTGGTGCGCGCCCGCGACACGCCCAACTTCGTGGCCAACCGCGTGGGCGTCTTCTCGATGCTCGCCACCATGCACCACACGCTCGCCTTCGGGCTGGGCTTCGACGAGGTCGACGCGCTGACCGGGCCGGCGATCGGGCGGGCCAAGAGCGCCACCTTCCGCACCGCGGACGTCGTGGGCCT
>JAABQW010000147.1 GCA_011391275.1 Betaproteobacteria bacterium
CACCCCGGCCAGCCAAGGCTCCTCGGCGAGTCCGCCCCCATCCAGCGTGCCCGCGAGATGATCGCGCGGCTGGCGCGGTCGCAGGCGCCGGTGTACATCACGGGCGAGTCGGGCTCGGGCAAGGAAGTGGCCGCCCGCCTCATCCACGCCGGGTCGTCGCGGGCGGACGCGCCGTTCATCGCCGTCAACTGCGGCGCCATCCCCGAGAACCTCATGGAGAGCGAGTTCTTCGGCTACCGCAAGGGCGCCTTCACCGGGGCGGAGACGGACCGCGCCGGCTACCTCCATGCCGCGCAGAAGGGCACGCTCTTCCTCGACGAGGTGGGCGACCTGCCGCTCGCGATGCAGGTGAAGCTGCTGCGCGTGATCCAGGAGAAGAAGTTCCGCCGGCTGGGCGACACGGTGGAGGAGGACACCGACATGCGCATCATCTCCGCCACGCACCGCGCGCTCTCCGAGCAGGTGGAGGCGGGTGAGTTCCGCCAGGACCTCTTCTACCGCCTGAACGTGATCGAGATGAGGATGCCCGGCCTGCGCGAGATCCCGGAGGACATACCCCTCATCGTGGCGCAGGTGATCGAGCGGCTGGCGCGGCAGAACGGGGTCGCGCCGCCGGTCGTCTCGGAGGAGGCGCTGCTCGCGCTGCGGCGCTACGACTTCCCGGGCAACGTGCGCGAGCTGGAGAACATCCTCGAGCGCGCGCTCGCCCTGTGCAGCGACAACACCATCCGCGAAAGCGACCTCTACCTCACGCAGGCCACGCCGCGCGAGAAGTCGGCGGCGCTCGACGGGGCGGTGGGCACGCGCGGGCTGCCGCTGCACGACTTCCTCGACCAGGTGGAGCGCGAGGCCATCCAGAAGGCGCTGGAGGCCACGCGCTTCAACAAGACCGCGGCGGCGAAGCTCCTGGGCATCACCTTCCGCAGCCTTCGCTACCGTCTCGACCGGCTCGGCATCGACTGACCGGCCACCTTCCGGCCCCTGGAGGCATCGTGCCCATCTTCGACATCGAGATCGCCACCCGCCCGGACGAGGCCGTGGCCCCCGCGCTGGCCTCGGACCTCGCCGACGCGCTGGGGGCCGTGATGGACGCCGCGCCCGGCAAGGTGTGGGTGCGCCTGCGCACGCTGGGGCCCGACGGCTACGCGGAGAACCTTTCCGGCACCGACCGAACGTACCCCGTCTTCGTCACGCTCACGGCTTCCGTGCCGCCCGAGGGCGAGCGCCTCGACCATGTCGTGCGGCAAGTGACCGACGCGGTCGCGCATCACGCCCGGAGGCCGGCGGAGAACGTCCACGTGCTGGTGCAGCCGGCGGCGCGCGGGCGCATCGCCTTCGGCGGAAAGGTGGCCCGATGACCGCGCAGATCCGTACGGTCGACCTCGACCGCTTCGCCACTTTCCTGCCGGGGCTGGGCCGGCTGCTCGTCGATGCCGTCAACACCGGCGCCTCGCTGGGCTTCTGGATGCCGATGTCGCAGGCCGACGCGATCCTCTACTGGCGCGAGGTGCTGCAGGGCATGGTCCGGGAAAACCTCGTGCTCATCGTCGCCGAGGACGGCGGCGAGGTGGTGGGCAGCGTCCAGCTGCTGCTCTCGGACCGCCAGAACGGCCACCATCGCGCCGAGATACGGAAGCTCATCGTCGACACCTCGCGGCGCGGCCACGGCCTGGGGCGCGCGCTCCTTGCCGCGGCCCACGTGGAGGCGGCCTTCCGCGGCCGGCGGCTCCTCATCCTCGACACGCGCACGGGCGACGCCGGCGAGCGGCTCTACGAGTCGATGGGCTACACCCGTGCCGGCGAGATCCCCGGCTTCACGATCGAGCCCGACGGCGCGCGGCACGGCACCACCATCTTCTACCACTGGCTGCCGTGACGGCCCGGCGTGGACATCGATAGCCCGCAGGCCGCGCCGCGCTTCCTCGTGGACATCGGGGGGATGTGCTCGGGCGCCACGTGGATCGCCTCGCCCAACTGCGACGAGCGGCCGGAGGACGCGCGCGTGGAGCTCCTCGTCGTCCACAACATCTCGCTGCCTCCCGGGGAGTTCGGGGGGCCGTGGGTGACGGACCTCTTCCTGGACCGCCTGCACCCCGGCGCCGATCCCTGGTTCGCGGGCCTCGCGGGCGTGCAGGTGTCGGCGCACTTCTTCATCGACCGCGACGGCGCCGTGATCCAGTATGTGCCGTGCGAGCTGCGTGCCTGGCACGCGGGCGCCTCGAGCTGGAAGGGCCGCGAACGGTGCAACGACTTCTCCGTGGGCATCGAGCTCGAGGGAACGGATTACTGGCCGTTCACCGACGCGCAGTACGGCTCGCTCGGCGAACTCACCCGGGCGCTCTTCGCGCGCTACGGGAAGCTGGACCTGGCCGGGCACTCGGACATCGCGCCGGGGCGCAAGACCGACCCGGGGCCCCATTTCGACTGGGCGCGCTACCGCGCGGGGGTGGGTTTGGGCGGATAGCCGGCGGCCGGGCCGGCCTCTATAATCCGGCCTCCATCGAGCCCAGGAATGTGGAGAGCGCAATGAAGACCATCGCAGCAGGCGTGGCGGCGGCCGTTTTCGCCGCGGGGTTGGCCGGATGCGGCAGCACCGAGGTGGTGCGGCCGGCCGTGAGCGTGTCCGTGGGCCAGCAGCTCATCGACCTCAAGAAGGCGCGGGACTCGGGGGCGCTCACGCAGCGCGAGTACGAGTCGCAGAAGGCGCTGCTCATCAAGAACGTCGAGTGACCCGCCAGGAGCCCATGCCAATGAAGACCACGATCATCCTCCCGGCCGCACTGCTCTCGATCGCCCTCCTGGGCGGCTGCGGCGGCGACACCTACGTGAAGGTCGAGGGAACCACCACGATCTCCAAGGGCCAGGAACTCACCGACCTGCAGCGCGCGCTGAACGAGGGCGCCGTCACCCAGGGCGAGTACGACTCGCTTCGCGCGAAGATCATGCGCCGGCCGAACTGAAAGCGGCGGGGCGGCCCCGGTCCCGGCGGCCGCTCTTCCCTGTCCGTTTCTTCCCCGGGGCAAGTCGAGCCCGCCCCGCCATCTGGAGCTCCCATGAATCCCGTTCCCCGCGCCGCCGTCCTGCTTATCGCCGCGGCGGCCCTGTCGGCCTGTTCCGAAAAGGCCCCGCCCCCGAAGTCGGCACCCCCGCAAGTGACCGTGGTGACGGTCCAGCCGAAGAACATCAGGTACTTCTACGAGCAGGTCGGCCAGGCGGCAGGCTTCCGCGAGACGGAAGTGCGCTCCCGCGTGTCCGGCATCCTCCTGAAGCGCCTGTACCGGGAGGGGCAGGAAGTGAAGGAGGGCGATCCCCTCTTCCAGATCGACCCCGAGCCCTACAAGGCGGCGCTCGACCAGGCCAGGGGCGCGCTCCGGCAGCAGGAGGCGGCGGTTGCGCGCACGAAGAACGACCTCGAGCGCATCGAGCCGCTCTTCAAGGAAAACGCGGTGAGCCGCAAGGATTTCGACGACGCCCGCTCCGCCTTCGAGTCGGCGAGCGCGGCCGTCGATTCCGCCAGTGCCAAGGTGAAGGAAGCGGAGCTGAACCTCGGCTACACGCTGGTGCGGGCTCCGATCGCGGGCATCGCGAGCAAGGAGACGAGGAGCGAAGGCAGCCTCGTGGCCACCTCGGGGGACGCGAGTCTCCTCACCACCATCGCCCAGCTCGACCCCCTGTACGTGAACTTCTCCTACTCGGAATCCGAGAAGCTCGCCTACGAGGACGCGATCAAGGCGGGGCGCATGGCCGCGCCGTCGACCAAGCGCGTCGAGGCGCGCGCGAAGCTCGCCGACGGCCGGGACTTCGCGGGCGTCGGATACGTCGATTTCGCCGACAGTCGCGTGGACCCCAAGACCGGCACCATCCGCGCCCGGGCCGAGTTCCCGAACCCGAAGGGCGAGATCCTGCCGGGTCAGTTCGTCCGCGTCGCGATCGACGTGGGCACGTTCACGAACGCGCTCGCCGTGCCCGAGCGGGCCATCAC
>JAABQW010000148.1 GCA_011391275.1 Betaproteobacteria bacterium
GCCGCCCGCGCCAGCGCCAGAACCTGACCACTTCACGGTGCCGGCCTCTAGCGGGGACCTCGGTAGCAGAACCTCGTTATCACCACCGGTGGCACGAGAGGCGAGGGGTGAGGTGAGGTGTCCTCTTTTCGGTTTTTTGGCCGAACGAGATTGCTGTTGACGTCGATGCCCCGGCCTATGTCGACATAGGTTAGGACAGCGAAGCTATCGGCAATTTGACTCGGCCAAAAAACCGAGAAAGAGGACACCTCACCTCACCCCATCTGTCCATACTTTCACCGTCCGTGTTACCGGAGTCCTAGCGAAGAATGTCTCCGCTAGAGGCTGGCACCGTGAAGTAGCGCGGGATACAGGCGCTGCCGCGTGCGGCTAGGGGCGGATGCGACGGAGCATCTCGGGCGTGAGCTCGTCGAGTCGGTTGATGCCCATCATGGCCATGTCGCGGTCGATCTCGACGCGCAGGATGTCGATGGCTCGGAGCACGCCCGCCTCGCCGCCGACGCTGGCGGCGTAGCCGAAGGAGCGGCCGAGGAAGACGAACTTCGCGCCGAGGGCGAGCGCCTTGAGGATGTCGGTGCCGCGGCGGATGCCGCTGTCGATCATCACCGGAACCTGCGGGCACGCGGCCACGATCTCGGGCAGCACGCGCAGCGGGGCGATCGAGCCGTCGAGCTGCCGGCCGCCGTGGTTGGAGACGATGAGCGCGTCGGCGCCGCGGTCCACGGCGATGCGCGCGTCGCGGGAGTCGAGGACGCCCTTCACGACGACGCGCCCCTTCCACATCGCGCGGATCTTCGAGAAGTGGTCCCAGTCGAGGTCGCCGCGGTCGGAGTAGTCGCGCAGCACGTTGGGCGAGAGGATGGGCGCGCCGCGCGTGGCGAAGTTGTTCTCGAAGTGCGGCATGCCGTGCTGGAGCATCGTGCGCATGAACGTGCCGACGGTCCAGCGCGGGCGCACCATCCCGTCCCAGGCCAGGCGCAGCGTGGGGCGAAGCGGCGTCGAGAAGCCGGCGCGCACGTTGTTCTCGCGGTTGCCCGCCATGGGCACGTCCACCGTCACCACCAGCGTCCGGTAGCCGGCGGCGGCGATGCGCTCGATGAGCGGCACGAAGCGCGCCTCGTCGCCCGTGAGGTAGGCCTGGAACCAGGAGTCGGGCGCCGCCGCGGCCACGTCCTCCAGGCGGATGAGCGAGGAGCCGCTCATGGCGAAGGGAATGTTGGCCGCGCGCGCCGCCGTTGCCAGGACCAGGTCGCCGCGGTAGGCGTAGAGCGCCGCGACGCCGATGGGCGCGATGCCGAAGGGCGCGGCGTACTCGTGCCCCAGGAGCGTCGTCGCCT
The DNA here is from genome assembly GCA_011391275.1 of Betaproteobacteria bacterium. GTDB lineage: Bacteria > Pseudomonadota > Gammaproteobacteria > Burkholderiales > Usitatibacteraceae > FEB-7. The sequence continues at coordinate 1,338 of JAABQW010000148.1, forward strand.
GCGCGCGCTTTGCCACGCCCTTCAGAACGCGCGGCACGAAGCTCCATTCGCGGAAGACGGCGCGGTTGTCCTCGCGGGCGGTGTTGTCCTCCACGCCGCCGGACAGGTAGGCGAAGACGGGGCGCGGCAGGTGGCGCCGCGCGGCCTCCTCGAAGTCGTCGAGGGACAGGATGTCGCGCAGGCGCGCGGGAACGGCGGGTTTGGCAGTCATGGGGATCGCAAGGGTTTCGGGGGTTTCGTGATCAGGTTGCCGGGGGAGCGATGGTGACGTCGCCCTGCCCGCTTTCGGCCAGCGCCGCCTTGGCCAGCCCGCCGCGCTTGGCCTCCTCGATGAAGGCGGCGAGCCAGGCCGCGGCGGCCGGCCGGCCCTTCGGGACGCCGGCAGCCTGGCCGATCACCATGTAGGGCTCGTCGAGCAGGCGCAGCCCCGGGTGCGCGGCGGCGAACTTCTCGAGCGGCTGGCGCACGCCCGCGACGGCCTCCAGGCCCTGCTCGAGGAACGCTTCCAGCGCGGCGATCGAGGAAGGCCCGCGGACGAGCTGCGCGCGGTGCACCTCGCGGGTGAGGAAGAGGTCGTAGGCCGTCTTGTTGCCCACGGAGATGCGCACGCCCTCGCGATCGAGGTCGGCAAGGCGGCGCAACGCGGAGCCCTCGCGCACGAGGCAGTTGCCCTCGATGTGCACGTAGGGCGCCGTGAAGTCGATGTCGGTGGCGCGCGCCGGATCCACGGCGAGGAAGGCCACGTCCCACGCGCCGGCCTTGGCGCCGTCGGCCATCTTGCCCGCGGTATCGTAGGGGACGAATGCCACCGGCACGCCGAAGCGCCGCGCGATCTCGCGCCCCAGCGCCGGGCCCACGCCGCGCGGCTCGCCGCTCGCCGGGTCGCGCTGCGCGATCACCGGGTTGCCGAAGTTGACGCCGACGCGCAGCACGCCGCCGGGCGCGATCTCCGGGGGCGGCACGCGCACCCAGCCCTCCATGAGGCGGCGCGCGCTGCGGCTCATCACCGCCTTCGTGACGGCCCACTGGCCGTGGCTCTCGCTCGCCTCGGCGCCGACGCAAAGGGTTCCGGAGGCGTGGCCGAAGCACACCCGCGACGGGTCCGTGCCGGGGCGAAGCGCGCGGCGCACGACCGTGCCCGGCACCGCGGCCGCGGCGGCGATGGCCACCGCCCCGGTGCCCGTCATCGCGTGGTGCAGCTTGCCCATGGAGACGATGCGCGCAGTGAGCGCGATCCCGCCCGCGTCGACGGCCTTGCCGCTGGCGGCGCGATAGGACATCGGCGGCGCGACGAACGCGAGCTTGGGCGTGGCGGGGCGGCTGCGGGTGGCTTCCTCCGCCGACTCCGCAAGGCCCATGGCGACCGCCGCGTGCGCCCGCACCGCCTCGCAGCGCGCGAGGAGTGCCGCGTTGCCGTTCATGTCTTCCTGCCGTTCCGTCCCCGTGAGTCCCAGGGAGGCGGCGTCGACGAACACCGTGGGGTTGCCGGCGTTGATGAGCGTCGCGTCGATGCGGCCCACGCCCGGCACCTCGAGCTGGTCGAGGACGCGCCGCGTCGGGAACATCGTCCCGCCGGCATCCCCTTCACCGCCGTCCCCGCCCGGGTCCATGAACTCCAGGCGGATCTGGGCCGAGGGAAAGGTGACGCCGTCGAGCTCGAAGTCGCCCTCCTCCACCACCTCGCCGCCGCGCACGGGCACGTGCGAGACGATGCGCGCGCCGACGTTGGCCTGCCAGATGCGCACGACCGCCGTCCCGTCGCGCGGCGCCTCGACGAGCCCCTCGGAGACGGCGAACGGGCCGACGGCGCCGGTGAGGTTGCCGCAGTTGCCCGACCAGTCGATCGCCGGCCGGTCGATGGCGACCTGCCCGAAGAGGTAGTCCACGTCGCAGTCCGGCCGCGACGACCTGGCGATGATCACGATCTTGCTCGTGCTCGAGGTCGCCGCGCCCATGCCGTCGATCTGCTTGCCGTAGGGGTCGGGGCTGCCGATGACGCGCAGCAGCACGCGGTCGCGCTCGCGGGGGTCGGCGGGGAGATCGCGTTCGTGGAAGAACACGCCCTTGCTGGTGCCGCCGCGCATGTACACGGCGGGAATGCGCATCTGGGTCATCGGATCGGGTTCAATGCGGGCGCTGTCGAGCCTGCAATGATAGCCTTTGCGACACGAGGCGGCCCGCGGGGCCGCCGTCCCGATCCCCGGAGGCCCCCCTTGTCCACGCTGCGCAAACGCATCCTCGGCACCCTTGCCGCCCTCGCCCTGTCCGTCGCCAGCCTCGCGCAGTCCCCGATGCGCGTGGTCATCCCCGCGGAGGCGGGGTCGGAATGGGACCGCGCAGGGCGGGCGCTCGGCGCCGCGATGCTCTCGGTGGGGGCCGCGACGACGGTGGAGTACGCCAACCAGGCGGAGGCCGGGGGCACGCGGGCGCTGGCGGCGTTCCTGCAATCGTCGAAGGGCAACCCGTTGACCTTCCTCGTGGGCGGCCAGGACCTGCTGATCGCCGCCGAGCTCGACCCCGCCTCGCCGCGCCCGCAGGACGGCACGCCGCTGGCGC
>JAABQW010000149.1 GCA_011391275.1 Betaproteobacteria bacterium
GCTACTCCTTCCTGGTGCACGATCGCGAGGAGTTCGTCGCGCGCTTCGGCGCACGCATCGACCTGGGAATCTGGTTCCCGTCCGTGCTTTTCGGTCGCGAGGTCGATGTGCAGGCGGTCGGCTACCGCCCCGGCAGCTGCCCCGTTGCCGAGCACGTAGCGCGCCACATCGTGAACCTGCCCACCCACCCCAGGATTCGGCTCGCGATTCTCGAGGCCCTGTGGGAGCGACACGGCGACTGGCTGCGCTCCCGCCTTCTCCGGGCCTGAGTCGCGGGCTATCCCAGGATTGCCTGCATCGCGGCCACGACATCCCGCGCGTCGTCCGCCGAAACGCTCGCACCGATGGGCAGCGTGAGGATGTTTGCCGCGACACGCTCGGTGTGCGGAAGGCTCACCGGCGCCCCATCGCCCTCGTACAGGGGCATGAGGTGCAACGGTTCGTAGTGGATGGTCGCCCCGATGTTGCGCCTCCTGAGCGCGACGAGCAGCTCGTCGCGCGTCGGCCGCGCCTCGTCGTCGAGGATCACGATGAAGAGGTGGCGCGAATGGCCGGGATCGGTGACCTGCCTCTGCAGCGTGACCGGAAGGCCCCGCAGGCCGTCCCGGTAGATTTCGGCGGCCTCGAGGCGCGTACGCCGGAACTCCTCCTGGCGGGAGAGCTGCACCCGGCCGATCGCGGCCTGCAGGTCGGTGTAGTTCGCCTTGTAGCCCAGTTGCGTGAGGTTCGCATCGAGAAGCACGCCCGGGTGGGTGAAGCGCTTCCACGCGTCCACCGCGAGCCCGTGCTGGCGGAGCGACCGGATCTGCTCGGCCGCCTCCGCGTCGACGAGCGTCACGGCGCCGCCCTCGCCGGTGGACAAAACCTTGTTCGCGTAGAAGCTGAAGCAGCACAGGTTGCCCGAGGCGCCGACAAGGCGCCCGTCCGGGTAGCGCGAGCCGAAGGCGTGGGCCGCATCCTCGACGATCGCGACGTGGTCGGGCAGCGCGCGGCGAAGCTCCCCGACGTCGGCCGCGAACCCTCCGAAGTGCACAGCCATTACCGCCCGCGTGCGCGGCGTGAGCACCCTCGCCACCGTCTCCGGGGTGAGGCACAGCGTCTCGGGGTCGACGTCGCAGAAGACCGGCTTCGCGCCGAGGTAGAGCGCGACGTTGGCGGTGCTGCACCAGGTGAGGCTGGGGCAGACGACCTCGTGGCCGGGGCCGACTCCGGCGAGCCTGAGCGAGATGAGCAGCGCCGAGGTGCACGAGTTCACCGCGATCGCGTGCGGAACGCCGACGCTCCTCGCGAGGTCCTCTTCGAAGGCGATCGTCTCCGGCCCCATGCCCACCCATCCGGAGCGCAGCACGCGGGTCACGGCCTCGATCTCGCGATCGCCGAAGTCTGGTTTTCCGAAAGGGAGGTACTTTCGCACGGTGTCCTCGATCAATCCGGCCGGGTCCGGCGCCGTCGGCTATCGCGAATGACAGGCGCGTGCAGCCTGCGTGCGACTCGCCGACACACTACCAGTTAGGCCGTGCGCAGGCCACCCGCAAGGACGTGCAGCGGGCCATTGCCCGGTCGTGGCGGCACCGGGCAGCGGGCGCGACGCGGTCGGTCGGCGACCGGCATCTATCCGGCGGCCGGCGCCCGCTCCTCGCCCACCTCGAAACCCGCGAGGTGCCAGCCGCGGCCGTGGTAGCGCACGCGGTTCATGCGCAGCACGAACACGCGGTCGTCGAAGCGCGCCTCGAGGTTCTCGTGCTGGTGGAAGTCGCTCTCGGCGACGAGCAGCGAGTCGACCTGGCCGGAGGCGTCGTCGCTGGGCAGGTAGATCGCGCTTACGCTGCTGTCGATGACCGGGCGCCAGAGCTTGAGCTTCTTCGGCGCGCGCGACAGGATCCGCAGCCCCAGCCGCGCCTTGCCGCCGGAAGCGGTGACGCGGCGCATCACCTCGCACAGCAGCGGCGGCGAGGCGTCGTCGTGATGCAGCGTGATGACGGTGCCCACGCTCACGGGGCGCGTCGGGTCGTCCTCGTACTCCACGCCCACGCCATCCGCGCTTTCGTCGAGCACGCGCATGTAGCGCCGCGGGATGTCGAAGATCGCGTCAAGGCCGGGCAACTGCTGGCCGTGGTGCGCCGCGGGCTCCCGGCCGGGCTTCGCCGGGGCGAGCGGGCCCGAGCGCGGCGAGAAGGCCTTCGGCATGATCTCCGCAAGGCCGACCAGGGCCTCCAGCTTCTGCTCGCGGCCGTCGCGCGATTCGCGGGAGCGGCGGTAGCGGGCGGAGTCCAGGAAGCGCCGCAGGAAGTCGAGTGCCGCGGCGTGCTCCTCGACGCGAAGCTCGGCCGCGAGCCCGTAGCCGGGGAAGATCTCGCCGGCGCGGAAGCCATCCACCACCGACTTGATGTGGTCCTCCAGCCTTTCGATGCGAATGTAGCGCCGCCGGCTGTCGTCGTGCGCCCCGGGGCGAAGCCCGCGCGGGCGGCCCGAATCGATCGCGAGCACGGCACCGGCCTCCGTGTCGGCGAAGGCGTAGTCGCCGCTCCATTCCCAGAGCCAGCTGTCGACGATCTCCACCTGGCGCGGCTCGAGGTTGCCGCGGCAGATGGCGTCGAGGAGGAGGGCGCGGATGAGGAGCGCGTCGAGCGTGGGCGACTCCGCGTGCTGGTCTCGCGGCACCGCGAAGCGATCGCCGCCGATGGCCGAGCGCTCCACCAGCCCGCACACGCGGCGGATCTCGACGAGGCAGGCGGGATCGTAGCCCGCCCCGGCGATCTCGGCCCACTTGACGGCGTTGCCGTAGGCCGCGAGTGCCAGCGCCGCGAGCTCCCCTCCCGTCTCGGTGAGCAGGTTGTCGTTGGCCGCGTCGCGACGCAACGCCTCGGCGGCCGCGCGGGCGAACGAGTGGAACGCTTCCCGTGCCCAATGCACGAACGCACGTTCCCCATCGCTCCACAGCAGGGTCGTCCCCAGGATCTCGCGGTAGGAAGGGAACATCGCGGCTTCGAAGCGGTGCATGTGCTCGCGAAGCGCGTGCGAGTACAGGTAGGGGTCGGCCACCTTCGCCTCCTCGCGCACTGCGACGATCACCTCGTTCCAGCTTGCGCGGACGGCCGGGTCGGTGGCGCGCACCAGCGGGTCGTCGGCGAGCGCCGCGTCGTTCCCGGGCCAGGGCCTCGGGGTCTGTTCCTTCATTTGTCGCTCGCTTTCGCGCTGATCGGCGCCGAGACGTCGCCGCCACCGCGCATCTTGGCGTGGAATTCCGCCGCGAGTACGTCGCCCGTCAGGTCGAACGGCGCCTGGATCCAGTTCTGCACCTGCGGCCAGGCGCCGTAATGCTCGTCGATCGCGGATTCGTGCGGATGCGCGAGGCGGAACACCGGGTCCTCGGGGTCGAGCCGCAGGCCGAGGCGAAGGATCTCCGCCCAGCGACCGGAGCCGGGGAAGTGCTCGTGGAAGCGCCTGGCGAGCGGCGTGAAGGCTCGCGCGTTGCGCCGGAGGTAGAGGATCTCGAGGTGGGCGAGCCAGGGGGTCTCGTCCTTGGCGTTCACGTCCGCGGCACATTCGAGCAGCTCGCAGGCGCGGTCGATGTCGCCGTCCTCGAAGTAGAGCCGCGCCGACTTGATGACGCAGGCGGATTCGCGCAGCTCCTCGTCGGTATGGGGCGCGCCGGGGAAGCGCACGGCGAGATAGCGGTCGCGGATCCGCTTGCGCATCTGCAGGTCCGGCTCGGCCTTCGGGCGGTGCGTCGCCTGGAGCCAGGCGTCGGGCGCGGGGCGCGCAACCCCGCGCGTGGCCATCGGCCGCGCGGGAGGCTTCTTCG
>JAABQW010000150.1 GCA_011391275.1 Betaproteobacteria bacterium
GAGTATCCCTATCCAACCTGGAAAGTTTCAAGCGGGATAATCCCGGTGTCAGCTTTCTCCCGCCGCCTGGCACAGGCGAGGCGAATGATCGCGCTGGGCTGGCACGCACGGCGTATACCGTAACAGCCGCCGGTCCAGACAAGGTGATTGTCGAAACCAGTTTGGAACGAAACGACGATCACGTGCTGGGCAGGTATGAGGCAATGGAGAAGGACATCAAGCCGCTCTACACGAAGACGAACAATGACCTTGTGGATTTCATGATCGGAATGTCTGTTGGCCTCCCTCTTGCGCTTGTGCTTGCGCTGTTGGGCCATGTTCTCAAGCGTCATGTGCAGGGTACTGCGAGTCGTCAGTACACGGGCCGGCAGCAACCGTGAGCGAACACTCAACTATTCCTCAGAAGAGGCACTCTGGTCCACGGCCTGGGCTTGGAAGGCAGGTTCTACGTGGCCTGGTCATCACGGCTGTGCTGCTCGCAGCGTTCGCGTTTATCGGATCGCTGACGTACGACGACCAACTCGATCGATCCCGAATATCCGAGGCGATTGTTGCTGCCGATGCCTGCAAGGAATCAGTTGGAGCTTTCGTAGAAAATCGGAAAGCCTTTCCCTCGACCGCGAGGGAAGCCGGATGCAACGAGGAAGCCATCAGGTATGCCGAGCCCGTCAGAATATCCGGGTCGCGGATCGAACTCACACTTAGGAACATCAATCGGTCGGTGGATGGCACGGTTTTGGTACTGGAGCCGATTGGCGGCGTGGGAGGGACGACAAGGAACTCGTCACGGGGCCATGACGGTGGCTGGCGATGCGGCACGAACGCTGGCCCCAAAGCCTACAAGTACTTTCCGACCCACTGCCGCCAAGTTCCCCTCGCGCGTTGACGAGGGCGCAACAAGCCGCAACGTCGCGGCAGGGTTATCGGTGCCGCCCTCATCAACGACCTAGAACACCAGCTTCATGCGATCGCGACCGGCCGCCAAGGGTCGGCAGCGGGAGTTCGTGCCTGCCTCAGAGCTGCTTCGCCGCCGCCTGGATCGCAGCCATCAGCTCCGCGTACTCGCGCGTCACGGGGAACTGCGGGAACTCGCCGGTGATGCCCGCCGGCGGCCGGAAGAAGATGCCCGCGTGCGCCGCGCCCAGCATCGCCGTGTCGTTGTAGGAATCCCCCGCCGCGATCACCTTGAAGTTGAGCGCGCGGAAGGCGTTCACCGCGGCGCGCTTCTGGTCGGGCATGCGCAGGTGGTAGTTGCGCACGAACCCCGCATCGTCCACCTCCAGGCGGTGGCAGAAGAGCGTCGGCATCGCGAGCTGTTCCATGAGGGGACGCGCGAACTCGTAGAAGGTGTCGGAGAGGATCACGACCTGGAAGCGCGAACGCAGTTCGTCCAGGAACTCGCGCGCCCCCGGCATCGGGCCCATGCCCGCGATCACCGCCTGGATGTCCGGCAACCCCAGCCGCTTCTTCTCCAGCAGGTCCAGCCGGAAGCGCATGAGCTTGTCGTAGTCGGGCTCGTCGCGCGTGGTGCGCGAAAGCTCCGGGATGCCGGTCCGTTTCGAGAATTCGATCCAGATTTCCGGGACGAGGACCCCTTCGAGGTCGAGGCAGACGACTTGCACGGACTTCCTCCTGGTGTCGCCGCGCGGGCCCGCGCAACGCGAGAGGCGAGTTTAACCCGCCGGTTGACGCTCGATGCAAGGCCGGATACCGTCAACGGCGGCCCGTCGCGGCACTTCGCCGGGCGCCGCTGCAATCCGATCGCTTGGGGTACTCCAAAGGGGGAGCGCACATGAAGAGCAAGCCAGGGAGCAGGCCGTCGCGGTCGGGGCAGATCTTGTTCGCCGGACTTTGCAGCCTGATGGTCGGCGCCTGTGCCAGCCCGGTCGTCGGCGCCCAGGCCGGACCGTGCAACAAGGGCGTGTGCAAGGCCGAGGTCACGGTGCAGTCGTGCAAGCCGGCACAGATGTTGGTGGACCCCGAGCCGATTCCCGTACCCGCGCCGAACAACATCGAATGGACGATCCTAACCCCGGGCTACGTGTTCACCACGGACGGCATCGTCATCGATGGCAAGGGGTTCACGCCGCGTCCGGGCGTCACCGGAAGCGGCAAGAAGTTCATCGTGCACGACGATCACACCGACCGGCGCAAGAAAATCAAGTACGTGGTCCGCGTGACGAGGCAGTCCGACGGCGTCGCGTGCGACCCGTACGACCCGTTCATCAACAACGACTGACCCGGCCGCCGCAGGCTCACTGCGGCTCGACAAGCCTTCGCGCGCGTGCGAGCGCGTAGCCGATTTCGGACGACGGGCCGGCTCCGATCTCGGAAGCCAGGGACATCGCGGCCGCAAGCGACGCCGCGGCCCCCGTGGCATCGCCGGCCAGGTGCTGCGCCTCGGCGCGACCGGCGAGCAACACGCCGAGGCCCGTGAAGTGGGAGGCCGCGCGCAGCAGCACCTCGCCCTCGTCCAGGCAGCGCCGCGCCTCGGCGTGGCGGCCCTCGCGGGCGTTGAGCACCCCGAGGTAGCCCAGGACCTGGCCTTCCGAGCGCGTATCGCCCAGCGAGCGGGCGATATCCAGCGCGGCCTCGAACCGGGATCGTGACGGCCCGGGCCGGGCAAGGGCCTCCAGCACGATCCCGAGATTGCACAGGACGATGCACTCCAGCCGCACATGACCGAGTTCCCTGGCCAGGACGAGCGCGGCGCCCGATGCCGCCTCGGCCTCATCCAGGCGACCCTGCAGGAAGTGCAGGATGCCGAGGTTGCAGAGGGTATTGCCTTCGAGCCGGCGATGGCCGGTTTCGCGCGCGATCACGAGCGCCTCCTCGTGCCGCGACCGGGCATGGTCCATGTCCCCGAGGCCGGCGTGCACGTTGCCGAGGTTGCCGAGGAGATTGCCCTGCATGCGCCGGTCGCCGGCCTTGCGTGCCAGGGCCTCCGCCCGCCCGTAGTGCTCCAGCGCCTCGGCCATGCGTCCTTCGTCGAGCTCCAGGTTGCCCAGTCCGTTGTTCGCCATGCATTCCAGCCGGAGGTCGCCGGCCTCGGCAGCCATCCGGGCCGCCTCGACGAAGCGGGTGCGGGCCTCTTCGAGCCTGCCCTTGTCGTCGCAGAGCGCGCCGAGCCGGATCGCCGCCCGGATCTCGCCCACCCGGTCGCCTGCGGCACGCGCGCAGGCGAGTGCCCTGTCGCAAAGTTCCTCGGCCGGCCCCGCGCGCCCGCAGGCCTGCCAGGCATCCGCCAGCACCGGCAGCGCGCGTGCCGCCGCGCGGTCGTTCAGCCCCGGCATCGCGCACACCGACTCGGCCAGCCCCGCACCGGCCTCGAACGGCCCGCGCAGGCGCAGCGCTGCCCATGCGCCCTCGAGCGCGCCGGCAGCCGGCTCACCTTCCCCCATCTCGATCGCGTGCCGGCAGGCAGCCACCAGGTTCTCCAGTTCGGCGCAATCGTTCTCCTCGGCTCGAGCCGGCCCGAGCGTGGCAAACCACGAGACATGCCGCATCTTCGCCACGGCCAGCGCCTGCGGACCGCTGCCCGGATAGCTGCCCTCGCCCTGCAGGTGCCCGGCGGCGTAGTCCTGGACGCTCACCAGCATGTCGAAGCGGCCATCGCCCCGCAGGCGCACGAGCGACTTGTCGACGAGGGCGTGGACCACGTCCACGACCCACGGCGCGTCGCCATGCCGGGAGAGGTCGATCACAGCCTCCGCCGCCTCGAGCGTGAAGCCGCCCACGAAGACGGAAAGCTGCGCGAACGCCTCCTTCTCGGCAGGCGGCAGCAGGT
>JAABQW010000151.1 GCA_011391275.1 Betaproteobacteria bacterium
AGCGCCGAGAGCGGCTTCGATGTCGGATCGCGAGAGCTTCGCCAGGCCCAGGCCATTGCCGCCGACGAACGCCAGCACCGGGCCGCTCTTCGCGTCCTCCGGGTAGGCCGGTGCATGCGCGTCGTCCGGCCGTGTCGCCGCACCGGCGATTCCGGCCGCCAGCAACACGATCGGCAAGCCGATGATCATGTGCCGCGTCGGCACGCGCAGGTCCAATTATCGTTCTCCAGGCGCAGGTCGCCCAGCATGCCACAGGCTGCCCTGCGGCCTCAGAAGGCCTTGTCCCACGGGATCGAGAGCCGCGTGGCGCTGTTGATGAGGCCCACCATGCTGTAGGTCTGCGGGAAGTTGCCCCAGAGCTCGCCCGTCACGGGGTTCACGTCCTCGGACAGGAGGCCCAGGCGGTTGCGCCGCGCGAGGGTCGCCTCGAAGAGGGCGCGCGCCTCGTCGCACCGGCCCAGCACCGCGAGCGCGTCGATGTACCAGAACGTGCAGACGAGGAAGGCGTTCTCGGGCGCGCCGAAATCGTCGGGCTGCGTGTAGCGGAAGATGAAATCGCCCCGCCGCAGCTCTCGCTCCACGGCGGCCACCGTGCCGGCGAAGCGCGGGTCGGCGGCCGCGAGGAACCCCAGCTCCACGAGCAGCAGCAGGCTCGCGTCCATCGTGTCGCCCTCGAAGGTGGCCACGAAGCTGCCGCGCTTCTCCGACCACGCGCGCGCGCAGATGACCGCGTGGATGCTGTCGGCCTCCGCGCGCCAGCGCCGCGAGGGCTCCGAGAGCCCGAGCCGGGTGGCGATCTTGGCCAGCCGGTCGCAGGCCACCCAGCACATCACGCTCGAGAAGGTGTGCACGTGGGCGGAGCCGCGCAGTTCCCAGAGGCCCGCGTCCGGGGTGGCGTGCAGCGCCGCGGCCTGCTCGCCCAGCACCTCCAGCCGGCGGAAGAGGCCCTCGTTGCCCACCGAGGCCAGGCGCCGGTCGAAGAACGCGTGCGTGGCGGCCAGGATCGCCGAGCCGTACACGTCGTTCTGGACCTGCAGGTAGGCCTGGTTGCCCACGCGCACCGGCCCCATGCCGCGGTAGCCGGGCAGCGAGTCGACGATCTGCTCGTCCATGTCGGCCCGCCCCGAGATGCGGTAGACCGGCTGCAGGCGGCCCTCGCTCGAGGCGGCCACGTTGATGATGTAGCCGAGGTAGCGCTCCATCGTGCGCGTGGCGTTGAGGCGGTTCAGCGCGTTCACGACGAAGTAGGCGTCGCGCAGCCAGCAGAAGCGGTAGTCCCAGTTGCGCCCGCTGTCGGGCGACTCGGGCACCGAGGTGGTGAGGGCGGCGATCACGGCGCCCGTGTCGTCGTAGGCCGCGAGCTTGAGCGTGATGGCCGCGCGGATGATCTCGTCCTGCCACTCGAAGGGGATGGAGAGGTCGCGCACCCAGTCGTGCCAGTAGTCCTCGGTGAGCTCGAGGAAGCGGCGCGCCACCTCGGCGACACCTCCCTGCATCGTCTCGTCGGGCCCCATCACGAAGGAGATGCCGTTGCGCAGGACGAAGGGCATCTCCTCCAGCACCGCGGTGATGGAGCAGTCCGTCGTGAGGCGCAGCACGGTCGAGGAGCCCACGAAGCGGATGTGGTTCGACCCTGAGGTCACCTCGGGGCGCCGCCGGCCGTAGTCGTCGGCCGGCCGCATCTTCACCTTGATGCGCGGGCTGCCGGCGATCGGACGCACGATGCGCACCAGCTGGGCGGGGCAGAAGAGACGCCCGAACTGGCGGAAGCGCGGGGCGAAGTCGACGATCTCCACGGCGCCGCCGCGGTCGTCGTAGAGGTGCGTCACCAGGATGGGGGTGTTGGGCAGGTAGTGCTGCTCCGTCCGGTCCAGCCAGCTCAGCTCCACGCCCATGAAGCCGAAATCGGACGGTTCGCGGCGCCCGCGCAGCAGGGAGCAGAACACCGCGTCGCCGTCGAAGCGCGGCATGCAGGCCCAGACGATCTCGCCGGCGCCGTCCACCAGCGCGCCGATGCTCGAGTTGCCGATGGCGCCCAGTTGCAGGTTGCTCATGTCGACTGCCTCCTCGCGTCCGGCGCCGGGGCGCGCGCCGCGAAATCCGCCAGCCAGCGCCGCACGTCGTCGGCGTTGCCGAGCCGCCAGCGCGCGCGCGTCGGCCCCGTTCCCACCTTGACCGTTTCGCCGCCGATGCGGTTGACCAGGTCGAAGCCGAGCTCGTCGGTGAGGTCGTCGCCGACGAAAACCGGCGAGCGGCCGGCGAAGGGCGGTTCCGCCATGAATTCGGCGATGGCCGTGCCCTTGTCCTTGCCGCTGGGCTTCACCTCGAGCACGAACTTGCCGGCCTGCAGCTCGAAGTCGTCGCCCAGCAGCTCGACGACGCGGCGCACCTCGCGCTCGGCCAGTTGCGCCGCATGCGGGGCGTTGCGGTAGTGGAGTGCCAGGCTCGTGCCCTTTTCCTCGAGGAGCAGGCCCTCGTGCGCCTGCGCGAGCCTGCGCAGCGTGCTCGCGTGCGCCGCGAGGCGCGGAGCGAGCGGCGCGTGGAAGTGCATCGTGCCGTCGGCCGAGCGCCGCTCCGAGCCGTGCTGGCCGGCCGCCGCGAAGCGGGCGGGCGAGAAGAGCGCGTCGATGTCGTCGATGGACCTCCCGCTGATGAGGGCCAGGGCGCCGCCCGTGGACTCGCGGATGCGCTCGAGCAGCTCGCAAAGGGCCGCGTCGATGTGCACGGCGTCGGGACGGTCGGCGAAGTGGATGAGCGTGCCGTCGATGTCGAGGAAGACGGCCGCGTGCGCGCCGGGAATGGGTGCTCCCCCGGCCGCCGCCCCGGCATTCGTCCCTTCCGCCTGCGCCGCTGCCTTCATCGCGCCGATTGTTGCCTGAATTGCCGCCTCCGTCATGTGCGCCGTGCCCCCGCCGGGGTGCCGGGCAGGCGCATCCCCGTGGCGAGCCGCCGGCGGTTGCGCATGCGCGCCGCGTCGAGCAGCATGCGCCCTGCCCAGCGATAGACGTTGAACTCCTGCAGGAGCGCCCGCATGCTGCGCATGCGCGCCCGCTGCTCGTCGGGCGGCATCGTCAGCGCATCGCGCACCGCGGCCGCGCACTGCTCCGTGTCGTAGGGATTGACGATGAGCGCCTCCGGGAGTTCCCGCGCGGCCCCGGCGAACTGCGACAGGATCAGCACGCCGCGCTCGTCCTCCCGCGTGGCGACGAACTCCTTGGCCACGAGGTTCATGCCGTCGTGGAGGCTCGAGACGAAGCAGAAGTCGGCGGCCCGGTAATGCGTGTAGACGCGCCCGGCGTCGTGGTGCTCGATCTTGAGGATGATCGGCTTGCAGCCCGGCGAGGCGAACCGGTCGTTGATGCGCTGGGCGGCCGAGCGCACGCGCGCATCGAGCGACTGGTACTCGTCGATGCTCGAGCGGCTGGGTGCCGCGATCTGGACGAACGCGAGGCGGCCGACCCACGAGGGCTCCATCTCGAGGAAGCGCTCGATGGCGGCGAAGCGCTCGAGGATCCCCTTGGTGTAGTCGAGGCGGTCGACGCCCACGCCGAGAGCCACGTCGGGGGCGAGCCCCAGCTCCTCGCGGATGGCGCGCCGGCACTCGGCGACCGGGGGCTGCCCCGCGAGGCCCTGGAGCGGCCACTCGATCGAGATCGGGTAGCGGTGCACCTCGGTGGGCGCGCCGCCGTAGGAAATGGTGAACGTCTCGCGGTCCACGCGTGCCTCCAGGTAGCGGTCCACGGTGTCGAAGAAGTTGTTGCA
>JAABQW010000152.1 GCA_011391275.1 Betaproteobacteria bacterium
AAGTTCCCGGCGGAGGAGGCCACCACGGAACTCCTCGATATCGGCATCCAGGTGGGGCGCACCGGCGCCATCACGCCCGTGGCGAGGCTCGCCCCGGTCTTCGTGGGCGGCACCACCGTGTCCAACGCCACGCTGCACAACGAGGACGAGGTGCGCCGCAAGGACGTCTGGCGGCACGACGCCGTGGTGGTGCGGCGCGCCGGGGACGTCATCCCCGAGGTGGCGCGCGTGGCGCGGCCCGGCCCGCGCGCGAAGGGCGACTGGTTCGAGATGCCCGCGGCCTGCCCCGAGTGCGGTTCCGCGATCGCGCGGCTCGAAGGCGAGGCGGTGGCGCGCTGCACCGGCGGGCTCATCTGCCCGGCGCAGCGCAAGGCTTCGCTCCTGCACTTCGCCTCGCGCCGCGCCATGGACATCGAGGGGCTGGGCGACAGGCTCGTGGACCAGCTCGTCGACGCCGGCCTCGTGAGGACGCCGGCGGACCTCTACCGGCTCGATGGCGCGCGCCTGGCCGGCCTCGAGCGCATGGCCGAGAAGTCGGCGGCCAACGTGATCGCGGCCATCGAGCGCAGCAAGGACGCGGCACTGGGCCGCTTCATCTTCGCACTGGGCATCCGCCACGTGGGCGAGGTGACGGCGCGGGACCTCGGGCGCCACTTCGGCAGCCTGGACGCACTCATGGCGGCCGACGCGCAGGCGCTCACGCAGGCCCCGGACGTGGGCCCGGTGGTCGCCGAAAGTGTTGCGCGCTTCTTCGCCGAGCCGCACAACCGCGAGGTGATCGCGGACCTGCGCGCCGCGGGGGTGCGCTGGCGGGAGGGCGAGCCGGTCCGCGCCGCCACCTCGGGTCCCTTCGCGGGTAAAATCGTCGTGCTGACCGGGACGCTCGCGGCCATGTCGCGCGACGAGGCCAAGGAGCGGGTCGAGGCCGCCGGCGGCAAGGTCTCCGGATCGGTCTCGAAGAAGACGGATTTCGTCGTGGCCGGCGAGGAGGCCGGTTCCAAGCTCGACCGCGCGCGCGAGCTGGGCGTCGAGGTGCTGGACGAGTCGCGCTTTCTGGCCATGCTCGGGGACAAACAGGAACCATGATGAAGATCCGCAAGGCCGTGTTCCCCGTCGCGGGCCTCGGCACCCGCTTCCTGCCCGCAACGAAGGCGTCGCCGAAGGAGATGCTCCCCATCGTCGACAAGCCGCTCATCCAGTACGCGGTGGAGGAGGCGGTGGCCGCGGGAGTGACCGACCTCATCTTCATCACCGGCCGCGGCAAGCGCGCCATCGAGGATCACTTCGACAAGGCCTACGAGCTCGAGGCGGAGCTGCAGGCCGCCGGCAAGGCGAAGCTTCTAAGGGAAGTGCGCGGGCTCCTGCCCTCGGGGATCAACTGCGTCTACGTGCGCCAGGGCGAGGCCATGGGGCTGGGGCACGCGGTGCTCTGCGCGCGCCACCTGGTGAACGACGAGCCCTTCGCCGTGATCCTCGCCGACGACCTCATCGACGCCGCGGTGCCGGCACTGAAGCAGATGGCGGACCTGCACCTGAAGGAGGGCGCGAGCGTGGTGGCGGTGCAGAACATCGCGCGCTCGGAGACCGCCTCGTACGGTGTCGCCTCCACCCAGGCGCCGAAGGGGCGCCTCGCGCGCATGACCGGCATCGTGGAGAAGCCGAAGCCGCAGGAGGCGCCGTCGACCCTCGGGGTGGTCGGGCGCTACATCCTCTCGCCGCGCATCTTCCACTACCTGGAGCAGACCCCGCGCGGGGCGGGCCGCGAGATCCAGCTCACCGACGCGATCGGCCGGCTCCTCGCCGACGAGCCGGTCTACGCCTACGAATTCGAGGGCCGGCGCTACGACTGCGGCTCCAAGCTCGGCTACCTCGAGGCGACGGTGGACTTCGCGCTGCGCCACGAGGAGGTGGGGCAGGGCTTCCGCGCCTACCTCGATCGCCTGCCGCGCGGCGGCGGCAAGCCGTGAACGCGGCCGAGGCCCGCGACCTGCTTGCGCGCGCCGACGTGGTCTGCCCGGCCGGCCAGGTGCGCGAGGCGGTCGCACGGCTCGCGGGCGAGATCACCGCGCAACTCGCGGACGAGTACCCGATCGTGCTCGCGATCATGGGCGGGGCCGCCGTCTTCGCGGGCCAGCTGCTGCCCCTCCTCGCCTTTCCCCTGGAGTTCGGCGCCATCGCCGTGACGCGCTACGGCAACACGACGCGCGGAGCCGAAGTCGACTGGCGCCTGGCGCCCGGGGAGGACGTGCGCGGGCGCACCGTGCTCGTGCTGGACGACATCCTCGACGAGGGCATCACGCTCGCCGCCGTGCGCGCGCGGCTCGCGGAGCTGGGCGCGCGCCGCGTCCTGACGGCCGTGCTCGCCGACAAGGACCTCGGCCGGCCCAAGCCCGTGGCGCCGGACTTCGTCGGCGTGCGCGTGCCGGACCGCTACGTGTTCGGCTTCGGCATGGACGCCTACGGCGCGTGGCGCAACCTGCCCGCCATCTACGCGCTGGGGGCCTAGAGGGATGCTCGCGATCATCGGCGGCTCCGGACTCGCGCAGCTCGCGGACCTGGAGATCACGCGGCGCCAGATCGTGCGCACGCCCTACGGCGAGCCCTCGGGGCCGCTCACCTTCGGGCGGCTGGTCGGGGGCGAGGTCGCCTTCCTCGCGCGCCACGGCTACGGCCACACGCTGGCGCCCCACGAGATCAACTACCGCGCCAACCTCTGGGCGCTGCGGGACAGGGGCGTGACGCGCATCCTCGCGGTGTGCACGGTGGGCGGCATCGCCCGCGGCCTCGTGGCCGGGTCGCTCGTGGTGCCCGACCAGATCATCGACTACACCTGGGGCCGCAAGTCGACCTACTTCGAGGGGGCCGAGCAGCCCGTGGTGCACGCGGAATTCACGCACCCCTACTGCGAGGAGACGCGGCGCATGCTGATCGAAGGCGCGATGGAGGCGGGCGTCGAGGTCGTGCCGCGCGGGACCTACGCGGCGGTCCAGGGGCCGCGCCTGGAGACGGCGGCGGAGATAAACCGCCTGGAGCGCGACGGGGCCGACCTCGTGGGGATGACGGGCATGCCGGAGGCGGCACTCGCCCGCGAGCTGGGCATCCCGTACGCGGCGCTCGCGCTGGTGGCCAACCCCGCCGCCGGGCGCGGCTCGAGCACCGAGTCGATCTCCCTCGACGAGATCTCGAGGGTGCTCAAGGAGACCATGGGCCGCGTGCGCCAGGTCGTGGGCAAGGTGGTGGAGCGCCATGGCCATCCGTGAGGTGCTGCGCATGGGCCACCCGGTGCTGCGCGAGGTGGCCGCTCCCGTGGAGCGCTTCGGCACGCCGGAGCTCGCGCGGCTCATCGAGGACATGAAGGACACGATGGCCCACGAGAACGGCGCGGGCCTCGCGGCGCCGCAGATCGGCGAGAGTGTCCGCGTCGTCATCTTCGGCGTCACCGCCAACCCGCGCTATCCCGACGCCGAGGAGGTGCCGTTCACCGTGCTGGTGAACCCGGTGATCACGTTCCTCGGCGAGGAAACCGAGGAGGGCTGGGAAGGGTGCCTCTCGGTGCCCGGCCTGCGCGGCGTGGTGCCGCGGCGCACGAGGCTGCGCTACACGGGCTGCGACGAGGAGGGCCGCCCCATCGACCGCGTCGCCGAGGGCTTCCACGCGCGGGTGGTGCAGCACGAGTGCGACCACCTCGACGGCATCCTCTACCCCATGC
>JAABQW010000153.1 GCA_011391275.1 Betaproteobacteria bacterium
GCGAGCCCCAGGACGCGGCGAACCGGTAATGGGTCGGCAGGCCCAGGTTCGAGTGCGTGGCCACGTTGACCACGGAGAAATCGTTGTTCACGAACGAGGTCGCGAGCATCGCCCACGCCAGGAACACGAACAGGAACTGGCCGAGGGCCACCGGGCGCGCCGTGGCGATCCACGCCTGCTTGCCGAGTGCGGTGCCGGCGAGCGGCAGGAAAGCCTGGGCGATGGCGAGAAGCAGCGCGAGGGCGAGGGCGAACTGCCCGATCTCGGGGATCATCGCGTCACCCCGCCGCCGCCCTGCCCGGCGAAGTTCTCCTTGGCCATGGGGTGGCCGGCCTGCTTGAGGGCCTCGGCCGCCTCGGGAGGCATGTAGTTCTCGTCGTGCTTGGCGAGGACCTGGGACGCCTTGAAGATGCCGTCGGTGCCCACGCGGCCCTCGGCCACCACGCCCTTGCCCTCCTTGAAGAGGTCCGGAAGGATGCCCGTGTAGGTGACGGGAACGGACTGGGCGCCGTCGGTGATCTTGAAGGTCACGCTCAGCGCGTCCTTCTGGCGCACGACCGTGCCGCCCTCGACGAGGCCGCCGACGCGGAAGTTGCGGTCGATGGGCACTTCCTTCTTCGCCACCTGCGTGGGCGTGAAGAAGAACACCAGGTTCGACTGGAAGGCGTTCAGCACCAGGGCGGCCGCCACGCCCAGGGCCGCGAGGCCCCCGGCGATGGCCACGGCCCGCTTAGTTCTCGGCTTCAAGATCCCGTTCCTCCTCGATGGCGGCGAGCGCGCGTTTGCGCCGCACGCGCAGCAAAAGCAATTCGACCACGATGGCGACGAGAAGTGCCCCGAAGGACATCCACACGAAGTACGCCTGGCCGCCCATCGCCCAGAAATCGGCCCAGCTCTTCCACCAGATCGCCGTCATGCCGAAGCCTCCGGCAGGTTGCGGATCCACTGGGCGCGACGCTCGCGCTCCAGGATCACGGACCGCACGCGCACGAGCGTCGCCCCGATCGCGTACATCCAGGCCGAGGCGCTCATGACCAGCATCCCGGTGAGCATGGTCACGTGCATGCTGGTGCCCTTGAAGCTCACGCTGGAGCCCTGGTGCAGCGTGTTCCACCACTGCACCGAGAAATAGATGATCGGCAGGTTCACGACGCCGATGAGTGCCAGCAACGCCGCCGCCCGGTCGCCGCGGCGCGGGTCCTCGAAGGCGTTGGCGAGCGACATGTAGCC
The DNA here is from genome assembly GCA_011391275.1 of Betaproteobacteria bacterium. Taxonomy (GTDB): domain Bacteria; phylum Pseudomonadota; class Gammaproteobacteria; order Burkholderiales; family Usitatibacteraceae; genus FEB-7. Next base: position 1,231 of record JAABQW010000153.1, read on the forward strand.
GAAGTAGAGAAAGAGGAGCACCAGCTCGGATGTGAGCCGCGCGTCCCACACCCAGTATGTCCCCCACGTCGGGCGTCCCCAGAAGGCGCCCGTCCACAGCGCGATGAACGTGAACATGGCGCCGGTGGGGGCGATTGCGCGGGCCATCATGGCCGAAAGCCGGGTATTGAAGACGAGGGTGAGCGCGCAGTAGCAGGCCATGATGAAGTACAGGAACATCGACATCCACGCCGTCGGCACGTGGATGAAGATCACCCGGTAGACCTCGCCCTGCTGGGCGTCGGTCGGGGCGACCAGGAGCCCGAGGTACAACCCCCAGGCCGCCAGCGCCGTGGCCAGGATGAAAAACCACGGGGCCAGCCGGCCGGCGAGCCCGTAGAAGGTGGAGGGGGAGGAGAAATGGAACCAGTTCATGGGGTTGTAGCGGGTTTCCCGAAGCCGGATTGTCTCCCGCCCGGGGCCGGGGCGGTTGCGGGATCGCAAAAAGCCATGGCCGGCACGGGCTTCAGTCCACCGCGATCCGGACGGCCGCCCCGACCGCCACGGGCAGCCCGACCAGGGCGGCGATGAGGGCCGCCCCCAGCAGGGAAAGGTGCGGGGTTGCGGACAGGCCCGTGGCCTGCGCTTCCGCCGCGCCGGCCCCGAAGATGAGCACGGGCACGAAGAGGGGCAGCGCGAGCAGCGCGAGCAGCATCCCGCCGCCGCGGGCGCCGAGTGCCAGCGCCGCGCAGGCCCCGCCGAGGAGCGAGAGCACGGGCGTGCCGATGAGGAGCGAGAGCGCCTGGACGCCGAGGGTGTCCGGCGAAAGGCCGTACTGCAGGCCGATGAGGGGCGAGAGCAGGGTGAGGGGAAGGCCGGAAACGATCCAGTGCGCGGCCACCTTGCCGGCCGCCCAGCCCAGGGCCGGGTGCGGCGAGAGGGTCATCTGCTCGAGCGACCCGTCCGCGTAGTCGGCCGCGAAGAGCCCCGGCAGCGCGAGGAAGGCGGCGAGGAGCGCGCCCACCCAGATGACCCCGGGGCCGATGCGGGCGAGGAGCTGCGGCTCCGCCCCGATGCCCAGCGGGAAGAGCGAGGCGACCAGGGCGAAGAAGGCCACGGTGAGCACGGCCTCGTCCGGGTGGCGCCAGGCCAGGCGCAGGTCGCGGGCCATGGCCCAGGAGAAGCCGCCGGAGAACGAGCCGCTGGCCTGGTGGCGCTTGGGCGCAGGGGCGCTCATGCGAGCCGGAGTTCGCGCACGACCCCGGAGGCCGGAGCGAGCCGGTGGTGGGTGGCGGCGAGCGCGAGCCCCCCGCCGGCGAGGTGCCGGTCCAGCAGGTCCACGAACAGCTCCTGGCCCGCGTCGTCCAGCGCGGTGAGGGGCTCGTCGAGCACCCACAGGTCCGCCGGATCCAGCGCCAGCCGCGCGAGCCCTATGCGCCGCCGCTGGCCCGCGGACAGGCGGCGCGCGGGAATGCGCCGCCGCTTCTCGAGGCCGACGGCGGCCAGCGCCTCGCGGCGCTCCTCCGCCGTCGTGGCCACGCCGCGCAGGCGCAGCGCGAATTCGAGGTTCTCCTCGGCGCTCAGGTCGTCCTTCAGCGACGGCAGGTGGCCCGCGTAGGCGGTGCCGGCGCGCATGCGTTCAGGGTCCGTCTGCGCGGGCTCGCCGCGCCACAGGATGGTGCCCCCGTCGGGGCGCGTGAGGCCGGTCACGCAGCGCAGCAGCGTCGTCTTGCCGCAGCCGTTGGGGCCGCGCACGCAGAGCAGCTCGCCGCCCGCGACCTCGAAGTCGATGCCGGAGAACAGCAGGGCCGGGCCGCGCCGGCAGGCGAGATCGCGGACCTGCAGGACGTCCGGGGCACCGCTTCGATGTCTGGACGTCATCGGCCGGCCTAGGGGACGACCTTGTCGATGACGATCGTCACGCCCTGCGCGCCGGGGGCCACGGGCTTGCTCGACCCGAGGAGGTCGCCCGGCTGGGTGACGGCGCCGCCGGCCTTCGAGACGCGCGCCTCGATGACCACGGAGGGCGTCCCCGAAAGCGTGGCCGCGGGCGTCATGCCCATGGAGTCGTCGAGCACGAAGGCCTTCGGCAGTTCGCCCGCGCCGCCGCGCAGGATGGCGAGCGGGATGCGCGAGCCGGTTTCGGCGCGCGCGTAGATGAACAGGGTGTCCGTGGGGCCCGTCTTGCCGGCCAGCGAGTCCGCGAGCTTCACCGTTCCCGAGACGGTCTTGCCGCCGGGCGTCGCCTTGGCGGGCGCGGCGGTGGCGCCGACGGGCGGGCGCGCCGGCGGCATGGCCGGCGGCGCGGGAACTGCGGGAAGGGCCGCAAGCCCGCTCGAGGGCGGCAAGGGCTTCCCGGCCGCGGCGGCGCGCCCGCGCACGTCGGCGATGATGCTGTTGACCTCGGTCTCGTCCTCCGACCCCGGCGCCACCGTGGCGCGCAGGCGCTCCCAGTAGGCGAGCGAGGCGGCGAAGT
>JAABQW010000154.1 GCA_011391275.1 Betaproteobacteria bacterium
CATCTTCCCCCACCAGTTGGAGTTGAGGACGAGCACCGTCTTCACGTCGGCCTCGCGGCTCTTCAGCACGAAGGGGCCGGTGCCGTTGGCGTTGCGGGAGGCGTAGGTCTCCTCCTTGTTCTTGTAGTCCTGGGGCCTGAGCACGTTGTGCTTCGTCGCCCACGCCTTGCTCATCATCCGCACCTCGGTGAGCTGCGGCAGGATCACCGGGTTGGGGCCCTTCGTGGTGATCTCGACGGTCTGCTCGTCCACCTTGCGCGCGCCGGTGATGCCCTGCATGTACGGCGAGAAGTTGGATGTCGGGGCGAGCGCGCGTTCGATGGAAAACACCACGTCGTCGGCGGTGAAGGGCGTGGCGTCGTGGAACTTGACTCCCTGGCGCAGCTTGAACTGCATGGCGGTCGGGCTCACGGCCTTCCACGAGGTGGCGAGGCAGGGCTCGATCTTCAGGTCCTTGCCGCGCGTGACCAGCGGCTCGTAGATGTGGTCCGACACGGAGTTGTTCAGCCCCTCGTTCTGGGCGTGCGGGTCCATGGTGAGGATGTCGCCCTGGCTGGACCAGCGAAGCGTCTTGGCGTCGGCCGCGGAAGCGAACGCGAGAGCGACGGCAAGGGTGGCCGCGCGAAGGACGGTGGGTGCGTGCATGGAGGCGGTCTCCCGGGATCGTGGTTTGCGTGGCGGCGCCGCGGAGGCGGCAGCCGGTGCGTCAGCCAGAAAAATCAACGACTTGGCGCTGGCGCGTCGATGGCGGCGATGATGCCGCAAGGCCCCCCCACCGTCAACGCGCCGTGCACGGCGCGATGCCGTTAACATAGCCCGTCGTCGACCCGGATCCATCGAGAAAGGCAATGCCATGACCCTTCGTGCCATCGTCGCAGCCGCCGCCGCACTGACGCTCGCCGCCTGCGGCAAGGAGGAGCCGCCGAAACCCGTCGACCCCGCCTCCAAGGTCGAGCAGGCAGCGAAGCAGCTCGGCGACGCCGCCCGCCAGGGAGACGTCCACCAGGCCGGCGAGGCGATGAAGAAGATGGGCACGGCGCTCTCCGGGTCGATCAAGGTCGAGCCGGTGGATTTCCGCACTCTAAAGGACCTGTTGCCGGACGCCATCGCGGGACACAAGCGCATCTCTTCCGAGGGCTCGCGCACCAACTTCATGGGCATCGCCTCCTCGAAGGCCGAGGCCACCTACGAGGACGGCAAGGGCGGGCGCATCGTCCTGGAGGTCACGGACGTGGGCTCGCTCTCCGGCATGACCGCCATGGCGTTCGCGTGGGTGAACGTGGAGATCGACAAGGAGGGCACCTCGGGCTACGAGCGCACCACCACCGTGAACGGGCGCAAGGCCTACGAGCGCTACGACAAGGCCTTGCGCAAGGGCGAGCTCGACGTGATCGTCGCCGGGCGCTTCATCGTGGGTGCCAAGGCCACCGGCGTGGAGATGGCCGTCTTCAAGGAAGCGGTCGCGAAGCTCGACCTCGCGAAGCTCGAGGCACTCCGGACGCAGGGGCTGCCGCCGGCCGCACCCGCAGGCCCCGCCGCGCCGAAGCAGTAGGTTCCGTGGACGGCCCGCAGCCCCTCGTCTCGCCGCAGGGCGCCTCCTACGAACTGCGCGTGGTGCCCGCCTATGCGCCGTTCGCCTGGCTGGTACGCGGCTGGGACGACTTCCGCGCGGCACCCCTCGCGAGCGGCTTCTACGGCGCGGCCTTCGCGGCCATGGGCTGGGCGATCCTCGCGCTCTACGACTTCGCCTACCAGTACGTATCCACCCTGGTGGGCGCGTTCCTCCTCGCCGCGCCGTTCCTCGCGACGGGCCTCTACGCCCTGTCGCGCGACCGGGAGGCGGGCCGCAAGCCGCGCCTGGCGACCTCGCTCGTGTCGTGGAAGGAGAACGTGGGCGGCCTCGGCGTCTACGTGCTGGTGATCACGGTGATCTTCCTCGTGTGGGCGCGCGCCTCTCTCGTCACCTTCGCGCTCTTCAGCGCCGGGACGATGCCGGACATCAGGAACTTCCTCGCGAAGGCGTTCTCGCTGGGCAACATCGAGTTCGTGCTCGTCTACTTCGCCGCGGGGTCGGTATTCGCCACGCTCGTGTTCGCGGTGAGCGTGGTGTCGGTGCCGATGATGCTCGACCGGGGCAACGACGCGGTGAGTGCCGCCATCCTCTCGGTGCAGGTGCTCGCGAAGAACCCGGGGACGATGGCAGTGTGGGCGCTGCTCATCGTCGTCCTCACCGGCGTCGGGCTCGCCACCGCGTTCCTCGGGCTTGTCCTCACCATGCCCGTCATCGGGCACGCCACCTGGCACGCGTACCGCGACTGCGTGGCGTGGGGCGAGGGCGAGAGCCCGAAATAAGGATCAGGAAAAGGGACCTGACCCCTTTTCAGATGAGAAGGCCTTCCGGCAGCGGCACCTGCAGCACGAAGCGGAAGACCGCGTACAGCCCGCCGACGACGAGCGCCGAGGCGAACGCGTAGACAGCCGCCATGCGCGGCGTCCAGCGATCGTAGTTCGCGATGACCAGTATCGCGGCGAAGCAGGCCACGCTGGTGGCGAGGAACCCTACCTTCTCGAGCAGCGTCGACCACGCGACCAGCACGGCCACGAGGGCGACCCGCCGCCACACCGAGCCGACCGCCTGCGCCGGCTGCCGCATCGGGCGCAGGAACGACACCGCGATGTAGACGACGGCGCTCGCGATCATCACCGTGGCGATCGTGCGCGGGAAGACGGAACCCATCGGCGTGAAGTCGCCCGCGAAATACCAGGCCAGCACGCCGCCGGCGATGGCGACAACGGACCCGACGATGCCGTGCAGGTCGAAGCGGGATTGCTCACTCATTGGGCACCCCCCGGGCGCGAATGCGCGTCATGAGCAGCGGGTAGAAGAGGCTCAGGACGATGAAGACGATGATCGCGATCGAAAGCGGGCGGTTGAAGAACTCCGCGTAGGGCGCGCCGCGCGCTTCCCCGATGAGGTAGCCGCGTACGAAGCCGGACTCGGCGATCGTGCCCAGGATCAGCCCCAGCACGATGGGCGAGGCGGTGAACCCGAGGCGCCCCGCGACCCAGCCGAAGGCGCCCAGCGCGACCATCTGCTGAACCTCGTGCAGGTTGTTGTGCACCGCGTAGCTGCCGATGATCGTGAGGAACGCGACCGAGGGCACCAGCACCGCCTTGGGGATGGTGACGATCGACTTGAAGGCGTAGCGACCGATCACCAGCCCGATGGGCAGCATGAGGATCGTGGCGATGATGAGCCCGTAGATGAAGGTGTAGACGATCTGGCTCTGGTCGCTGAAGAGCGTCGGGCCGGTGCGGATGCCCTGCACCAGCAGCGCGCCGAGGATCACCGCGTCCGGGGGCGTGCCGGGAATGCCGAGCACGAGCGTCGGGATGAAGCCGCCGCCGACCGTGGCGTTGTTGGCCGATTCCGTGGCGAGGACGCCGTCGGGCTCGCCCTTGCCGAAGCGCTCCGGGTGCTTCGAGACACGGCGGGCCTCGGAGTATGCGACGAGCGAGGCGATGGAGCCGCCCGCGCCGGGAAGGATGCCCACGATCGTGCCGATGAAGGAGCTGCGCCCCAGGTTGAAGCGCGACTTCCAGGCGATGCGCGAGGCTTCCTTGAGCCGGTAGCCCGCCACCTGGTGCGAGAGCTTCAGGTGCTTGTCCGG
>JAABQW010000166.1 GCA_011391275.1 Betaproteobacteria bacterium
TTCTGGTTCCCCCTTTGCGGCTAGTTTGCCGCGAGCCAGTCCAACGCCAGCGTGGACAGGGACTTCACGCCGAGCTTGAGGCAGTCCTCGTCGAGGTAGAAGCGCGGGCTGTGGTTGGGGGCGGCCGTCATCGGGTCGCGGTCCGGCGGCGTGCAGCCGATGAAGTAGAAGAACCCCGGCACCGCCTGCTGGTAGTAGGAAAAGTCCTCGGCGCCGCAGACCTTGTCGACCTCGCGCACGCTGCCCTCGCCGGCCACGCGGGAGAGAGTCGGGACCGACCACTCGGTAAGCCCCGGGTGGTTCACGGTGACGGGATAGCCGCGGTCGATATGCACGTGCGCCTTGGCGCCGCCGGCGGCCGAGATCATCTCGGTGATCCGCTTCACGTGCGCGTGGATCTCGTCGCGCTGGCCCTCGTCGAAGGCGCGGATGGTGCCTTCGAGCTTCACCTCGTCGGGGATGATGTTGTTGCGCACACCCCCCTGGAAGACGCCCACCGTGACCACCGAGGGCTCCTTGGTGATGTTGAGGCTGCGCGAGACGATGGTCTGCAGGCCCATGACGACCTGGGAGCCCACCACGATCGGATCGACGCCGCGCCACGGCATCGCGCCGTGCGTCTGCGAGCCGCGGATGAAGACGCGGAACTGGTCGGCGGAGGCCATGAGCGGCCCCGAGCGGTAGCCGATGCGGCCCGTGGGGTGGATCGAGGTGACGTGCAGGCCGAAGACCGCGTCCACCTTCGGGTTCTCGAGGCAGCCCTGCTTCACCATGAGGCGCGCGCCGCCCTCCTCGCCGATGGGTGGCATCTCCTCGGCCGGCTGGAACAGGAAGACCACGGTGCCCGGGATCTCCGCGCGCAGGCCGGAGAGCACTTCGGCCACCCCCATGAGGATGGCGGTGTGCGCGTCGTGGCCGCAGGCGTGCATCACGCCGCACTGCTGGCCGTTCCATTCGGCGACGGCCTTGCTCGCGAAGGGAACGTCGACTTCCTCCTTCACGGGCAGCGCGTCCATGTCGGCGCGCAGCGCCACCACGGGGCCGGGCCTGCCGCCGCGCAGCACGCCCACCACGCCCGTCACCGCGACCTTCTCGCGCACCTCGTCGAGGCCCAGCGCGCGCAGGTGCGCGGCCACGATGCCCGAGGTGCGCATTTCGCGGTTGCCGAGCTCGGGGTGCTCGTGCAGGTCGCGCCGCCAGGCGACGACTTTCGCTTCCGCGCGGTCGGCGGCGGCGGCGATGGCGGAATCGAATCGGAACGGGGTCTCGGGAGCGTTCATGGCGACGGGGGGTTCCTTCGGGGCGAGCGGGCATTGTAGCCCGGCCCGCGCGCCGCCCCGTCTATAATTGGCCGACCTTCCCTCCCGGCGCCTCCCGGCGCACGCCTTCCATGGAACACCTCGAACCGAAGGATGCCCACGCGTTCCTCGAGAAGAACCCCGACGCGGTTTTCATCGACTGCCGCAGCGAGATGGAGTTCATGTTCGTGGGCCATCCCGCCGGCGCGATGATGGTGCCCTGGTACGACGGCGCCGAGTGGGACGTCAACCCGCACTTCGTGGGACAGGTGAAGAAGCTCGCGGGGGCGAACTTCCGCAACCGCCCCATCGTCCTCATCTGCCGCAGCGGCAACCGCTCCGTCGAGGCCGGCCTCGCGCTGGAAGCGGCGGGTTTCCAGCACGTGACCAACGTGCTGGCCGGCTTCGAGGGCGAGCTCGACGAGAACCACCACCGCAACTCGAAGAACGGGTGGCGCGTGGCGGGGCTGCCGTGGCAGCAGTACTAATTGAAGGGTAGCGTCCCCTTCAATTACCCGCCCGCCTCCCTCGCGTGGCTGGTGTGGGGGCTGGGCGCCGCCCTGTATCTCATCGCCTTCTACCAGCGCGTCGCTCCCGCGGTGCTGGTGCAGGAGCTCACGCGCGAGTTCGCCCTCACGGGCGCGGCGCTCGGCAACCTTTCCGCGTTCTATTTCTACAGCTACGTCGCGATGCAGATCCCGACGGGACTCATCGCCGACCGCTGGGGCCCGAGGAAGCTCCTCACGGCCGGCGCCGCGCTCACGGCCGTGGGCACGCTGGTCTTCGCGCTCGCCCCGACGGCATACGTCGCCAATGCCGGGCGGCTTGCGATCGGGGCGGCCGCAGGGGTCGCCTTCGTGGCGATGCTCAAGCTTGCGAGCCACTGGATGCCTTCGCGCCAGTTCGCGCTGGCGAGCGGCGTGGCCCTCTTCGTGGGCGTCATGGGCGCCACGCTCGCCGGCGCGCCGTTGCGCCTTCTCGTCGACGCGCTGGGGTGGCGAACCGTGATGGTGGCGAGCGCGGCCGCGACGGCGCTCGTGGCGGTGGCGATCTGGCTCGTGGCCCGGGACGACCCGGCCGATCGCGGCTACGACTCGTACTTCTTCCATGGCACGAACGGCGCCCGCGGCAGCTCCGTGCGCGACGACCTCAAGGCCGTGCTCGGCTACCGCAACACCTGGCTCCTCTTCGTGATCCCCGGCGCCTTCTCGGGCATCGTGCTCATGTTCGCCGGCCTGTGGGGCGTGCCGTTCCTCGCGACGCAATACGGCTTCTCGACCGCCGAGGCGGCCTCGCTCTGTTCCCTGCTCCTGGTCTCATGGAGCGCGTCGAGCATCGCCTACGGGCCGGTCTCGCAGCGCCTGGGCGGCCGGAAGGCCCCCTATATCGCGGGGCTGCTGGCCACCATGGCGCTGTGGGCCGCGATCGTCTGGGTGCCGGGCTGGAGCCGACCCGCCCTCGTGGCGCTTCTCGTCGCCCTGGGGATCGCCGCGGGCGCCTTCATCCTCAACTTCGCCTACGCCAAGGAAAGCGTCCCCGCGCGCCTGGCCGGCACCGTCTCGGGCATCGCCAACATGGGGGTCATGATGGGCGGGCTCGTCATGCAGCCGCTCGTCGGCTGGGTGCTCGACCGCTACTGGACGGGTGCGCTCACGCCGGGCGGGGCGCGCCTCTACGACCTCGACGCCTACCGCAGCGCCTTCTCGCTCCTCTTCGCGTGGGGCGCGATCGCGCTGGTCGCACTCCTCCTCACGCGCGAGACGCACTGCAGGCAGGCGGCCTGAGGACCCAGCCGGTTCTCGCCCGGCTGCGGGCGAATCCGGCGGCGGCGGGCCGCCTGGCCGAAATCGTCACGCTCCAGGGATGGAGCCAGAAGACCCCGTACTGGAACATGGGTTCGCCGTGGACCTGGAAGTCGACGAATCCGGCCTGTTCGAAGTGACGCCGCAGCGCCGGCAGCGAAAACAGGCGCATCTCGAGCGTCGATCCCGGCCCCCCGTGAAACACCAGATCCCGGAAACGCTCGACCTTTCCGTCCACGGTCTCGTTTTCGAGCACCCACGAACCGGGGTGCTCTTCGCGGAGGGAGAATCGATGCAGCGTCGGATAGTGTTCCCGCGTTTCGCCCTCCACCGCAAAGGGCACCGAGAACACCGCGACGCCGCCCGGCTTGAGGAGAGCGTGCAGGTTGTCGAATGCACGCTGGACCGGCGGGGCGACGTGCTCGAACACGTCCGACGAAATCACGAAGTCGTTGCGTCCCAGCCAACGCCCGGCGGGATCCGTTATGTCCAGCAGCGGTTCGCAGTGGAAGAACGTGTTCTCGTAGCTGAACGCGGATCGCAGCCGCGAGGCATAGCATTGCGCGTCGCTCATGCCCAGGCCCGTGATGTCCGGGCGCGGCGCGAGGTCGGGAAGCGCGACCGCCGCGCCCAGCAGGCGCCCGGTGAGCACGGCGACCAGGGATCGGAACCGGACATTGGCCCCGCAGACCCGGCACGCCCCGCCCTCGCGTTCGATCGTCGTTGCCGGCAACGCATTGGGCGCGCCGCAGACGTTGCATCGAAACGAGAGCGTCCCCGGCTCCGGCGAACCGGAGGGCGCCCATGCAAGCAGTCTTCTCACCAGTTCCATGTGGATTGCAGGCACGGCACCCGACCGGGGTTCGTACTTGAACCGGTCAGGTCCTGCCCGTGTCCTTTGCGAGGGTGTTTGGCCAGCCATATGCTACAGCCCGGCCCGCCGGGACCGCCTCGAGGCGGTCCCGGCGCGGCGCCTCCCCGGCGCTTTCCGCGCGACAATGGATGCCGGACACGACCCCGGAGCCGGCATGGACCCCGTTCGCATCGAGAAGGACACCTTCGGGCCGATCGACGTGCCCGCGGCGCGACTGTGGGGCGCCCAGACGCAGCGCTCGCTGGAGCACTTCCGCATCTCCGGGGAGCGCATGCCGGCGGAGATCATCGAGGCGCTGGCCTGGGTCAAGCGCGCGTGCGCGACGGTGAACGAGTCGCTGCAGGGTCTCGCCCCGGACAAGGCACGCGCCATCTCGCAAGCCGCCGACGAGGTGCTGGCGGGGCGCTGGCCGGGGGAGTTTCCTCTGGTGGTGTGGCAGACCGGCTCCGGCACGCAGTCGAACATGAACATGAACGAGGTGCTGGCGAACCGCGCGAGCGAGCTCATGGGCGGGCCGCGCGGCGAAGGGCGGCTCGTCCATCCCAACGACGACGTGAACCGCGGCCAGTCCTCCAACGACGTCTTCCCCACGGCCATGCACGTCGCCGCGGTGGTGGGCATCCGTCGCCGCCTGCTGCCATCGCTCGCCGCCCTTCGCGACACGCTCGCCGCCAAGTCGCGCGAGTTCGACGGCATCGTGAAGATCGGCCGCACGCACCTGCAGGACGCCACGCCCCTCACGCTGGGCCAGGAGTTCTCCGGCTACGTCGCGCAGCTCGACCACGCGCGAGCCCACATCGAGTCCACGCTTGCGCACCTGTCCGAGCTCGCCCTGGGCGGGACCGCGGTCGGCACCGGCCTCAATACCCACGCGGACTTCGGCGCGCTCGCCGCGGCGGAACTCTCCCGCCGCGCGGGCTGCGAATTCGTCACGGCGCCCAACAAGTTCGAGGCGCTCGCCTCGCACGACGCGATGGTGCACGCCCACGGCGCCCTGAAGGGCCTGGCGGCGTCGCTCACCAAGATCGCCAACGACATCCGCCTGCTGTCGAGCGGCCCGCGCAGCGGCATCGGCGAGATCTCCATCCCGGAGAACGAGCCGGGCAGCTCCATCATGCCGGGCAAGGTGAACCCCACCCAGGCCGAGGCGCTCACCATGGCGGCCTGCCAGGTGTTCGGCAACGACGTGGCGATCAACATGGGCGGCGCGCAGGGCCACCTCGAGCTGAACGTCTACAAGCCGGTGATCGCGAATGCGTTCCTGCAGAGCGTGCGCCTGCTGAGCGACGGCATGGCGAGCTTCGAGGAGCACTGCGCCCGGGGGATCGAGCCCGACCGCGAGCGCATCGCGGCGCTCGTCCAGGGCTCGCTCATGCTGGTGACGGCGCTCGCGCCGCACATCGGCTACGACAAGGCCGCGGCCATCGCGAAGAAGGCGCACCGCGAGGGCACGGGGCTGCGCGAGGCGGCGCTCGCGCTGGGCTACGTCAGCGAGTCGCAGTACGACGAGTGGGTGCGACCCGGGGACATGACCCGGCCTGGTTGAAGGGTAGCGTCCCCTTCGACACGTCGTCCGCCTAGGGCGAGCGGGCCGAGAAAGCGTCGCAGTCCGCCGGGCGGCCGGAGTCCATGCCGCGCTTGAACCAGCGCACGCGCTGCTCCGACGAGCCGTGCGTGAACGAGTCGGGTGCCACGCGGCCCTGCGTCTGCTTCTGCAGCCGATCGTCGCCGATGGCGGACGCGGCGGCGAGCGCCTCGGCCATGTCGCCGGCATCCAGCTGGTTCATGTTGCCCGCGTGGTGCCCCCAGACGCCCGCGAAGCAGTCGGCCTGCAGCTCCATGCGCACCGAAAGCCGGTTGTTCTCGGCCGTGGAGGCGCGCGCGCGCGCCGCTTCCGCCTTCCGGAAGGTGCCGGTGATGTTCTGCACGTGGTGGCCCACCTCGTGGGCGATCACGTAGGCCTGGGCGAAATCGCCCGGTGCGCCGAAACGCGAGTGCAGGTCGCGGAAGAACGAGAGGTCGATGTAGAGCTTCTCGTCGCCGGGGCAGTAGAACGGGCCCATGGCCGCCTGCCCCATGCCGCAGGCCGAGCGAACCTGCCCGTCGTAGAGGACCAGAGTCGGGGGACGGTACTGGTTGCCCGACTGCGGAAGGATGCGGCCCCAGACGGTTTCGGTGCTGCCGAGGACCTTGGCCACGAACTGGCCCATCTCGTCCGCGGGCGCGCCCTTGGGCGCCTCCCTCTCCTCGCCTTGCGGCGCGACCTGTTCGGCCAGGCTCAGGACTTGCGCCGGGTCGAAGCCGAGGAAGTAGGCGACGACGGCGATCACGATGCCGCCGATGCCGATGCCGCCCCCGACCACGCCGATCCCGCGCCGGTCCTCGACGTTGCCGCTGGCTCTCTGGTCACCGAGCTTCATGTCCGCCTCCTCACGTGGTGGTTGCGCCGTCCAGCTCGTCGGCGAAGCCATGATTGACATCGCGGTGACGACTCTCGTCCGCACGCACGGCAATGATGACGTCGCGCAATCGCGCGCCGGGGTCGAGCTTCCAGTAGTTGATCGCGATCGCGGGCGCCGGGACGTTGGCGTAGGTTCCGTCGTCCACGCCGGCCAGGTACTCGGTATAGCTCACGACGGCCTCCTCCTCGAAGTATCCCACGACGCGATGCGCGGTCCTGGGCGAGACGAGGTAGAGCAGGAAGAAGAGGTTGTAGAAGGCGCCTTGCGCCAGCAGGATCAGCAGGCGCTCGAACGTCGAGGGCCGGGCGATGTGCACGAAGGTCAGCAGGTGGATGCGCTCGTTCTCGGCCTCCTCCAGGAGCGTGTGGATCCAGCCGCGGTCGCCCTCCAGGTGCCGCAGCGACCGGAGGTGCTGCAACGCACCGCCGACCATGCCCGGCACCGCGGCGACCGTCTCCAGCACGACGGCGCGATGGCCGTAGCGGCGGGCGAAGAAGGCGTCCGCAAAGAAGCGCAGCAGCTTGGTGAAGGCGTAAGCCACGCGGTCGGAAGCACCGGCCGGCAGATGGTGTCGCTCGAGCGTCGTCGTGGTCGTCGTGTCGGACATGCCTGCGTCCCGCGAAGTGGAAACGGGCCGGGGCCGGCGCCGTTGCGGGCAGGCTCCCTCCGGGTGCCCGTGCCCCATGTCAATCCTCCGCCTCCCGGCAGGGAAGTTCCGTGCGCAGGCGTACATATACGGAAGGGACGGAAAAGGGGTCAGATCCCTTTTCCGTCCCTTCCGTCAGTGTCGCGTCCCCGCGTAGTACATGCGCCAGCACACGAACCCCGTGAGCATCATCGCCGCCATCGCCGCCGCCATCCAGCGGGTGTCGTGGAAGACGGCCGGGGCGATCACGCCCGCGGTGACCGTGTTGATCATCCCCGAGACGAAGCCCTGGAGAGACGCCGCCATGCCGCGCCGCGTGGGAAAGAGGTCCAGCGTGGTGAGCGATATGGTCGGCATCGCCATGGCCGAGCCGAGGGCGTAGAAGAATATCGGCATGACCGCCCACGGGAGCGAGGGCGGGAAGGCGAGCGAGTAGGCGAGGTTGGCCACCGCCGAGGCGCCCATGAAGGTGTAGGCGCGGCGCAGCGTCTGCGCGCGGGACAGCCGCCCCGCCGCGCGCCCGGAGAGCTGCGAGCCCACGAGGATGCCCGCGATCGACGGGATGAAGAGCCACGAGTATTCCGTGGGCGCGAGCTTGAGGTGCGTCGACAGGAACATCGGCGCCGAGAGGATGTACAGGAAGAAGGCGTTGAAGTTGAAGCCCATGGCAAGCGAGAGCAGCAGGAACGGCCGGCTCGCCCCCACCTCGCGGTAGCCGATCATGAGCGCCCTCGGGTGGAAGGAGTGGCGGTGTTCCTCGGGAAGCGTCTCGCGCAGGAGCCTCGCCCCGGCGACCACGAGGACCAACCCCACGGCGGCGAGGAACCAGAAGATCGACTGCCAGCCGAAGGCCTCGAAGAGGAGGCCGCCGACGATGGGGGCGACCACCGGGGCCAGCCCGAAGAAGAGCGTCACCATCGACATGAGCCGCTGCGCGTCGTCCTCGCCGTAGAGGTCGCGGATCATGGCGCGGCCCACCACGATGCCCGCGCCGGTGGAGATCCCCTGGGCCATGCGCCAGAGGATCAGCGCCTGCACGCTGGTCGCGAGCGCCGCGCCCACGGAGGCCAGCGTGAAGACGACGAGCGAGACGACGATCACGGGCTTGCGCCCGAAGCTGTCCGAGATCGCGCCGTGGAAGAGGAACATCACGCCGAAGGCGAGCAGGTACGCCGAGAGCGTCTGCTGCATCTGCAGCGGAGAGGCGCCCAGCGCCGCCTGCATGCCGCCGAATGCCGGCAGGTACGTGTCGACCGCGAAGGGCCCCAGCATGGCGAGCGAGCCCAGCAGCGCCGCGAAGGCGATGCGGAACGAGCGCGCGTGCCGGTCGGGCGCGATCATCGGGCGCTCAGGGCCACGCCGGAAGCACGCACTGGCGGCTGCGCTTCGCGAGGGTGCCCTCGAAGTCCGCCACGGCCCGGCGCATCACGGGCGAATCGCCGGCGTGGCACGAGAGGCAGGCGCCGACGGTGAGGATGCGGCGCTGCTCCGCGACGGAGAACGGGCGCGCGCCCTCGCGAGTCGAGACCATGCCGGTGCGCCCTTTCAGGAACCCTGTCCAGGAATCCTCGGGCAGGCCGTCGTGCGGCGAGGGCTTCTTCTCCGGCGTGAACTGCCAGCGGCCGGTGGCGCCCGACACCGCGTAGCGCAGCTTCCCCTTGCCGAAGCCCAGCGCGAGCGGCTCGCCGTGGCACGACTCGCACGAGCGCGCCTCGCGCCGCGTGGTGTGCCCGGCGAGCTTGGCGTAGAGCCGGCGGAAGAGGATGTCGGGGGGCTTGCCCGCCTCCTTGTTGCGGTCGAAGGTCATGATCATCCCGGGCACGAAGGTGTCGATCGCGCCGCGCGCGGTCCCGTCGTGCAGCACGCCAAGCGTCGGGGCCGCCGCCACGAAGGGGCCCGCCGTCTCGTTCCAGGTGCCCGGCACCCACTTCTGCGCCGCATGGTCGAAGCCCTCGTCCTTCGGGTCGAACTCGGTGTGGCAGGAGTTGCAGCGCGGGATCCAGGCGGTGTGGCAGCTCGCGCAGGAGAGCCTCGCGTGCCCCTTGCCCTCGGTGCAGACGGCGAGCGGGGGCTTGAGCGGCAGCGACTCGCCCGTGCGCTTGCGCAGCAGCCGCGCGCCCTTGCCTTCCTCGACGACCACGTTCACGAGCGGTTCGCCGTCGCGCGTCGTGCCCATGCGCTGGCCGGGGGCGAGCGTCCACTTGCGCAGCGTCATCAGCAGGCGCGACTCGGGGTCGACGAACTCCGGCGCGACCGAGGCGAGGCTCCGCGCGTGGCAGTCCTCGCAGCCCACCTTCTGCTGCTGGCTCTTGCGCAGCACTTCCGCGCCCGCGCCCATCAGCTCGTTGGCGGTGTGGCAGTCGATGCACTCCAGGCCGCGCTCGTGGTGGACGTCGGCGACGATCTTCTCCACCCAGCGCCCGTCGTCGAGCTTTCGGAATAAAGGGGTCAGATCCCTTTTCCCCGCCGAAAAAGGGATCTGACCCCTTTTTTCAGGGGAAGCCGGGGTGGCGTTGTTGCCGGCCTCGTCGCGCAGCTCGTTCCAGCCCTCGTAGCTCAGCGCTATGCGCCCGGAACGGCTGTGGCAGCCGAAGCAGTGCGCGTTGCGCGGGTTCAGCGTGAACGAGGGGTGCGCCGCGGGGATCTCCTTGCGCTCCGCCCGCGGCGTCTTCGCGTAGGTGGCGACCGCTTTCGCCGCCTCGGAGCCGTACTCCAGGTGGCAGGCGTTGCAGCCGCCGCCCTGCGACTCCTGGCCGATGGGTCCCCACTCCGTCTTGGCCTGGCCGAGGTGGCAGCCGACGCAGAGCTCGCGCAGGTGGCTGTCGGCCACGCCGTGGCCCAGCCGGCTCGCGTGCGGCAGGCGCCCGTCGGGCATCGCCGGCTCGCCGAGGGCAACGCGGTCGACTGCGATGACGCCCGCCATGGTGGTCATGATCGAGCGTTCGACGCGCGGCACGATGGCTTCGTGGCAGCCGGCCTGCCCGCAGGTCTTCCCCGCATCCGCAAGATTGCCGGGCACGAGCACCATGCCGGCGTGCGCGCGGTCCTTGTCATGCGTGCCCTTGTCGCCCGCGTGGCACGAGGCGCAGCCGATCTTCGCCGGCGCGTGCGCGCCTTCGAGGCCGGTGACGCCGCCGTGGCAGGACACGCAGCCTTCCTGGAGCCCGACGGCAACCGCAGCCCCCTTGATCCCGCTCCCGGGGAATATGGCCAGCCACGCAACGGCCACGGCCACAAGGGCACCTGCGAGGACGAGGGCAAGGGCGCCGGCGAGGACGAGGACGAGGGCGCGAGATCGCATGGCCGATGGCTAGCGGGCGGCGCCCGCGACCTCCCGGTAGGCCGCCTTGGGCTGCCGGCGCGCGTCGAAGAGCAGCGGCTTGTCCCCGCTGCCCTGCCTCGCGCCGCGGATGAGCCAGGTGTCCGCGTCCGAGAGGCCCCACAGCGTGACGGACTTCACGTCGGGCCGCGCCGCGAACACCCGGAAGAATTCCCCATAGCGGGCCGCCTGGCGGGCCAGCAGCGCGGCCTCGCCGCCCGGCGCCTGGCGGGGGGCTGGGCCGAGGCTCATGTCGAGCTCCGTGACGTGGTTGTCGAGGCCCAGGGCGGCGAACGCGGCGAGCGTCTCGTCCACCTCGCGCGCCGTCGGCCGGTCCACGTCCACGTGCATCTGGTGACCCATGCCGTGCACCGGCACGCCGCGGGCGCGCAGGTCCCTCACCAGCCCCAGCAGGCAATCGCGCCTGGGTGGCCGCGTCGTCTCGAAGTCGTTCACGAAGAGCCGCGCCCCGGGATCGGCCTCGTGCGCGTAGCGGAAGGCCGCCTCCACGTAGCCCGGGCCCACGACCCGCAGCCAGCGGTCGTCGCGAAGGCAGCCGGGCGCGGCCGGGTCGACGACCTCGTTCACGACGTCCCACGCGTGGACGCGGCCGCGGTACCGCCCCACCACGGCGTGGATGTGCGCGCGCAGCCGCTCCAGCACCCTGTCGCCCGTCGCGGGGCCGCCGCCGGGGGCGCGCCAGAACCAGTCCGGCGTCTCCTCGTGCCAGAGGAGCGTGTGGCCGCGGATCGTCATGCCGCGCTCTTCCGCGAAGGCGACGATGCGGTCGGCGGCCGCGAAATCGAACTGCCCCTCGGCGGGCTGCAGGCGCGGCGGCTTCATCGCGTTCTCGGCGACCACGGCGTTGAAGTGCCAGGCGAGGAGGTGGCCGTCGGCGCCCTCGAGGTGGCGCGGCTCCACCGCCGCGCCCAGCGGGAAGCGGTGCGCGTACAGGGGCGCAAGCGGCGCGTGGCGCGCGATTTCCGGCGGGACCGCCTCACGGGTCATCTGGGCGCAACCGTTGACCATGACGGCAAGGCATGGAAGGATCGCGCGCTGTCCGAGCGACAAAGGCATCATTCCCGATGGGGTTTCACGCACCGTTGCGCATCACTGTGGCCTGGGCGCTGGCAGCGTTCCTGCAATGGCATTCCTCGATGGCGGCGGGCGCAGACGCATGCAAGCCCGGCTGCGGGGCAACGCTTCCCGCGCCGCAGGACGCGCCCCGCAGGATCCTGGGCATCAATTATGCCGGGTCGAGCCTCGCGCAGGTAGGCAGCCTTCGCGAAGGCGATCTCCTCGGCGCGCTGAAGATGAGCGGCATCTGGGTCTCGAAGCTGCCGGCCGGGCGCTTCAATGCCGCCGCGGCGTCCGCCTGCGCCTGGGCGGCGCAGCGCCGGCAGGACTTCTACCTGCAGCTTCCCGTCACGTACACCGACCGCGAGATCTCGGCGGCGCTGGACACGCTGGCCGAGCGCAAGTGCGAGCCACGCGGCTTCGCCATCGGCA
Source organism: Betaproteobacteria bacterium (assembly GCA_011391275.1). Lineage (GTDB taxonomy): Bacteria > Pseudomonadota > Gammaproteobacteria > Burkholderiales > Usitatibacteraceae > FEB-7. Next base: position 11,911 of record JAABQW010000166.1, read on the forward strand.
ACGAGGTCGACCGGCTCGTCGCCGACCGGATCGTGCCGCGCTACGCGGTCGCGGACTACGTCGCCGACTACAACCGCATCGTGGCGCTCGTGAAGGCACGCCTCCCCGCCGCGCGCATCATCGCGCTGGAGCTCTCCTCCTTCGCCGCGCCGCGCTACCGCGACGACGACCCGGTGACGGTCAAGTACAAGCCGGTCTTCGACTGGCTGCTTCCCTTCGCCCGGGCGAAGCTCGCGCACCGGCCCGACTTCGTGTCGGTGCACTTCTATCCCTTCACCGGCGCGCAGAAGGAGTGGGAGTCGCTCGCGGGCGGCAGCCTCTTCCGGCGCATCCTCGCGGAGCTCGAGCCGCACCTCGCGGGCGTGCCGCCGCTGCTCGTCGGCGAGTACAACGCGACCTACCAGTACGAGGGGCAGGCGGCCTACCCCGGCAGCGGCGGCGACTCCTTCATGGCCGCCCTCACCGTGCCCGGGCTCCTCGCCTCGCCGAGGGTGGCGGGTCTTTTCCACTGGTCGCTGGTGGAGCCGGCAGGCTCGACCCTGGGCCTGTACCAGGGAGCGCGCCTGGCGCCGGTGCCGCTCTTCCACGCCTACGGCCTGCTCTCGGGGATCCTGGACCACCAGTCCGTGGCGGCGAGCGTGCGCCGGCCGCTTCTCGAGGCCCACGGCTACCACCGCTGGGGGAAGTACCGCGTCTTCGTCGTGAACAGGAGCCCCTTCTTCCGCCGCGCGGTGAGCGTCTCGGCCGCCGAGGGCGCGGACGTGCGCCTCCCCGCGTTCTGCGGCTGCGGGAAGCCCGCCGAGTCGCTCACGCTGGCGCCTCTCTCGATAACCGAGATCGCCGGGAGCCTCGCCGACGGGCGCACGGAAGCGGCGCAACGGCGCCTGGCGTATGCGGACCGCGCCGTGCGAAGCGGCCCGTTGCCTTCGGGGGATGGCGCAAGGCCGCAATGCGTGCCGCTCGCGGATTTCGCCCACGGCGCCTTCGCCGGGCGGCACTTCGAGAACGAGGAGTTCAACCAGAACGCCAAGATCGGCACCGGCGGCACGGCGCACGCCATTTCCTCCCCGGGCGGCACGACGAGCCTTCGCCTGGACGAGCGCGTCCTCACCGTCGCCTGCGACTTGCCCGCGTCGGGACGCGCGTACTACCAGTGCGGCGTGAAGCTGCCCTTCGTCACCGACGCGATGGCCGACCGCCGCGAGGGCGTGGACTGGACGGACGGCGCGGACAAGGGATCGCTGCGCGTGACGGTCGACTCGCCCGCGCCGGTGGATCTCGAGTTCCACCTCGAGGACTTCGGCCCCGAGGCGCTGGGCTACAACACGCACCGGTCGGCCGCGCGAATCGCGGGGCCGGCCACGCTCGAGATCCCGATCCGCGAGTTCCGGCAGGTCCCCGGCGCGGGCGTCGCCCGCCCGATCGGGGAGATCCTGCGCAACGTCTCGGGCCTTCGCATCGAGGCGCGGCAGCCGGGGCTGCGCGGGCGCTTCACGATCGGCCGCCTGGAGGTGTGCGACCGCCTTTGAGCGGCGGCCGGGCGCGCGCCGCACGGCCAGGCACCGGGAAAGACCCTACACGGCGAAGGCTTCTGGAAGCCGTCACGGGGAAGACCTTCGCGTATGGCAAACTGGCTGGATTGCACGTCGCCACGCCCCGGGGGCGCAGGAAGAAAGCCGACGGCAGCCAAAGGATGACGATGAAATGCGTGGATGATTTTCGCCTGCGGTTCGGCAAGCAGGAACTGGTGCCGGTCATGGTCGGCGGCATGGGGGTGGACATCTCGACCGCCACGCTCGCGCTCGAGGCCGCGCGCCTGGGCGGCATCGGCCACATCTCGGATGCGATGGTGCAGACCGTCTCCGACCGGCGCTTCAAGACGCAGTTCGTCAAGGAGAAGACCAAGCTCTACAAGTACAACGTCGCCAGTTCCGACAAGTCCGCGATCCAGTTCGACCTGGGACGGCTCGCGGAGGCGACGCAGAACCACGTGGGCCGCACCATGGAGGCCAAGCGCGGCAACGGCATGATCTTCGTGAACTGCATGGAAAAGCTCACGATGAACGCCCCGCGCGAGACGCTGCGCGTGCGCATGAACGCGGCACTCGACGCCGGCATCGACGGGATCACGCTGAGCGCCGGGCTGCACCTGGGAACGCTGGCGCTGGTCGCCGACCACCCGCGCTTCCGCGACGCCAAGCTCGGCATCATCGTCTCGTCGCTGCGCGCGCTGCAGATCTTCCTGCGCAAGAACGCCCGTCTCGACCGGCTGCCCGACTACGTGGTGATCGAGGGCCCGCTCGCCGGGGGGCACCTGGGGTTCGGGGCCGACGACTGGGACAAGTACGACCTGCGCACGATCGTGGCGGAAATCCGGCAGTACCTGCAGGCCGAGAAGCTGGACATCCCGCTCATCCCGGCCGGCGGCATCTTCACCGGCGGCGACGCCGTCTCCTACCTCGAGGAGGGCGCGGCGGCCGTGCAGGTGGCCACGCGCTTCACGGTGACGAAGGAGTGCGGCCTTCCCGACAAGGTGAAGCAGGAGTACTTCAAGGCGAGCGAGGACGAGATCGAGGTCAACATGATCTCGCCCACCGGCTACCCGATGCGCATGCTGAAGTCGAGCCCGGCGATCGGCGACGGCATCCGCCCCAACTGCGAAGCCTACGGCTACCTGCTCGACGCCTCGGGCAACTGCGCCTACATCACCGCCTACAACCGGGAGGTCGCCGCGCACCCGGGGGCGAAGAAGGTCTCGGTGATGGACAAGACGTGCCTGTGCACCGCCATGCGCAACTTCGACTGCTGGACCTGCGGCCACTACACGTACCGGCTGAAGGACACCTCGCGCAGGCTGGCGGACGGCGGCTACGAGCTCCTGACCGCGGAGCACGTGTTCCGCGACTACCAGTTCAGCACTGGGGGAAAGGTCGCGTTGCCCGCCTAGCCGCGGGTTTCGCCGGTCGCGCGCGCTTGCCCGGCAACCCCGGCGGGCGGTAATTCAGGCAGCATCCTTCAGCGGCACGATGTCGGCGTCGACCGTTTCCCTGAGGCTTCTTTCGACAACCTCCAGGTCGTACTGCGACTGCAGGTTCATCCACAGTTGCGGCTCGACACCGAAGAAGCGCCCGAGCCGCAGGGCCGTATCGGCAGAGATGGCACGCTTGCCCGAGCACACCTCGTCGATCCGGCGCTGGGGAACGCGAATCTCCTTGGCCACCCGGTAGCGCGTGAGCCCCAGCGGCTCGATGAAGTCCTTGAGCAGGACCTCCCCCGGATGGACCGGTGCCAGGCGCCGGCCCGTGAGGACCTTGCCGAACCTGGACGCCCCGATTTCGCTGCGCTTGATGGCCATTTCACTTGCCTCTAGTGATAGTCGACCACTTCGACCTCGAAGGCGTCACCGTGCTCCCACCGGAAGCAGATCCGCCATTGCTCGTTGATCCGGATGCTCCATTGCCCCCGGCGATCGCCCCGAAGGGACTCGAGCCTGTTTCCGGGCGGAACGCGAAGGCTTTCCAGGGAAACGGCGGCGTCGATCAACTTCAGCTTCCGCCTGGCCGGCTCCTGAACCGTGCGCGGAAGCCCCCGGACCTCCAGGCCGGAGAAAACGGCCGCGGTGACCTTGTCGGCGAACGATTGGATCACCGGGAAATACTACCGCTACGCGTTAGTAACGTCAAGCGGTAGTAGCCTCGCAAACCGGACAGCGCTCGCTGCCGCGCTTGCGCGATGCCACTGCCCGGCATGCCCGGTCTCATCGACCTGCGCCCCGATCGCTGCTGCGATAGGCGAGCGCCTCCGCCACGTCCCCCGCGCCCACGCCCGGACGACCGGCCAGGTCGGCGATGGTGCGCGCCACCTTGAGCACGCGGTGGAACGAGCGTGCCGAAAGTGAAAGGCGCGAGAGGGCGTCTCGCAGCAGCTTCAGCGCCGCCGCATCCGGCGCACAGCACTTCTCCACCTCGCCCGCCGCGACCAGCGCATTCGGCCGGCCCTGGCGCTCGAGCTGTCTGGCGTGCGCCGCCGCCACGCGCGCTCGCACGGCCGCCGACGGTTCGCCCCCCGGGGATTCGGTGAGGTCGTTCGCGCGTAGCGCCGGCACTTCCACGTGCAGGTCGATGCGGTCGAGGAGCGGGCCGGAGATGCGGCTGCGGTAGCCCGCGATGCGATCCGGCGAGCAGGCGCAGCGCCCCGAGTAGTGACCCAAATAGCCACACGGACAGGGATTCATCGCAGCGGCGAGCTGGAAGCGCGCCGGGAAATCGGCCTGCTGCGCCGCGCGCGAGATGGTGATGCGCCCGCTCTCCAGGGGCTCGCGCAGCACCTCGAGCACGTGGCGGTTGAATTCAGGCAGCTCGTCGAGGAAGAGCACGCCGTGGTGCGCAAGCGAGATCTCGCCGGGGCGCGGGGGCGAGCCGCCGCCCACGAGCGCCACGGCCGAGGCGGTGTGGTGCGGCGCGCGCCACTCGCGGACGCCGAACCGCGCGGCCGCGAACCCGCGCGTGGAGACGCTCTGCAGCGCGGCGGACTCCAGCGCCTCATCGGTGGACATCGGGGGAAGGATTCCCGGCAGTCGCTGCGCGAGCATCGTCTTGCCGGTACCGGGCGGGCCGGTGAGCAGCAGCGAGTGCCCGCCCGCGGCGGCGATCTCGAGGGCGCGGCGCGCCTGCGCCTGCCCCTTCACGTCGGCAAGATCGGGCCAGTCGGCTTCCTGCGCGCGCGCCACGCCTTCGACGCGCACCAGGCGCTCCTGCCCCGTGAGATGCGCGCATACCTGCAGGAGCGAGGTCGCGGGATGCACGACGGCACCGGGGACAAGCGCGGCCTCCTGTGCCGACGACTCCGGCAGCACAAAGGCGCGGCCGTCGCGGTGCGCGGCCAGCGTCATCGCGAGCGCCCCGCGGACAGGGCGCAGTTCCCCGGAGAGGGCGAGCTCCCCCGCGAACTCCAGGCCCAGCAGGGCCTTCGGAGGAACCTGCCGCGTGGCGGCCAGTATCCCCAGCGCGATGGGGAGATCGAAGCGGCCGCTCTCCTTGGGGAGGTCCGCGGGCGCCAGGTTCACGATGACGCGGCTCTGCGGGAAGTCGAAGCGGGCGGTGGCGAGGGCTGCGCGCACGCGGTCGCGCGCCTCGCGCACCTCGGTTTCCGGAAGCCCCACCACGTGGAAGCCGGGCAGGCCGCCACCCACGTGGACTTCCACGCGCACGGGTGGCGCATGCATGCCCGCGAGACCGCGGGAAAGGACGACGGCGAGCGACAAGCGACCCCCCTGCCCGGAAGCGGCTATGGAGCACGCTTCCCGTCTGGTTGGCGGAGAACCGCGCTGCGGGCGCGGCGACTATCGCTTCCTGCCCGCGCACCCGATCGCGGGCGCCGGCTTCAGCGAGGCGGGCGGCGAATTCGCCCGGGGTCTTTCGTCAGGTTCAACGCCCTGCCTTCGAACTCAGTTGACCGTTCGCCGGGGCATGTCGTGAAATGGGCCGAGGATCATCAGGCAGGTCAACCACGCACCGGTCGTCAGACGGAGTCCGCTTGCAAGGCCCGAAGGGCGGCCGCGGGTTCCTTCTCCACGATCCGCAGCAGGGCCTTGGCCGGCCCCGTCGGCTCCCGCCGAGCCTGCTCCCAGTTCTGCAGCGTCTTCACGCTGACGTTGAGCAACCGCGCGAACTGCGCCTGCGACAACCCCGAGCTTTCGCGTACCGCCTGTATCCGGGACGGCGTGAATTCGTGACGGCGCGATGGCTTCCTTTCACCACGCGCGATCGCGCCTGCCTGCCGGATGCTCCGGGTCAGCTCCTCGAATAGCCTGGGGTCCATCAGCCCAACTCCCGTCTCACGAGCGAGCGCAGCGTCTTCAGCTGCTCTTCGCTCAAGTCATCCAGCTCGTTCTTCGCGTAGACAACGAGCATGTAGATCCGCGATCGAGCGCCGATCCAGTAGATGACGCGCGACGGGCGTTTCAAGAAATACGGCGGACCGCACGGGCACTATACGCCACTGGCGTCTATACGCCAAAGGCGTACTGCTGCAGACGCGTGGTTGAATACGACGGCGAGCGACAACGCGAGCACTCCCTGCCCGGACGCACCGGGCCGGATGCCGGCGCGCGGCTCTTGCTTCAACTCCAGGCGGGGCCGTCCGGTTGACCGCCCAGCAGCCCCGCGAGCACCGCGCCGTACTCCGCGCTCGCCGCGACCTCCTCGGGCTTCACGTGCCCGGTGGGCCAGGTGAGCGAGAGGCCCTTCGCATCCCAAAGGAACGCCATCTGGTCGCCGCGTCCCTTGAGCAGCCATTCACGGGCGGACGGCGAGAGGCGCTGGAGCAGCGCCGGCCTGTTGCCGAAGGCCGTGAATGCGGCGCCAAAGGCATCGTCGGGAAGCGGCAGGTGGTCGTCGGGCGTGATCGAAAGGGAGCTGGCGCGGTCGTTGCCGAAATTAAGCCGGATGTACGCCTGGGCCGCCACCCAGCCGGCCTTGGCAGCCAGCCCGCCGAGAAAGCCACCGGGCCGGGCCCTGGCCGGCGGGGAACGCACGCCCTCGGGAAGCGCCATCAGCAACAGTTCGCCGCCTCCGGTCCCGGCCCCGGGCGCGGTCCAGCGGGTGCAGGCCACCGTGCCGTTGCGCCGGGTGACGAGGCCGTCATCGACTTCCGAGGTGAGCAGCGTGACCTCGGCGCTCCACTGCACGCCCCGCGTGGTGCCGCCGAATCGGTGCGTGCCCTGGATGACGTCCCGGTTTGCGTCGAGGCCTCGCGGCGGCGCGTAGTCCATGCCCTGCTGCCGGGCCGCTTCCGTGCTGCGCGCGACCAGGGCATCGCGGCGCTTGCCCGCCCCGCGCCTCACCAGATAGCCGCCGAGCAGCACGACCAGCACTGCCGGCCAGTACTCGTGCCACAACACCACCAGCGCATGTTCCATCGCCACTCCCGTTTCCCGGCCCGGCAGATCCTTCGCGATGCCGAGCTGGCCGGCGCGGGCCGCGCGCGAGCGACTGCCTAGCGGCCGGCGGAAAGCCGCGCCTCGAGCGCGGCGACTTTCGCTTCCAGCTCGGCCACGCGGATGCGCGCCCGGGCGAGGACTTCCGACTGGACGTCGAATTCCTCCCGCGTGACGAGGTCGAGTCGCGCGAAGGCGGTGGCGAGCACGGCCCTGGCGTTCTTCTCGAACTCGCGCGCCGGGTTGGACGCGGCGGCTTCGGCGAGGCGGGCGGCGATTTCGCCCAGCAGCTTTTCTCTCATCTCAATTCCCTGGCGGGGGACTCGGTTGATCGGCACCGGTTGCGCACCGCCTTGGTGCGCTGCAGCAGAACACGGTGCCGCATTGGTGCAGGACCTGGACGGGGCTGAAATTAAACCTTCACAAACAAGGCGTTGCAAATTTGCGACAGGTGGCACGCTCCCTGCTAAAGCCTATCCGACGCAACCTTTTTCACCTCCCTGAAGGATACCAACATGCGAAACGCCTCCAAAGTCTTTCTCCTTGCCGGAATCACGAGCGCCGCACTCGCTGCCCCGATCGCGCACGCCCAGGCCCCGGCCGCGGCCGCGACGCCGGAACACACGCTGACGGGCAACGTCGGCCTGTACAGCGAGTACATCTTCCGGGGCATCGGGCAGACGGCCGGCAAGCCCGCGATCCAGGGCGGCTTCGACTACGCCCACTCCAGCGGCTTCTACCTCGGCACCTGGGCCTCCAACATCAGCTGGCTCGGCGACTTCGGGGCCTATACCAAGTCGAGCCTCGAGTGGGACGTCTACGGCGGCTACAAGGGCACCTTCGCCGACGACTTCTCCTACGACGTGGGCCTGCTCTACTACTACTACCCCGGCACCGCCGCCCCCGGGCTCATCAAGGCCGACACCCTCGAGGGCTACGTCGGGATCGGCTGGAAGTTCCTGAGCGCGAAGCTCAGCTACAACTTCGACGACTACTTCGGCACGCGGCCCGCCGGCGAGTCGACGGACGGCACCTGGTACTTCGACCTGTCGGCCGCCTATCCCCTCGGCGATTCCGGCGCGAGCCTCGTGGCCCACTACGGCATCCTCGACGTCAAGAACGACGGCAGCGGCAGCACCGAGTCCAGCTACGAAGACTGGCGGATCGGCCTGGCCTACGTCATCCCCGGCGGCTTCCTGAAGGGCGCGGAAGTCGGCGCCTACTACTCGGGCAACAACGCCACCGAGGCCTTCTACACCGACCTCAACGGCTACAACACCGCCAAGGACCGGGGCGTCGTCTACTTCAAGAAGACGTTCTGACCGGCAGCGTCGCCGCCCGCGCGAACCAGCCACCAAGAGGACACCATGAAACTGATCACAGCCATCATCAAGCCGTTCAAGCTGGACGAGGTCCGCGAGGCCCTCTCCGCGATCGGCGTGCAGGGCATCACCGTCACCGAGGTGAAGGGCTTCGGGCGCCAGAAGGGCCACACGGAGCTCTACCGCGGCGCCGAGTACGTCGTCGACTTCCTGCCCAAGGTGAAGATCGAGGCGGCCATCAAGACGGAGCTCCTCGACCAGGCCATCGAGGCCATCGAGAAGAGCGCCAACACCGGGAAGATCGGCGACGGGAAGATCTTCGTCTTCGAACTCGAGCAGGTCGTGCGCATCCGTACCGGCGAGACCGGCGCGGACGCACTCTAGGACACAAGGGGAACACTCCATGAAACGCCTACTGAGTCTCATCGCCGTCACCGCGGCCCTCGCCTTCGGCGGCAACGCCCTGGCGCAGGAGAAGAAGGCCGACGCTCCGGCGGCAGCTCCCGCCGCGGCCGCGCCGGCCGACGCCGCACCCGCGGCTCCCGCACCGGCGCCTGCCGCTGCCGCCCCGGCCGCAGCCCCGGCCGCAGCCCCGGCGCCCACGCCCAACAAGGGCGATGTCGCGTGGCTCCTCACCTCGACCGCGCTCGTGTTGCTGATGAGCGTGCCGGCCCTGGCGCTGTTCTATGGAGGCATGGTCCGCTCCAAGAACATGCTCTCCGTGCTGATGCAGGTGTTCGTCGTCTTCTCGCTGATCACGGTGCTGTGGTTCGTCTACGGCTACTCGCTCGCGTTCACCGAGGGCAACGCCTTCATCGGCGGCTTCGACCGGCTCTTCCTCAAGGGCACGTTCGACTCCGCCACCGGCGCGTTCGCCATGGGCGCCACCTTCTCGAAGGCCACGCCGATTCCGGAGCTCCTCTTCGTCGCCTTCCAGGCCACGTTCGCGGGCATCACCTGCGCGCTGATCCTGGGCGCCTTCGCCGAGCGCGTGAAGTTCTCCGCGGTGCTGATCTTCATGGTGATCTGGTTCACCTTCTCCTACGTGCCGATCGCGCACATGGTGTGGTTCTGGATGGGCCCGGACGCCTACACGGACGCGAAGCTGGTCGAGGGGCTCACCGCCAAGGCCGGTCTCCTCTGGCAGTGGGGCGCGCTCGACTTCGCGGGCGGCACGGTGGTGCACATCAACGCGGGCGTGGCCGGCCTGGTGGGCGCCTACCTGGTGGGCAAGCGCACCGGCTTCGGCAAGGAGAAGATGACGCCGCACAGCCTGCCCATGACCATGATCGGCGCCTCGCTCCTGTGGTTCGGCTGGTTCGGCTTCAACGCCGGCAGCGCGCTGGAAGCCAACAACTTCGCCGTGCTCGCGTTCATCAACACCTTCATCGCGACCTCCTGCGCCGTCCTCTCGTGGATCTTCGTCGAGTGGATGTTCAAGGGGAAGCCCTCGATGCTGGGTGCCGCTTCCGGCGCCGTGGCGGGCCTCGTGGCGATCACCCCGGCTGCCGGCAACGTGGGCATCCCGGGCGCGTTCGCCATCGGCCTCATCGCCGGCCCCGTGTGCCTCTGGGGCGTCTCCGGCCTGAAGAAGATGCTGAAGGTCGACGACTCGCTGGACGTCTTCGGCGTGCACGCCCTCGGCGGCATCCTGGGCGCGATCCTCACCGGCGTCTTCAACTCGCCCGACCTCGGCGGCCCCGGCTTCACGGCCGACTGGGTGACGGCCACGATGGTCACCGCCAAGGACTACTCGATCGCCGCGCAGGTGCTGGTGCAGGCGAAGGCGGTGGGCCTCACGGTGGTGTGGACGGGGGTGGTCGCCTTCATCGCCTTCAAGATCGCCGACCTGGTCGTCGGGCTGCGCGTGCCCGAGGAAGAGGAGCGCGAGGGCCTGGACATCACGGCCCACGGGGAAACCGCCTACAACTGATTTCCAGGAGAGGCCAATTCAACGGGCACTTCGGTGCCCGTTTTTTTTCGCCCACTCCCCCCGTGGTAGGATTTCGGCCCGATTCGCCCCCCGCTGCCCCGCCCCGACCGTGACCCCAAAGCTCCTGCGCATCGCCACCCGCGAAAGCAAGCTCGCCATGTGGCAGACCGAGCACGTCGCCGCGCGCCTCGCCGAGCGGCATCCGGGCATCGCCATCGAGATCGTGGGCATGACCACGAAGGGCGACCGCATCCTCGACCGGCCGCTCGCGCAGGTAGGCGGCAAGGGGCTCTTCATCAAGGAGCTCGAGGTGGCGCTGGCCGACAACCTCGCCGACATCGCGGTGCACTCCATGAAGGACGTGCCGATGGAGCTGCCCGACGGCTTCGCGATGCTGCCTTTCGGGCCCCGCGAGGACGCCCGCGACGCCTTCGTGTCGCTGCGCCACGCTTGCCTCGCGGACCTGCCCGAGGGCGCGGTCGTCGGCACCTCGAGCCTGCGCCGCGAATGCCAGCTGCGCCGCGCCTACCCCTCGCTCGTCATCAGGCCGCTGCGCGGCAACGTGAACACGCGGCTGGCCAAGCTCGAGGCCGGCGACTACGACGCCATCATCCTCGCGGCCGCGGGGCTCAAGCGCCTGGGCTTCGGCAGCCGCATCCGCGAGCTGCTGCCCCTCGAGGTGGCGCTGCCGGCCATCGGCCAGGGCGTGCTCGCCATCGAGTTCCTCTCCGGCCGCGCCGACCTTGCCGAGCTCCTGGCGCCCTTCGTGGACGCCTCCGCCCGCGCGGCGGCCGACGCGGAGCGCGCGCTGGGGCTCGTGGTCGAGGGAAGCTGCGAGGTGCCCGTGGGCGGGCACGCGACCGTGATCGGCTCCACCGTCATCATCGAGGGCTTCCTGGGCATGCCCGACGGCACGCGCCTGGTGCGCGAACGGGCCGAGGGCGAGGCCGTGGACGCCGCAAAGGTCGGCCGGGCTCTCGGCGAGCGGATCCTCGCCCGCGGCGGGCGCGAAGTGCTCACGCTCCTGGCGAAGACGCGGCAATGACCCCCGCCGGGCCGCTCTCGGGCCTGGGAGTGGTGCTCACGCGCCCTCGCGCGCAGTGCGAGGCCATCGCCTCCGCGCTGGAGGCCCGCGGGGCGCGCGTCATCATCTTCCCGGCGCTCGACATCGTTCCCGTGGCCCTGGCGCCCGCGAGCCTCGAGACCCTCGCGTCCCTGCCCTCGACCTCGATCGCCATCTTCGTGAGTGCCAACGCGGCCGAGCACGGCGTGGCGGCGGCGCGGCGCGCCGGCCCCTGGCCTGATTCGGTCGCCGTGGCGGGCGTGGGCCAGGCCACCGCGGCCGCGCTGCGCGAGTCCGGTTTCGCGCGCGTGATCGCCCCGGCCGCGGGCTTCGACAGCGAGTCGCTGCTCGCCTGCCCGGAGCTGCAGGACGTGAGGGGCAGGCGCATCGCGATCTTCCGCGGCGTGGGCGGGCGGGAGCACCTGCGCACCACGCTCGAGTCGCGCGGCGCCACGGTGGGCTACGTCGAGTGCTACCGGCGCGACCGCCCGGCGAGCGATCCCGCGGACCTTCACGCGGCGCTCGGCCGCGGCGAAATCGACGCGGTCCATGCAATGAGCGCCGAAACAGTGGACAATTTCCTGGCGCTCGCCGGTCACGGGGCATCGTGGTCGCGCGTGGCGCTGGTGGTGCCGCATCCGGCCATCGCCCGGCAGGCGTTCTCGGCCTCCTTCGCCCGGGCGGTGGTATCGGGCCCCGGCATCGCGGGCCTCGTCGAGGCGCTGTCCAACCTGCGAAAGGCGTCATGAGCTCTCCGCTTCCCGAACCGAACACGCTGCCCCCGACGAGACCGGCGCGCGCGTCCCCCCGGGCCGCCGACCACGGCGCGCGCTGGGCGGCGGCGGTGGCGATCGCGGCGGTGGCGGTGGCAATCGGGCTGGCGTGGAACGCGCAGCAGGCGCTCTCGTCGCTCTCGCAGACGGCCGGCGGCAGGCTCGCCGACCTGGGCGCCGAGCTCGCCCAGTCCAGGACCTCGCTCGCGCAGGCCCAGGCGGCGCTGCGCGACACGCAGGCGCGGATCGCGGAGCTGGAATCGCGCATGGTGGACGCGCAGGAAAACCGCGTGGCCGTCGAGGAGATGTACCGCGAGCTCTCGAGGAGCGCCGACGACCGCATGCTCGCCGAGGTCGAGCAGCTCCTCATCCTCGCGAGCCAGCAGCTGCAGCTCGCCGGCAACGTGAAGGGCGCGCTCATCGCGCTGCAGGCCGCCGACCAGCGGCTCGCCCGCGCCGACAAGCTGCAGGTGGCGAACCTGCGGCGCGCCCTCAACGGCGACATGGACCGCCTGAAGGCCCTGCCCCTCGTTGACACGGTGGGCATCGCCGTGAAGCTCGACGCCCTCGTGCAGCAGGCCGACACCCTGCCGCTCATCGTGGCCGAGTCGCTCCCGGCCTCGCGCACCGGCACGCGCGCCACGCTGGACGAAGAGGCCGCGTGGCTGCGCGTGGCGCGCGACTTCTGGGCGGAGATGAAGGGGCTCGTGCGCATCCGCGAGATCGCCCCGTCCGAGGCGGTGCTGCTGTCGCCCGCCCAGACCTACTTCCTGCGCGAGAACCTGAAGCTGAGGCTCCTGGCGGCGCGCGTGGCGCTGCTCGCCCGCGACGAGAGCTCCTTCCGCGACGACATCCGCGCCTCCCAGGCCTGGATCACGAAATACTTCGACGCCAAGGCGAAGGTGAACGTGAACGCGCAGGCCACGCTCAGGCAGCTGGCCGAGAGCCCCGTGTCGATCACCCCGCCCGACATCAACGCGAGCCTCGCGGCGGTTCGCGCCGCCCGCGCGGCGCGCGAGAAGCGATAGGCCGGCCGTGCGCTTCGCGATCTGGTCCGTCATCCTCGCCGTCGTCGCCGTCGGCGTGGCGCTGCTCGCGCGCCAGTCGGACGGCTACGTGGTCATCGTCGCCTCGCCCTACCGCGTCGAGCTCTCGCTCAACCTCCTCCTGGTGCTGGTCTTCGCCGGCTACTTCGCCTTCCACCTGCTCGCCCGCCTCGTAGAGACGCTCGTGGCCATCCCCGCGCGCGTGCGCGCCTATCGCGCGGACCGCGCGCGCTCCCGGGCCCGCACCTCGCTCAACGACGCGCTGCTCGCCTTCTTCCAGGGCCGCTACGCGAGCGCGGAGAGATCGGCCGCCACCGCCATGGAGAACGACGAGTCGCGCGCCGTGGCCGCGATCATCGCCGCGCGCAGCGCCCACGAGCTGGGCCGGTTCACCGAGCGCGAGGCCTTCCTGGACCAGGCCCGGGGCGCCGCCCCCGAGGTCGACCAGGCGCGCCTCACCACGCTGGCCGACCTGCTGCTCTCCCAGGGCCGTCACGAGGAAGCGCTCGCCGTCCTGAAGGACCTGTCGGGCCGCGACGCGCGCAACATCCGGCTGCTGCGCATGCGCCACGAGGCGGAGACGGCGCTTCGCCGCTGGGACGACGTGCTCGCGACGACCGCCACGCTGGCGAAGCTGGGCGGGCTCTCGCCCACCGAGGCCTCCGCTTCGCGCCGCGCCGCGCACCTGGGGAACCTCAACCGCAAGGCGCAGGACGCCGCCGCGCTCGCCGCCTACTGGAAGCAGCTTCCCTCCGAGCTGCGCGTCGACTCGGCCATCGCCGCCACCGCCGCGCGCTACCACCTCGCCCTCGGCGGGACCACGGAGGCGCAGGCCATCGTCGAGAACGCGCTGGAGGCGGAATGGGACGCGGGGCTCGTGGCCCTCTACGCCGACTGCGCCGGCGCCTCCGCCGTGCCGCTCATCGAGCGCGCGGAGAGGTGGCTGCGCGCGCATGCCCGGGACCCGGCGCTGCTGCTGGCGCTCGGCAAGCTCTGCATGCGCCAGGAGCTGTGGGGCAAGGCGCAGAGCTACATCGAGGCGAGCCTCGCGCTGGAGCCCACGCAGGAGGGCCACATGACGCTCGCTGCGCTGATGGAGAAGCTCGGCAAGCCCCAGGAGGCCGGCCGCCACTTCCGGCGCAGCGCGGAACTCGCCGGCTAGCGCCGCGTCCCACTTCCACACCGCCTGGAGGAGTCCGCCTTGGATCGCGACTACGCCGCCCTCGACCACCTGCCCCTGCCCTCCGGCTCGCGGGTGGCCTCGCCACCGCCACTGCCGCGGCTGACGCTCGAGTCGCCGGCCCCGGATGCCATGACGGACCTGCGCCGCGTCGCGGCGAGCACCATCGCCACCGACAGGACGATCGAGGAGTGCAAGGCCATCATGGTGGCGCGCGCCATCCGCCTCCTCTTCGTCGAGGACGCGCAGTGCCGCGTGCTGGGCGTCATCACCGCAACGGACCTCCTCGGGGAGAAGCCCGTGCGCTTCATGCACGAGCGCGGCCTGCGGCGCCACGAGATCCTCGTCTCCGACCTGATGACGCCGGCCTCTGTGCTCGAGGCACTCGACCTGCAAGCGGTCGCGCACGCGCAGGTGGGCCACATCGTGGCCACGCTCAAGCGCGCCGGCCGCCAGCACACGTTCGTGACGGACGAGGGGGGGAGGCGGATCTGCGGCCTCTTCTCGGCCACGCACATCGCGCGCCGCCTCGGGATCGAGGTCGCCACCCACGAGGTCGCGGCGAGCTTCGCGGAGATCGAGGCCGCTCTCGCGCGCTGATTTTGGGACGGTTCTACAGAACCGTCCCAATAAAGGGATCTGACCCCTTTTTCCTGGCGACTTACGGCGCGTTGGGTGCGGGCGGCGCCGAGGTGAAGGCGTCGCAGTAGAACTCGTCCTCGGGCAGGCCGCGCTCCTCCACGAAGGTCTTCTTCGCGACATCGGTCATCGCCGGGGCGCCGCAAGCGTACACCTGGTAGCCCGAGAGGCTCGCGAAATCGTCGAGCACCGCCTGGTGCACGAGGCCCGTGCGCCCCACCCAGTCGTCCTGCGGACCGGGGTCGGAAAGCACCGGGATGAAGGTGAAGTTGTCGTGCTCCTCCTGCCAGCTCACCGGCAGCTCCGGGAGGTACAGGTCGGCGAGCGTGCGGGCGCCCCAGTAGAGGACCATCTGGCGGTCGATGCCCTTGTGGAACGCGTGCTCGATCACCGCCTTCACGGGCGCGAAGCCGGTGCCCCCGGCGACCAGGATCATGGGCTTGTCCGAATCCTCGCGCAGGTAGAAGGAGCCCAGCGGCCCCTCGAAGCGGACGATGGCGCGCTCCTTCATCTCCTCGAAGACGTACCTCGAGAAGGCGCCCCCGGGCGTGCGCCGCACGTGCAGCTGCAGGTGCGTGTCGTCGTGCGGGGCGTTGGCCATCGAGTAGCTGCGGCGCACGCCGCCCTTCATCAGGATGTCGATGTACTGCCCGGCGAGGAACTGCAGGCGCTCGCTGGCCGGCAGCTTCAGGTAGAGGATCGCGACGTCCTCGGCGGGCATCTCGATCCTCTCGACGCGGGCCGGCAGCGTGCGGATCGCGAGGTCCTTCAGGCCCGCGAGCTCGCGGATCTCCAGCACGATGTCGGACTGCGGCCGGGTGCAGCAGGTGAGCGCCTTGCCGGCGTCGATCTCGGCCTGCGTGATGGCGCGGTCCTGGTGCTCGCCGTAGGCGAGCGAGCCGCTCTTCAGCGTGCCCTTGCAGGCGCCGCAGGCGCCGTTGCGGCAGC
>JAABQW010000156.1 GCA_011391275.1 Betaproteobacteria bacterium
CGGCACGCGCCTCTTCGCGCGCTTCGACGACCGGGGGTTCCGCCGCTTCACCCTCGTCTTCCTCGCCGCCGTCTCGCTGGGGATCCTGCTCGCCTGAGTCAGCCCGCGCGCGCTCCGAAGGTTGCAGCGATGCGCCGGGCCGCGGCCTCCAGCTTGGGCACGTGGCCCATGAGGCCCTCGATGGTCGCGCGGCCCGCGGGCGCCTGCAGGGCCACGGCCGCGCAGGCGCGGCGGCGGTCCAGCATCACCGGCACGGCGATACCGTACATGCCCTGCAGGTGCTCTTCGCGGTTGATCCCGACGCGCCGCGCGCGCGTGTCCTCCAGGTCGCGCTCCAGCACGCCGCGGTCCACCAGCGTGTGCTCGGTGTATCCGCGCAGCGTCAGGTGCGCCAGCAGGCGATCGCGCTGCGGGCGCGGCAGCAGCGCGAGCAGGAGCTTGCCGCTCGCGGAGGCGTGCAGCGGCACGTGCGAGCCGGGGGCGAGGAGCATCCGGAGCGGCCAGGAGGTCTCCACGCGGTCCAGGTACACGATGTCGGTGCCCGCGAGCGCGGCGAGGTTGCACGTCTCGCCGATCTCCTCGACGAGGGCGGTCAGGATCGCGTGGCGCTCGGCGCGCGCCGGCCCATTCATGAGCGCTGCCTGCGCGAAGCGCTCGACGCGGCTGGCGAGCTGGACGCGCCTCGTGCCCGGCTCGCGCACCACCAGGCCGGCGAGCTGCAGCTGCGCCACCAGCCGGTGCACCGTCTGCTTGGGCAGTTCCACCGCCTCGACGATGTCGGCGAGCGCGCAGCCATCGCGGTGGCGCGCCACTTCCTCGAGCACTCGGAAGGCGCGCACCGCGGCGGCGTTGGACTGGTTGCTTTCCAAGCGGGCGGCCTCCAGGCGCGGAAATCGTGGAAAACGGGACTTTTGTGCACCGCAATCTGCACCATAGTCTACGCGGCAACCGAATCACGCGGGCGCAAAGACCCGCGAAACCCGATCCAAATCCTGGAGGAAAACGACATGGACGACCGCAACCCGAACGCGCTGCGCCGCTCGCTGCTCATTGCCGGCTCCACCCTCGCCCTCGCGCCGCGCCTGGCGCTGGCGCAGGCGAAGTACCCGTCCCGCCCCGTCGACTTCGTGGTGCCGTGGGGACCGGGCGGCGGGGCCGACCAGCTCGCGCGCCGCCTGGGCACGCTCATCGAGAAGGACCTGGGAACGTCGCTGCCGATCCTGAACATCGCCGGCGCCACGGGCAACACGGGGATGACCAAGCTCCTCTCCGCCCCGGCCGACGGGCACACGATGGCGGTCTTCATCGCCGACACGCTCGGCACGCTCGCCGGCGGCAAGGGCCGCTACAAGCTTTCCGACCTGGCGCCCCTGGGCATCATGATCCGCCAGCCCAGCGGCTTCTTCGTGAAGTCGGACGCGAAGTGGAAGACCTTCGACGAGCTGCTCGCCGACGCGAAGAAGGGCGAGATCAAGGTCGGCATCACCGGCTTCGGCGGCCCCGACGAGATGCACGTGGTGAAGTTCAACGAGCAGGGCGCGAAGTTCCGCCCCGTGCCTTTCGCCAAGCCCGGCGAGCGCTACGCGTCGGTGCTGGGCGGCCACGCCGACGTGGTGATCGAGCAGGCGGGCGACGTGCGCTCCTTCCTCGACTCGAAGCAGATGCGCCCCATCGTCTTCTTCGCGGACCAGCCGCAGGTGGGCTACGAGGACATCGCGCTCGCGAAGAAGTACGGCGTCACGCTCGCGATCAGCCAGTTCCGCGCCATCGTGATGCGCGCCGGCACCGACCCGAAGCAGGTCGCCGCGATGGCGGCGGCCATGGACAAGGCGGCGCAATCGGCGGAATTCAGGAAGTACCTCGCCGACGAGCTCGCCTTCGCCGACAGCTACATCCCGGCGGCCAAGGCGGGCCCGTTCCTCGTTGAGCAACTGGCGCTCATCGACGCCAACATGCCCAAGACCTGATCGGGCGGGGCGCAATGCCGTCGAAGCTCAGGCTCGTGCTGCCGCACGGGCTCCTGCTCGTCGCGACCCTGGTCCTCTACTGGGCCGCGACGCGGATCCAGGCCAACGTCGGCGCCGGCCGCATCGGCCCCGACGCCTGGCCCAAGGCGATCCTCGTCTTCATGGGCCTGCTGTGCGCCTGGGAAATGGCGAGGCGCCTGGCCATGCGCCGCCGCGACGACGCGGCGCGGGTACCCGCCGTGGCGCCCGGGTTGGGGGCGGGTGACGACCCGCAAGCGACGCCGGCGATGCATGCGGGCAAGCTCGCCGCCGGCGCCGGGCTCGTGTTCGCCTACGTGATCGCGGTGCCGTGGCTGGGGTTCTTCGTCGCCACGGTCGTTTTCCTCGCGGCCTTCCCGCTGTGCGGCGGCATTCGGCGGCCGGTGCTCACCACCGCGCTCGGCCTCGCCGGGGGGCTCGCGCTGGTGATCGTGTTCATGCGCGTGGCCTACATCTCGCTGCCGCTGGGCGAGGGGCCGTTCCGCGCGCTGTCGCTCGCGCTCCTTTCGGCCATCGGCGTTTCCTGAAGGAGCCGCATGGAAGTCCTTTCCCTTCTCGCGACCGGCTTCGGCCACCTTTTCACGCCCGTGAACCTGATGGTTCTCACCGTGGGGCTCGTGCTGGGCATGCTGGTGGCCGTGCTGCCCGGCCTCACGCTGGTGATGGGCGTGGTGCTGGCGTTGCCCTTCACCTACAAGATGGGTGTCGCGCCCGCGCTGATCCTGCTCACGGCGATGTACGTCTCCGGCACCTACGGCGGGGCCATCACCGCGATCCTCTTCCGCATCCCGGGCGAGCCCATGGACGTGCCGCTCATCTGGGACGGCTACGAGATGGCGCGGAAGGGCGAAGCGGCGCTGGCGCTGGGCTGGTCGCTCGTGGCCGCCCTCGTGGGGGGCCTTGCCTCGGCGGTGGTGATGGTGCTGCTCGCGAAGCCCGTGGCCGGAATCGCGCTCGCCTTCTCGACGCCGGAATTCTTCGCGATCGTGTTCTTCGGGCTGGCGAGCGTGGTGACGCTCTCCGGCAGTTCGCTCGCCAACGCCCTCATCAGCCTGTGCCTGGGGCTACTCATCGCCACCGTGGGCGTGGACGAGGTCTACGGCGCGGAACGCTTCACCTTCGGCCAGCCGTTCCTGCAGGACGGCATCGAGTTCCTGCTGGTGATGGTGGGCGCCTACGGCATCGGCGAGGTCCTCACGCGCATGAGCACCGGCTTCGCCGCGCCGGGCGGAGAGGCGGGCCAGGGCGCTGCCCGCTTCCGCACGGCCTTCCCGAGCCTCGCCCAGATCTTCGCGATGAAGGCGACGTTCGCGCGCGGCACGGCGACGGGCATCGTCGTGGGCGTGGTGCCCGGCGCGGGCGCCACCGTGTCGGCCTTCGTCGCCTACGGGCTGGAGAGCCAGTACGGGAAGAACCGCGCGGCGCTGGGCACCGGCGCTCCCGAAGGCATCGTCGCGGCCAAGTCGGCGGCCACCGCGTCCGTGGGCGGGGCGCTCGTGCCGCTGCTCGCCATGGGCATCCCGGGCAGCGGCGCCACGGCGATCATCCTCGCGGCCTTCCTGCTGCACGGCATCCAGCCGGGGCCGCAGGTCTTCGTCAACAACACCGACCTCGTCTACA
>JAABQW010000157.1 GCA_011391275.1 Betaproteobacteria bacterium
CCGAAGATGAGCGAGATCGCCAGGCCGTTGAAGATCGGGTCGTCGAGGATGAACCCGGCGCCCAGCATCGCGGCGAGCGCGGTGAGGGCGATGGGCTTGGCGCGGGCGGACGCCGACTGCATGACCGCGTCCTGGAACGCCGCGCCCTCGGCCACCTTCAGGTTCACGAAGTCCACGAGCAGGATCGAGTTCCTCACGATGATGCCGGCCAGCGCGATCATGCCGATCATGGAGGTGGCGGTGAAGTTGGCCCCGAAGAGCGCGTGACCCGGCATCACGCCGATCACCGTGAGCGGGATGGGCGCCATGATGACGAGCGGCACGAGGTAGGAGCGGAACTGCGCCACCACGAGCAGGTAGATGAGCACCAGGCCCACGGCGTAGGCGAGGCCCATGTCGCGGAAGGTCTCGTAGGTCACCTGCCACTCCCCGTCCCATTTCACCGCGTACTGGCGGTACGGGTCGGAGGGCTGGCGGATGAAGTACTCGCCCAGCGTGCCGCCGTCGTCGAGCGCCTGGCCGGCCACCTTGCCGCGCGCGGCGAACATGCCGTAGAGCGGGCTGTCGGTGCGGCCGGCCTGGTCGGCCACGACGTAGACCACGGGCAGCAGGTCCTTGCGGTAGACCGGCCGCTCGCGGTCGTTGCGGACCACGCGCACCAGCTCCGACATCGGAACGAGCGAGCCGTCGGCCGCGCGCAGCGTGAGCTTGAGGAACTCGGCCAGCTCGCCCTGCCGCTCCGCCGGCAGCGTGAGGCGCACCGGCACCTCGTACTTCGAGTGGCCGTCGTGCAGCGGCGTGGCGTCCATGCCGGAGAGCCCCGCGCGCATCGTCTCCACGACGTCGCGGCGCGACACGCCGGCGAGCGCGGCGCGCCCCTGGTCGACCTTGAGGACGAGCCGCGGCGCCGGGTCGTCGACGGTGTCGTCGATGCCCACGATGTCGGGGGTGGCGGCCAGCGCCTCGCGCACCTTCTTCGCCACGCGGATGCGCCCGGGCTCGTCGGGGCCGTAGACCTCGGCCACGATGGGGGAGAGCACCGGCGGGCCCGGCGGCACCTCGATCACCTTCACCTTGGCGCCCCAGCGGCGCCCGATCTCCTCGAGCGCCGGGCGCGCCGCCGCCGCGATCTCGTGGCTCTTGCGGTCGCGCCGGTCCTTGTCGACGAGGTTCACCTGCAGGTCGCCCTGCTCGGAGAGGCTGCGCAGGTAGTACTGGCGCACCAGCCCGTTGAAGTTGATCGGCGAGGCGAGCCCCGCGTAGGCCTGGTAGTCGGTCACCTCGGCAATGCCCGCCACGTGGGCGCCCAGGTCGCGAAGGGCGGCGGCCGTCACCTCCACGGGAGTGCCGGCCGGCATGTCCACGACCACCTGGAACTCGCTCTTGTTGTCGAACGGCAGCATCTTCAGGATCACCAGCTTCACGCCGGCCAGGCCCACGGAGAGCGCGATGGCCACGGCGATGCCGATCCCCAGCCGGCGGCGGTTCGCCGCGGCGTCCGGGGTGGTGATGAACCGCCCGAGGAGCGAGCCGAAGAAGCGCTCGAGCTTCGCGTCGAGGGAGGAGGCCTTTTCGTGCCCCTGGGAGGAGAGGAGCTTCACCGCGAGCCAGGGCGTGACCGTGAACGCGATGGCGAGCGACAGCAGCATGCCCATGCTCGCGTTGATGGGGATGGGGCTCATGTACGGCCCCATGAGGCCGGTCACGAAGGCCATGGGCAGCAGCGCCGCGATGACCGTGAAGGTGGCCAGTATCGTGGGGCCGCCCACCTCGTCCACGGCCGCCGGGATGAGGCCGGCCAGCGGCCCGCCGTGCAGGCCGCGATGGCGGTGGATGTTCTCGACGACGACGATCGCGTCGTCCACCAGGATGCCGATGGAGAAGATGAGGGCGAATAGCGAGACGCGGTTGAGCGTGAACCCCCACGCCCAGGAGGCGAACAGGGTGCTGGCGAGCGTCAGCACGACGGCGATGCCGACGATGGCCGCCTCGCGCCACCCGAGGGTGGCGAAGACCAGCACCACCACGGAGAGCGTGGCGAAGACGAGCTTCTTGATGAGGCTCTTCGCCTTGTCGTCTGCGGTGGCGCCGTAGTTGCGGGTGACGGTGGCATGCACGTCGGCGGGAATGACGGTGCCCTTGAGTTCCTCGACGCGCTGCATGACGCGCGCGGCCACGTCGACGGCGTTCTCGCCGGGCTTCTTCGTGACCTGCAGCGTCACCGCGGGATGCTCCCCGGGGGACCCGATCCCCTTCTCGGAAGACGCCGGTCCCGCGCCCGTCCACACGTAGCGCGAGGGCTGGTCCGGGCCGTCCACCACCTCGGCCACGTCGGCGAGGTACACGGGGCTGCGCTCCTGGACGCCGACCACGAGCGAGCGCACGTCGGCCGCCGACTCGAGGTAGTTGCCGGTCTCCACGGCGATCTCGCGGTTGTCGCGCACGAGCTTGCCCGTGGGGGCCGTCACGTTCGAAAGCTGCAGGGCGTTCTTCACGTCGAGCGCCGTCACGCCGTGCGAGGCGAGGCGGTCGGCGTCGAGGATCACGCGCACGACGCGCCCCGGCCCGCCGAGGGTCTGCACCTCGCGCGTGCCGGGCACGCGCTTCAACTCCGCCTCCATGGCATGCGCCACGCGCTCGAGCTCGTAGGCGCCCTTCGTCTCGACGTCGCTCCAGAGCGCCAGCGAGACCACGGGCACGTCGTCGATGCCGCGGGGCTTGATGACGGGCTCGAGGATGCCCAGCTCGGGCGGCGCCCAGTCGCGGTTGGCGCTCATCGTGTCGCGCAGGCGCACGATCGCGTCGATGCGCGGCACGCCCACCTTGAACTGCACGGTGAGCACCGACATGCCGGGGCGCGAGACGGAATAGACGTGCTCGATGCCCTCCATCTGCGCGAGCACCTGCTCGGCGGGGATGGACACGAGGGACTCGACGTCGCGTACCGAGGCGCCCGGGAACGGGATGAAGACGTTCGCCATCGTCACGTTTATCTGCGGCTCCTCCTCGCGCGGCGTGACCGCCACGGCGAAGAGGCCCAGCAGGAACGCGACCAGCGCGACCAGCGGCGTGAGCTGCGAATCCTGGAAGTAGCGCGCGACGCGCCCGGAGATGCCCATGCCGTCCATGTGGGCCTCAGTTCGCCGGGGCGGCGGACATGCCGGCCTTGACCGGTTCGAGGGCCACCTTCTCGCCGGGCTTGAGTCCCGCGAGGACCTCGATGCCGCGGTCGTCGGCCGCCGTGCCCAGGCGCACCTGGCGCAGGCGCGGCGCGCCCTGGCCCTCGACCACGTAGACGGCGGTGACCTCGCTGCGGTGGATCACCGCCTCGCGGGGCACCATGAGCCGCGGTGCCCGGCCGGTCACGAAGTAGGCGCGCGCGAATACCCCCGGGAGCAGGCCCTTGGCGTCGACGGGCAGGTCCAGGCGCACCTGCGTGGTGTGCGTGCGCGGGTCGGCGGAGGGGACGACGGTGACGCCCTTCACGTCCACCCAGCGGGAGAGCGAAGGCACCTCGATGCGCACCCGGGCGCCGGCCTGGATGGCGGGCACCTG
>JAABQW010000158.1 GCA_011391275.1 Betaproteobacteria bacterium
GGCTACGCGATCGAGGTCGAGGTCACGGCCGCCGTGGACGACTGATGGTCGCCATCGACGACGCGGTCCGCGACCACGCGGACGCGATGGTCGCCACCCTCCTCGAGTCCGTGCGCATCCCCTCGGTGAGCCTCACCGGCGAGGGCATCGCCGAGCAGGTGGCCTTCCTCACCGCCCGCCTCGAGCGCTGGGGCTTCGGGGTGCAGGTCTTCCCGACGGACCGGCAGCCCATCGTCTACGGCGAGATCGGCCCGAAGGACGCCGCCTTCACCTGGCTCACCTACGGCCACTACGACGTCTACCCGGCCGACGCCCAGGCCGAAGGGTGGAAGACCGACCCCTGGCAGCCCGTCGTCGACGGCGACCGCATCTGGGGCCGCGGCACGGGCGACAACAAGGGCCAGCACCTGGCGCTCCTGCACGCCATCGCGCTCTGGCGCGAGACGCGCGGCGAGCTCCCCATCCGCATCAAGGTGATCCTCGAGGGCGACGAGGAGACGGGCAGCCGCCCCCTGCCGGCCTTCGTCGGGAAGCACCGCGACATGCTGCGCGCGGACCTGTGCTGCTACTCCGACGGGCCGATGTTCCCCAACGACCAGCCCGTGCTGCTCATGGGCGTGCGCGGCGTGCTGGGCCTGGAGTTCGCGGCCACGGGCGCGAAGCGCAACCTCCACTCGGGCAACTTCGGCGGCGTGGCCCCCAACCCCACGCTCGACCTCATCCACCTGCTGGCCGGGATGGTGGACCGCGAAGGGCGCCTGCGGGTGCCGGGCGCGGGCTACGCCGACGTCACCGTCACGCCCGCGGAGGCCGCCGCCGTGCAGGCGCTGCCCCTGGACCGCGAGGGCGTCATGGCGAGCATGGGGGTGGCGCCCACGGTGGAGGGCGCGGGCGAGTTCCACGAGCGCCTGATGCTGCGCCCGGCGTTCAACGTCTCCGGCTTCGCCTCGGGCTACACCGGGCCGGGGCACAAGACCATCATCTTCAGGGAGGCGCTCGCCAAGGCGGACATCCGCCTCGTGGGCGGGCAGGACCCGGCCGCGGTGCTCGCCGCCGTGCGCAAGTTCGCGGACGCCCGGGGCTACGCGAACATCGAGATCCGTGAGCTCAAGAGCACGCCGGCCTCGCGCACCTCGCTCGACGACCCGTTCGTGCCGGTCGTGAGGGAGGCGGTGGCGAAGGGCTTCGGCCGCGAGCCCCTGGTCGTGCCGAGCCTCGGCGGGACCACGCCCGACTACGTCTTCACCCGGATCCTGGGGCTGCCGTCGATCGTGGTGCCGCTGGCCCCCTACGACGAGAACAACCACGCGCCCAACGAGTCGACCAAGGTGTCGCTGTACCTCGCGGGCATCCGCGCCGGGATGCGGCTCATCGAGGCGCTGGGCGCGCGCTGAGACAGCCGGGGAGATCGCCATGAGCAACGCCCTTCGCCTTTCCGAGAAGTGGTTCAAGCGCGGCCTGTGGCTGGTGGCGATCGTGTTCGCGGGCTTCCTCGTGGGTCTCGGCGGCACCATCGTCGGCGACCTCCCGAAGGTGGAGGAGCGCAAGAAGCTCGCCGACTTCATGGACGCGGCGGAGGTCGGGCGCCTGCGCGACGCGATCAAGGACGCGAAGCGCGCCGGCCAGGATGCCCAGGAGGCGCTCGCGCAGGCGCAGCTCAGGCTCAACATCGCGCAGGGCGACAGCCGCGCCGCCACCGACTCGTTCAACGCCTGGCTCGCCACGCGGCGCGCCACGCAGCGCGCCGACCAGGACCCGGAGCTCATCGGGCGCACCGCCGACGTCGAGCGCCTGCGCAAGCTCCAGCGCGAGGCGCTCGCCGCGGTGGAAGCGCAGCAGAAGGCATCGCTCGACGCGAGCCAGGCCGCCACCCGCGCCCAGGACCGGATCGCCGAGCTCGAGCAGGCCGCCGGCGAGGAACTGCGCGCCGCCCAGCGCAGCCAGGAGCTGCGCGTCTTCCTCTACCGGCTCGCGGTGACGCTGCCGCTGCTCGCCCTGGCGGGCTGGCTCTTCGCGAGGAAGCGCCACGGCACGTATTGGCCCTTCGTGTGGGGCTTCGCCTTCTTCGCCGCCTTCACGTTCTTCGTGGAGCTGGTGCCCTACCTCCCCTCCTACGGCGGATACGTGCGCTACACCGTGGGTATCGTCATCACCGTCCTCGTGGGCCGGCAGGCGATCCTCGCCATGAACCGCTACCTCGAGCGCCAGAAGCAGGCCGAGGCGATGCCCGACGCGAAGCGCCGCGAGGTGCTGGGCTACGACATGGCCCTCGCGCGCCTGGCCAAGGGCGTCTGCCC
Source organism: Betaproteobacteria bacterium (assembly GCA_011391275.1). Classification (GTDB taxonomy): domain Bacteria; phylum Pseudomonadota; class Gammaproteobacteria; order Burkholderiales; family Usitatibacteraceae; genus FEB-7. The sequence continues at coordinate 2,298 of JAABQW010000158.1, forward strand.
GGGCTGCGAGCGCCCGGTGGGCCTTGCGAACGAGCGCATCGACTTCTGCCCGCACTGCGGCATCGGGCTCTTCGACCGCTGCGGCGCCTGCAAGGAGAGGAAGAGCGCGTTCTCGCTCTTCTGCCACGCCTGCGGCGCCCCGGCGAGCCGATCCGCCGCGAACGCCTGACACCCGCCACGAAACCGCAACCGGAACGCGAGAAGCCATGGATTACCGACCCCTGGGCCGCAGCGGCCTGAAAGTCTCCCCCCTCTGCCTGGGCGCCATGATGTTCGGCGACCGCACCGACTACGCGGAGGCCTCGCGCATCGTGGCCTCCGCCCGGGACGCCGGCGTGAACTTCATCGACACCGCCGACTCGTACGCCAAGGGCGAGAGCGAGAAGATCGTCGGCAAGCTCATCGCCGCCGACCGCGACGACTGGGTGCTCGCCACCAAGGCGGGCGTTCCCGTGGGCGAGGGGCCCAACCAGGGCGGCACCGGCAGGAAGCGCCTGCTGCAGGCCATCGACCAGAGCCTGGACCGCCTGGGCACGGACTACGTGGACATCTACTACCTGCACAAGGACTCGCTCGACATCCCGCTCGAGGAGACGATCGGCGCCGTGGGCGACATCCTCGCCTCGGGGAGGGCGCGCTACTTCGGCGTATCCAACTTCCGCGGCTGGCGCATCGCGGAGGCCGTCCGCGTCTGCGGGGAGCTGGGCGTGGCGAAGCCGGTGGTGTGCCAGCCCTACTACAACGCCATGAACCGCCAGCCCGAGACGGAGGTCCTGCCCGCCTGCCACCACCACGGCATCGGCGTGGCCACCTACAGCCCGCTCGCGCGCGGCGTGCTGGTGGGCAAGTACGCGCCGGGCGAGGCGCCGCCGCAGGACACGCGGGCCGGGCGCAAGGACCGGCGCATGATGCAGACGGAGTTCCGACCCGAGTCGCTGGAGATGGCGCAGACGTTGAAGAACCACGCCGAGAAGCGCGGGATGACCGCCACCGAGTTCGCGGTGAACTGGGTGCTCGCCAACCGCATCGTCACGAGCGTCATCGCGGGGCCGCGCACGCTCGCGCAGTGGGAAGGCTACCTCACCGCCATCGGCAAGCCTTGGGAGGAAGGCGACGATGCGCTGATCGACTCGCTCGTCCGCCCGGGGCACCCCTCGACGCCGGGCTACAACGACCCCGCCTATCCCCTCACGGGGCGGCTCGCCGGCTGATCACGCCCCGGCCG
>JAABQW010000159.1 GCA_011391275.1 Betaproteobacteria bacterium
AGATGATCGACGGCCAGGGCGGCGGCAACCTGTTCATCAAGACGCACCCGAAGAGCAACAACCTGTGGGTCGACACGCCGCTCAACCCGGACCCGAAGATCCATCGCTCGATCGCCGTCTTCAACATCAAGGATCTGAAGGCCGGCTTCAAGGTGCTTCCGATCTTCGACTGGGCCGGCATCAAGGGCGAGGCCGCGGGCCGCATCGTGCAGCCGGAATACAACAAGGCGGGCGACGAGGTGTGGTTCTCGATCTGGAGCGCGAAGAACCAGGAATCCGCGATCGTCGTAGTCGACGACAAGACGCTCAAGCTCAAGGCCGTCATCAAGGACCCGCGACTGATCACCCCGACCGGCAAGTTCAACCTCTACAACACGCTGCACGACGTTTACTGATCATCGGGGCGCCGGGGTCCCGCGCGGGATCCCGGATCGTCCAAGTGGCCTCCCGAGCACCTACAATACGGGCCACGACGTCTCACAAAGGGTTGTTCGATGCACCTCCCTGTTAGCCGGCGTACCCACGCCGGCTTTTTTTTGCCCATCGCCGCCTGCATCCTTGCCGCGGCCCCTGTCCATGCCTCGGCTCTCGAGGCGGCCTCGGCGGACGGGCGCTACCGCGTCGCGACGGACGATGCCGCCAACGAACTGGTCGTCTACCCGGGCTCCGGCACGCGGGAGCTTCGCCGCATTCCCCTCGTGGACCGCAACCGGCGCACGGGTCGCCTCGCGTGGATCATCGACCTGCCGCGCCGGCAGAGCTTCCTCGCCGGGTTCGAGGCGCTGCCCGAGGCGTGGGAGCTGCCCTACTCGGAGAAGACCGAGCCCGTCTTCAACGGCCTTGTGCACGACTACCGCATGGGCGAAGGCATCGCGGATTCGGGGCCCCTTCCGGTCCGGCGCATTCCGCTGGACGTCCCCCTGCCCCGGCCCACCCCCGACGAGCGGCAGATCCACGTCGCGTGGGCCGACCCTGCCCTGCCCGGCAAGCTGAACGTCCTGAATCTCGATGTGCGCCGCATCGTGGCGCAGGTCGATGCACCCGCTGCGCCGGGCGCGGCGGCGACGGTGGAGGCTCCCGCACCCGCCGGGTCCCCGGCCCCGGGCCCCGACGCGAAGTCCGCCCCGGTGCCCCGGATCGAGAAGGTCCAGGTGGTGGGGGCGGTGAGCCGCGTCGAGGAGGCCATCGACTCGGTCCCGGCCACGGTGAGCGTGATCGAACGCGAGGACCTCTTCCGCGAGGCCGCGGGCAACCTGCGCGACCTCATCCGCTACGAGCCGGGCGTGTCGATCGAGAGTTCGGCCACGCGCTTCGGCCTCGGCAACTTCAACATCCGCGGCCTCGAGGGCAACCGCGTGCAGATGACGGTGGACGGCATCCGCCTGCCCGAGAGCTACCGCGTGGGGAGCTTCTCCAACGCGTCGCGCAACGCGCTCGGCATCGGCCTGCTCCGGCAGGTGGAGATCGTGCGCGGGCCATCGTCCGCCATCCACGGCTCCGATGCGCTTGCCGGCGTGGTGGCCTTCACCACCCTCGATCCTTCCTCGTACCTGGCGGACGGCAAGTCCGTCGGCGGCGAGGCGTTCGCCACCTACGCCGATGCGGACCGAAGCTTCGGCGGCGGCGGCGTCCTGTCCGTGGCCGCGGGTACCACCCGGTTTCTCCTGGGCGTGGAGCGCACGGACGGCCAGGAAGTCGCGAACATGGGCAGCGTGGGCGGCACGGGCGCGGCGCGCACCGAGCCCAATCCGCAGGACACGCGCTCCGAGGCCCAGCTCGCCAAGTGGGTGATCCCGACGGACACGGGCTGGCGCTACACGCTCACGGCCGAGCGCTTCGCGCGCGACGTTGCGACCGACGTGCTGTCCCTCAACCCGCAGTCGCCCCGCACCGTGAGCCTCACCGGGGAGGACAGCTCGCGGCGCAACCGCTACAGCGTCGAGGCGGTGGGTTACGAAGTCGGCCCGTTCGCCCGCGCCTCCGTCACCGCCTATTACCAGACCTCGCTCGTGGAGCAGTACACCGCGGAAGTCCGGGCCAACACGACGGCGGTATGCCTGTCGGCGCCGGGCACCGTGCGCTGCCTGCGCGAGCCGCGCTTCACCTACGAGGTCGACGACCGCGGCATCGTCGCGATCGGCGAGTCCGAGGCGCAGTGGGGCGCGCTCTCCCACCGCATCATTTTCGGCGACCACCGAGATGCGGGACGGCACGCAGACCAACCTGAACACGGGATCCGTCGGCACGGTCATCGGCGGCGAAGCCATGCCGACGCGGGATTTCCCGGTCACGGATACCGACCGTTTCGGGGCGTTCGTGCAGGACTCCTTCGAGGCGCTGGACCCGCGCCTCACCTGGATCCCGGGGCTGCGCTACGACCGCTATCGCCTGCGCCCGACGAAGGACGAGGCGTTCAGCACAGGCAACTCCGGCCGCGAAGTCGCGGGCCTTGCCGACGAGGCCCTGTCGCCGAAGCTGGGCCTGCTCTTCAAGCAGACCGAGGCGCTCACGTGGACAGGGCAACTCGCCACCGGCTATCGCGCGCCCCCGGCGGCAGACCTCAACATCGGGCTCACGAGCCTGCCTGCAGGCTACACCGTGATTCCCAACCCGGGCCTGGTACCGGAGCGCTCATACGGCGCGGAGGGCGGGTTTCGCGTGAAGTCGGGCGCCGTCGAAGGCATGCTCACCGCCTACTACACGAAATACGACGACCTCATCGTCTCGCGGGCGCCCCTGCCCTGCCCGTCCGATCCGGACTGCGTGCCGGGCGCGACCGGGACCTTCCAGTCACGAAACGTCTCGGAAGCGCGCATCTACGGCGTCGAGGGCCGCGCCCTGTGGCGCTTCGCTGCCGGCTGGACGGCGCGCGCGGCGTTTTCCCTGCCACGTGGCGACGATCTCTCGAAGGACGTGCCGCTCAACACCATCGAACCGCCGCGCCTGGTCGCCGGCATCGGTTACGAGGCCGCGACCTGGGGCGCCGTCCTCCACGCGACCCACGCGTGGGAGCAGACGCGCGTCGACCGGGGCGCCGCGGGGACGTTCGTTCCGCCCGCCTGGACGACCGTCGACATCACGGCCTGGTTCAAGCCGCATCCGTCGCTCGAGCTGGCCGCGGGCCTCTTCAACCTGACCGACGAGAAGTACTGGCTGTGGTCGGACGTGCGCGGACTCGTGAACGTGGGCACCGCCATCGACCGGTACACGCAGCCCGGGCGCAACTTCGGCGTGAACGCGCGCTGGAGCTTCTGAGCGCGGCAGCGCCGCGCGGACGGGGAGCCCGCGCGGGTGGGCCCGAGGCTAGTTGAACGCCTCGGCGCGCTTCGTCAGCTCGTCCAGGCCGGGCTCGTCGGGGTTCTTCGGCTTGCCCGGATGGATGATGGCCACCTGGCAGACTTCCGCCGCCTCGACGAGCTGGCGGTAGGTGCCCTTGGTGATGTCCTTGATGAAGGCCTGCTTGTTGTCGTTGTA